>DASUZP010000150.1:0-33159 GCA_036376775.1 Solirubrobacterales bacterium | reverse complement strand
TCCCCATGAGGCCGTTGCGCGGCAGGTCGCTTCCGAGCTTCAATACGTGGTTCCCTGAGCCTCCTGGGGAGGGGCATTCGGCCCTCTTATAAGTGGCTGGCGTTGCTCGACTAGGGTGACGGAGTGGCCGATTTTCGAGAGCTGGTTGCTCGAGCGCTCGCCGAGGACGTAGGCGCGGGCGACGTCACCTCGGCGGCGACGGTGCCGGAGGGGGCGCGCGGGCGGGCGCGGATCGTGCAGAAGCAGTCGGGCGTCGTCTTTGGCCTTGCCGCCGTTGCCGAGGCGATGCGGCAGTGCGGGGTGGAGGACGTCGACAACCTCGTGGTCGAGGGCCAGTGGCGCGAGGAGGTGCCGGCCGAGGTCCTGCTGGCAAGCGGGTCGGCGAGGGCGCTGCTGGCCGCCGAGCGCACGGCACTCAACTTCCTCGGCCATCTCTCCGGCGTAGCGACGCTGACCGCGCGTTTCGTCGAGGCGGTTGCCGGCACCGGCGCCCGTATCCTCGACACGCGCAAGACGACGCCGGGTCTGCGGGCGTTGGAGAAGGCGGCGGTGGTGGCCGGCGGGGGGCAGAACCATCGCATCGGCCTCTTCGACGCCGTCCTGATCAAGGAGAATCACATTGCTTTGGCGGGTGGCCTGGCCAAAGCGGTGCATGCGTCCCGCACCGCACACCCCGAGCTGCCGGTCGAGGTCGAGTGCCGCAACCTCGACGAGGTCGCCTACGCGCTTGGCACCGGCGCCGATCGACTGCTGCTCGACAACATGGACACCGGGACGCTGCGCGGGGCGGTGAAGCTGCGTGACGAGGAGCGGGGCGGCGAGGGCGCACCGATGCTGGAGGCGTCCGGAGGCGTCAACCTGGAAACGATCAGGGCTGTCGCCGAGACGGGCGTCGACTTCATCTCGGTAGGCGCCCTGACCCACTCGGCGCCGGTTCTCGACTTCAGTCTCCTGATTGAACCCATCTAGTCCGGCTGGGACGTGCCGGTGATCGAAGGTCCGTATGGGTGTTCGATCACCGGCACGTCCCGCGGCTACTTGAGTAGGCGGGAGAGGCGGCGGTCTTTGAGCACGCGGCCGGCGGTCTGCTCTTTGGGGCAGTAGTTGGTCTGGTGCTCGGCGAAGTAGACGGCCTCGATCGTTATGCCGCAGCGCGGGCAGGGCTCGCCCTCGCGCTTGTGGACCTTCAGCGGCATCGGCAGCTTGTCGGGCAGGTCGGGGCCGAGCGTCTCCTCGTAGTGCTCGATCGCGTCGCCGAGCACGTGGAGGGCGGCGTGCAGCCGCTCGACCTCCTCCTCGCTCAGCTCGGAGCCCTGCTTGAAGGGGGACAGCCGCGCCTCCCAGAGGACCTCGTCGACCCAGGAACGGCCGATGCCGGCGATGTCGCGCTGGTGGCGGAGGAGCGGATGCAGGTGGCGCGGCTGGTCTATCGCCGTGGCAAAGGTCTCGAGTGAGGGTGGGGGCCAGGCTTCCGGCCCGAGCGTTGCGACCGCCTCGTCGTCCTCGACCGCTTCCGTCGTCAGCAGCTTCGCCCATGCGCGCTGCTTGGTGCCGAACTCGCGCAGGCGCAACTCGCGCCCATCCTCAAGGCGCACCAGTACCCGCGAGGCGCGGTCTTTGAGCGACGCCCGTTTCTCGAAGACCCGCAACCGTCCGGCGGACATCAGGTGGATCAACAGCGCCAGCTCGCCGAACTCGACCACCGGCATCTTCCCCACACGCCGGACCCTGGTGATTCCGCGCCCGACCAGCTCCTCAAGCGAAGGCTCAAAGGTCTTCATCACGTTCATCCCCGGCGCCAGCACCGATTCCACAGAAGCCCCCCGCAGCGCAGCGTTCAATCTCCTTGCAGTGATCTCAACCTCCGGCAGCTCAGGCATATGAGAAGTCTGCCCCCTTGGCCTCTCCCGCGGGTGGCAGGAGGGGAGGGGGTGTTCGGACGGGTGAGTCCGCTAACACCCCCTCCCCTCCTGACAGGACCCGCGGTCGGGGCCATGATCCAGAGGGGGTAAACTTCGAAGTTGCATTCATTCGACTGGACTCAGGCCCAGGCCATGCCAGCGAACATAATGAGAGAGCTGCCGACGATCAACGAGCCGGTCCCGATGCTCGACCTCTCGCCCGAGGAGGTCGAGGAGATGGCGCGCGAGGTGCGCGAGCTGGCCCGCGAGCGCGACGCCGTCATCCTCGCCCACAACTACCAGGTGCCCGAGGTCCAGGATGTCGCCGACTACACCGGCGACTCGCTCGGGCTCTCGCGGCAGGCGGCCGCGGCGGGCGCCTCGACGATCGCCTTCTGCGGGGTCCACTTCATGGCCGAGACGGCCTCGATCCTCTCGCCGCAGAAGACCGTGCTGATCCCCGACCTCGATGCCGGCTGCTCGCTGGCCGACGCGATCACTGCCGACGAACTGCGCGAGTGGAAGGCGCGCCACAGCCCCGATGCGGTCGTCGTCATGTACGTCAACACCTCGGCCGAGGTCAAGGCGGAGACCGATTACTGCTGCACCTCGTCCAACGCGGTCAAGGTGGTCGAACACATCCGTCGCGAGCACGGAGCCGAGACCGAGATCCTCTTCGGTCCCGACATGTGGCTCGGCGCCTACGTCGAGCGGGAGACCGGCCACTCGATGCACGTCTGGCCAGGCGAGTGCCACGTCCACGCCGGCATCCGGCCCGACGACATCAAGGCGCAGCGCGCCGCCCATCCCGACGCCGAGTTCCTCGTCCATCCCGAGTGCGGCTGCGTCACCCAGGTGATGGAGTTCGTCGCCGCGGGCGAAGTCGAGGAGGAGGGCGTGCACATGCTCTCCACCGGGCAGATGCTCGACCACGTGCAGAAGCGGCCCGGCGGCGAGTACATCGTCGCCACGGAGAACGGCATGCTTCACCCCCTGCAGCAGGCCGCTCCGGGCGCCAGCCTGATCGAGGCAAACCGGATGGCCTACTGCAAGTACATGAAGATGATCACCCTGCCGAAGCTGCGCGACTCGCTGCGCGAGATGAAGTTCGAGGTCAGCGTCCCGGCGGAGATCGCCGAGCGGGCGCGGGTGCCGATCGAGCGCATGGTCGCGATCGGTTAGTCCCAGATAAAGTCCGGTCCATGTCCCAGGCCACCCCCGAGACCGCGGTGGATCGCGAGCAGCTGCACGAGCTGGCGCAGCAGCTCCGCGTCGATTCGGTCCGTGCTGCAGCCGCAGCCGGCTCGGGCCATCCGACCTCCTCGATGTCGGCGGCCGATCTGATGGCGGTCCTGCTCAGCCGCTATCTGCGCTACGACTTCGATGCGCCGGAGAACACGGCGAACGACCACCTCGTCTTCTCCAAGGGCCATGCCTCGCCGCTGCTTTACGGCATGTACAAGCTGGCGGGGGCGATCGACGACGAGGAGCTGCTCACCTTCCGCGAATTCGGCTCGCGCCTGCAGGGCCACCCGACGCCCGAAATTCCCTGGGTCGACGTGGCGACCGGCTCGCTCGGCCAGGGCCTGCCGATCTCGGTCGGGATCGCGCTGGCCGGTAAGCGGCTCGAGGCGGCGGACCTCCGCGTCTGGGTGCTCTGCGGCGATTCCGAGCTGGCCGAGGGCTCGATGTGGGAGGCCTTCGAGCACGCCGGCCACGCCGGTCTCGACAACATGATCGCGATCGTCGACGTCAACCGGCTCGGCCAGCGTGGCCCGACCATGCACGAGTGGGACACCTCCTCCTTGGCGGCCCGTGCCGCCGCCTGCGGTTGGGACGTGCAGGAGATCGACGGTCACGACCTGGAGGCGATCGATGCCGCCTACGCCAGCGCCCTCGACGCCGACGCCCCCGCGGTGATCTTCGCCCGCACCAAGAAGGGCTCCGGCGTGGCCGCAGTCGAGGACCAGCCGAACCAGCACGGCAAGCCGCTCGCAGACCCGGAGGCGGCGGTCGAGGAGCTCGGTGGGATCCGCTCGCTGCGGGTCGAGGTGCAGGCGCCGCCGGAGCCGCGTCCGTATGAGGTCTCGCGGGCTGCGGTCGAGCGACCCGCCTATGGGGTCGGCGAGAAGGTCGCGACGCGCGCCGCCTACGGCGACGCCCTCGCCTGGCTCGGCTCGATCGACGAGAAAGTCGTCGCGCTCGACGGCGAGGTCGGTAACTCGACCTACGCCGAACGCTTCGCCGCCAAGCACCCCGATCGCTTCTTCGAGATGTACATCGCCGAGCAGCAGATGGTCGCCGCTGCGGTCGGCCTACAGACGCGCGGCTGGAAGCCCTTCGCCTCCTCGTTCGGCGCCTTCCTCAGCCGTGCCTACGACTTCGTCCGCATGGGGGCGATCTCCGACGCCGACCTGAAGCTCTGCGGCTCCCACGTCGGCGTCTCGATCGGCCCCGACGGGCCATCGCAGATGGCGCTCGAAGACATCGCCTCCCTGCGCGCCGTCTACGGCAGCGTCGTGCTCTACCCGAGCGACGCCAACCAGGCAGTGCAGTTGCTCGACGCTATGCGACAGCACCGCGGCGTCAGCTACATGCGCACCACCCGTGAGGCGACGCCGGTGCTCTACGGGGCCGGCGAGACCTTCGAGATCGGCGGCAGCCGCACGGTCCGCGCCGGTGGTGAGGACCAGGTGACGTTGATCGGCGCCGGCATCACCCTGCGCGAATGCCTCGCGGCTGCCGACGAGCTGGCCGGCAAAGGGGTCGCGGCGCGGGTGATCGACCTCTACTCGGTCAAGCCGGTGGACGCCGCGGCAATCCTCACCGCCGCAAGCGAGACGGAGGCGCTGATCACGGTCGAGGACCACTGGGCAGAGGGCGGCATCGGCGAGACCGTCGCCGGCGTCCTCGCCGAAGCCGCCGCAGGCACGCCTCTCGTTCGTCTCGCCGTCAGCGAACGTCCCGGCAGCGGCCCGCCCGAGGCGCTGCTCGCCGCGGCCGGCATCGACTCGGCGAGTATCGTCGCCGCGGTCGAAGCAGCGCTGGCCTAGAGATAGGAAGACAGGCCGACGCGGACCTCGCCTTCCCACCGGCATTCCGGCGGGATGCATCTGAATTCGAAGCTGGGCGCAAACGGATCGATGATGTGATCCAGAAGAGAGGAGTTTTGGCGGAGTAGCCAGGGCGACTGGGTCACATGGACTTCCTTCACTTCGCCGGCCGGCACGACGATCAGTCGTGGACGGTCGCAGCGCTGCCGATCGAGTCTGCATTCCCGGATGCAGAGGCGACGGTGATCGCATCTCACCACACATTTTTCTTTCGTCAGCTCGCACTGGACGCTGTCGCTCGTCGCCTTTTCCCTCAACAGCACCTTGGCCGAATCGCTGGCCAGGTATTCGCCCTTGACTTCGTCGCCGTCGACGAGCATCACGACCGCATCGGGGCGTCGCTCGGGGAACTCCGCCTGCCGCGCCACGCTGAGCACGAACGTCGCCAGTGCAACGGCAAGGGTGAGGCGCCAGAGCGGAAAGTGGGCGCCGTCCCCCGCTTCGAGGAACTCGCGGACAAGACGCAGGCCGTAGAAGAGCAGCCCGGCGACGATCACGACGACGAGCAGGCCGAAGAAATCGAAGGGGACGAGCAGCAGCGTAAAGATCGCGATTACGGCAGTGGGGAAGCCGGCCTCCCGCGAGAGAGCCGCGTTCACCTTGCGCCAGAGCCAGCAGCTCCTGCCGTCGGTCCACTTGGCGACTTTCACCAGGACGAAGCCGAGCAGGCCGAGGGAGAGGGCGATGAAAAGCGCCGAGATCGCCAGCTCCCTGACCCCCGCAGCGGCGATCTGATCCCTGGGCAGAAGCGGGACCACCTCCTCGGGCGGCAACCCTCCCCTCCTGAAACGCTGCCACTCGACGAAGTATCCGGCGGCGACGAAGAAGACGCCGAACCCGGCCAGCGTCGCCAGCACTTTGCCGGTTGACCCCACGGCTCGATCGAGGCTCTCGCCGAAGCCGCTTCTGATGTCCCTCGCCGCGTTCTCTCTGGCGTAGACCGATTTCGGGCGCTTTTTATCGCCTTCGGACTCTGCTGTCGGCTTGCCGTTCATCGAAGAGCGCCACCCGCTGCGCTGCGGCAACCCTCGCATGTCCGCTTCAGTCGTGCAACAGGATTGATTAAAAGAGATGTGCCTATGCACCTGCCACGGGCTCAAAATAAGAGCAACTGCTAACAAATCGCTAAACTGCCGCACATTCTTTTCTTGGGCGGGGTGTTGCGCGCGACTCGATGCGCAGGAGTCACCCTGTAGCCGGAGAAGGATCCCGCGCGTATGGCCATAGGCAGAAAGAAGAAGAGGGGCGGAGAACCGCCGCTGCAGCGCAACCGCAAGGGCGGCGCGCCGATCATCGAGATGCGCGATGTGACCAAGGTCTACCCGGGCGGCCACATGGCGCTAGACCGCGTCTCGCTGGCGATCGACCGCGGCGAGTTCGTCTTCCTGGTCGGCCCCACCGGCTGCGGCAAGTCGACCCTGATCAAGATGTTGATCCGCGAGCTCGAGGCGACCGACGGCAGCGTCCATATCGCCGGCCGCGACATCGGCGCGATGTCGGAGAAGAAGACTCCCCATCTGCGGCGCAACATCGGCACCGTCTTCCAGGACTTCAAGCTGCTGCCCGACCGCACCGTCTACGACAACGTCGCCTACGCGCTGCAGGTGATCGGTGCCCATCGCGGCGAAATCCGCCGCCAGGTGCCGGAGATCCTGCGCCTGGTCGGCCTTTCCACCAAGCTTCACAGCTACCCCGACGAGCTCTCCGGCGGCGAGCAGCAGCGCGTCTCGATCGCCCGCGCCTTCGTCAATCACCCGCCCCTGCTGCTCGCCGACGAGCCCAGCGGCAACCTCGACCCGGTCACCTCGATCGGCGTGATGCAGCTGCTCTACCGGATCAACAAGACCGGCACGACGGTCGTCGTCGTCACCCACGACCGCGAGATGGTCGACAACATGCGCCGCCGCGTGATCGAGCTCTACGAGGGCCGCGTCGTCCGCGACGAGGTCAGCGGCGGCTACACCGAGGAGTCGACCTCCGAGTTCGGCCTGCGCATGCGGGCCGAGATGGGAGTCGGCCCCGAGGGGCAGACCAACGGCCACGCCCACGACTCACTCTTCTGACGAGCAATGTCACGACTTCTCTTCTTCACCCAAGAGGCATTCCGGGCGCTGCGCCGCAACGGTGCGCCGAGCATGGCGGCGGTCGTAACCACGGTCGTCACCGTGATCCTGCTCGGTGTGCTGATCCCGATCTTCCAGACCACCCAGGCCAAGAGCGACCAGGTCCGCGACAGCCTCGAGTTCAGGGTGGCGATCTACGACGACGCGACCGAGCCCGAAATCGCCAAGCTGGAAGACCAGCTGCTGGCGATCCCTCACGTTTCCTCGGTGAAGCTGATCACCAAGTCAGAGGCGTTGCACGAACTCACGCAGGACCTGGGTAAGGAGAAGAGCAGCGAACTGCTCACCCAGCTGCACTCGAACCCGCTGCCGGCGAACTTCCAGGTCAAGGCCGACGATGCGAGCAACCTCGACTCGGTGCGGGCGGCGGTGACGCCACCCGGTCCCAACGGCAAGCCGCAGCCGATCTCGTCGATCGTCTCCGACGTCTTCGATCGCCAGGAAGACTCGAAGAAGATCGAGCAGGTGACGAGCGCGCTCAAGATCGTCCTTACCGTGATCACGGCGCTGCTGATCATCGCCTCGCTGATGCTGGTCGGCAACACGATCCGGCTCTCGATCTACACCCGGCGGCGCGAGGTCGAGGTGATGCGCCTGGTCGGCGCCACCCGCTGGTTCATCCGCTGGCCGTTCATGATCGAGGGGGTCGTGGTCGGCTTCTTCGGCGGCCTGATAGCCATACTTGTCCTGTGGCTGGGCAAGCTGACGATCGTCGACCCGCTGAGCGACAGCATCGGCTTCCTCGCAGCCCAGAACAGCACGACGCTGTCCTTCCCCGCTCTGGTGGCGATCCTCTTCGCTGCCGCGGTCTTGGTCTCGGCGGTCGGCTCCGGCGTCACCCTGCGCCGCTTCCTCAAGGTCTAGTGCTTTCGTGAGCGTGGCGCGCACGCTCGGTCTCGCGGCCGTGCTGCTCGCGATGCTTGCCGCGGGCCTCTGGATCGGCGGCCACCCGGCGAAGATGCCGCCGGTCCTGCGCGACCTCTTCGTCGACGAATCGGCCGGCCTCACCGCCGAAGCGAGCGAGCTGATCGAAGACAATTACTACCGGCCGGTGGCGCAGAGTGCGCTGATCAACTCGTCGTTGCAGGGCATGGTGCGTGGTCTGAGGCGTAGCAACGGCGACCGCTTCTCGGACTACTTCTCGCCCGAAGCGCTGGCCCGCTTCAACGAGGAAATCGAGGGCCGCTTCTCCGGGGTCGGCCTCAACGTCATCGCGACGAAGCAGGGGCTGCACGTGGCGCAGGTCTTCAAGCGCTCGCCGGCCGAAGAGGCGGGGATCGAGGTCGGTGAGACGATCGTCTCTGTGGACGGCAGCTCGATCGTCGGCCTCGACTCCGACGCCGCCACCGCCAAGATCAAGGGCCCGGAAGGGACCGAGGTGACGCTCGGCGTGAGCGATCCCAAGAGCGGCAAAACGCGACAGGTGCGGCTCACCCGCGCGCAGATCTCGCTGCCGGTGGTCGGCAGCAAGTTGGAGACGGTTGACGGCAGGAAACTGGGCTACGCGCGCCTTGCGACCTTCAGCGAAGGCGCCCATGTGGCGCTGCGCCGGGCGGTGCGCAAGCTGCAGCGAGAAGGGGCGCAGGGCCTCGTCCTCGACCTACGGGGAAACGGCGGCGGTTTGCTCGAGGAGGCGGTCCTGAACGCGAGCATCTTCCTGCCCAAGGGCGAAACCGTGGTCTCGACCGACTCGCGCAGCCAGGGGCACGCGGTCTACAAGACCAAGGGCGGCAACCTGCCGTCGCTGCCGATCGTCGTCCTGATCGACCGCAACACCGCCTCTGCGGCGGAGATCCTCACCGCGGCGCTGGCCGACGATGCCGATGCGAAGACGGTCGGAACACGCTCCTACGGCAAGGGGGTCTTCCAGCAGGAGATCGACCTCTCCAACGGCGGAGCGCTGAAGCTGACGGTGGGCGAGTACTTCACTCCCGACGGGACCAACCTGGCCGGCAGGGGAATCCACCCGGATGTGAGGGTTCGGGACCTGCCGGGGACCGCACGGGACGAGGCCCTCGCGCGCGCCGAGGAGCTGCTGGCGGCCGAACGATGAGTTCCGGTGCGCCTTTCCCACCGCATGGGTTGGAAAAGCGCACCGGAAGGTGCGGCGGTGGCTGAGCGAGACTGGCGCTACTACCGGGAGCGCCAGCGGGGGCGCGGGCGGCGCGAGGCGCCGAAGACGGCGCGCGATGCGGTCGAGGCGCTGTTGCGCGAGGAGTTGGGCGGGCGCGGGTTCCGTGCCCCGCTCGAGCTCGACGCGGCCGCGGCCGGCGCGGCGGCGGAGTCGCGCAGCGGCCCGCGCCGCGACCTGACCGATCTTCCGACCTTCACCGTCGACCCGGCAACTGCGCGCGACTTCGACGACGCGGTCTCCGCCCGACGCGAGGGCGACGGCACCAGGCTCTGGATCCATATCGCCGACGTCGCCGCTCACGTACCGCCAAGCTCCCCGCTCGACCGCGAGGCGCTGCGCCGCGCCAACAGCACCTACGCGCCGGGCGCCGTCGAGCCGATGCTGCCGCACGCCTTGAGCGAGGGGGCGTGCAGCCTGGCGCCGGGGGTCGAGCGCCTCGCCGTCACGGCGGAGATCGAGCTCGGTCCCGACGGGCGACCCGGCGCCGCCGCCTTCTACCGCAGCCGGATCCGCTCAGACGCCCGCCTCGACTACGACGAACTCGACGTGATCTTCTCCGCCCGCGCCGAAGCGCCGGAGGCGGTCGCCGAGTCGCTGGCGATCGCCCGTCAGGCCGCCGCGGCGCTGGGCGAGCGGCGCGGCGCGACCAGCCTCGACGTCGAGTCCTTCGAGCCCGAGTTCCGCTTTGACTCGCGCGGTGGCGTGGTCGGCGCCCGCGGCGTCGCCCAGACCGAGTCGCACCGGCTGATCGAGCGGCTGATGATCCTCGCCAACGAGCAGGTGGCGCAGCTCCTGGAGCGCAAGCGGGTGCCGACGATCTATCGGGTCCACGCCCGGCCGGACCCGCCCCGGATCGAGCGGCTGATCGCGCAACTGCACCGGCTGAAGATCCCGACGCCGCCACTGCGGGGCACGCCGGCGCCGGCGGAGGCCGCAGGGCTGGCCGCCGAGGCGAGCCGCCTGGTGACGAAGGAGGCGGCCCGACGCGGGCATGGCCGCGCGGCGTATACATCGCTCGTGCTGCGTTCCCTCAAACAGGCCCAGTACAGCGACCGCAACAGCGGCCACGCCGGGCTCGGCAGCGCCGCCTACTGCCATTTCACCTCGCCGATACGGCGCTACCCCGACCTGATCGTCCACCGCGCTCTGCTGGCGGCGCTGGGGGAGGGCGAGCCGGCGCCGAGCCCCGCCGAAGCACGCGAGGTCGCCTTGCACTGCAGCGAGCGCGAGCGCGAGTCGATGCGGATCGAGCACCGCGCCGACGACATCTGCGCCGCCTTCCTGCTCGAGCGCGAGCTGCGCGAGCGGGGCGCGGAAACGGAGTTCGAGGGGGAGGTGTCCGGCCTGATCCGCGCCGGTGCTTTCGTCGGCTTCGGCGGGGAGCTCGGCGACGTCTACGAAGGTTTCCTGCCGGCCCGCCGCCTGGGCGGCAGCGAGCGCTTTGAGCTGGACGAGAGCGAGACGGCGTTGGTCGGCCAGGAGTCGAAGCGACAATTACAGCTGGGCGACCCGATATCCGTCCAGGTAAGCGGCGTCGAAGCGGCCCGGGGGCGGGCCGATCTGGAGCCCGTGGATGGCTAAGAAGGGCAAGAAGAAGCGCGATCCGGCCTCCGGCGACGTCGCCACCAACCGCCGCGCACGACACAAATTCGAGTGGCTCGAGAAGGTCGAGGCCGGGGTGGTGCTGCGCGGTTCGGAGGTCAAGTCGCTGCGCAACGGCAAGGCCCAGATGACCGACGCCTACGCCGTGATCGACGATGGCGAAGTCTGGCTGCGCAACCTCCATATCCCGCCCTACGAGCCGGCCAGCCGCGAGAACCACGAGCCGGAGCGACCGCGCAAGCTGCTCCTGCACCGAGCCGAGATCGAGCGCCTGGTCGGCAAGACCGCGGAGCGCGGTCTGACCCTGATCCCGACCCGGATCTACTTCAAGGGCGCGCGGGCGAAGGTGGAGCTGGCGCTCGCCCGGGGCAAGGAGGGGCGCGACCGGCGACGCGAGATCGCGGACCGTGACGTGCGTCGCGAGGTCGAGCGCGAATTCAAGGGCCGGATGAGGTAGCGTCGGGCCTCATGGCTGACTTCGTCAGCGACAACGTCGAGTATTTCGTCGCCGGCCTGGTGGTGGCGATCCTTCTTCTCCTGCTGGCGATCAGCATCGTCCAGCGACGCAGTAAGGACAAGGCGAAGAAGGAGCCGACCGCTGTCGGAACTCCCCCTCCGCCTCCACCGACGGCGCAGGCGCCGCTGCCCGCGGCGCCGCAGGCCGGCGTGTCCTCGCCGCCGCCGGCCGCCGCTCAGCCGCGGAATGCGAAGGAGAAGCGCAAGCTGGCGCGCGAGCAGCAGCGTGCGGCCCGCGGCGAACATCGCAAACGTCGCAGCGAAGAGGCGAAGCGACGCCGCGAGGAGCGGGCGAAAAAACGGTCCGAGCGACGCAGCAAGCCCGGCGCGGGCGGGCCCTCCGGGCGGCGCGCCAAGAAGGAAGCGGCAAAGGCCGAGCGCGAGCTCGCAGCGGCGCGTGCGGCGCAGGAGCGGGCGCTGTTCGAGCAGGAGAGCGGGGGGACCCCCCAGCAGGCGCAGGCTGCGCCCGGCCAGCCGGCCGCGCAGACGCAGCCCCCGCTTGCTCCGCCACAGCCACCGGTGCCTCCCCCGCCGACTCCGACGGCGGCGGTTCCGCCGTCACCCGCACCTGTGCCTCCCCCGCCGGCGCCGCCCCCGGCCCCCCCGCCGCCGCCAGGGGGATACGACCCCGCTGTCGCCGAACAGCGCGTGCAGGACAAGGTGGCCGAGATTCAGCGCGAGGAGGAGCGGATCCGCGCCGAGGCCGACCGGCGCATCGAGGAGGCCGAACGCCTGCAGCGCGAGGCCGAGGTTCGGCGCAGCCAAGCCGAGGCGGGGCAGACGACGCAGAGCATGGCAGCCGTTTCGCCACCGCAGCCACCCCCGGTGGCAGCGCCGGCACCGGATCTGCAGACGGCCGAACAGCGACTGCACCAGGAGCAGGAAGCGCAGGAGCGCTCGCTGGCCGAAGCGCAGGAGCGTCTGCGCCAGATCGAGGAGAGGACCAAGGCAGCGGAACGGCGCGCGGCCGAGGCGGAGCGCCTCGCGCAGCTGAAAGCGCAGGAGATTGAGCGCCAGCAACGCCTGCGCGAGATCGAGGCGAGCGTCGCCCAGGCCGAGGAGCGCGCCCGCGAGGCCGAGCGCCGCGCGACCGAAGCGGAGCAGGCCGTGCTCGGTTCGCTGCAGGGTGGGGGCGCGCCGTCGCCGAATCCCCAGACTCTGTCGCCGGGATCCCCGCTGCAGGGTTCACCGCAGCCGCAGACCCCGCAGCCGCCCCCGGCACCCATCCCTCAACCGCCGATCCCCGAGCCCCCGACGCCCCAACCCGATCCACAGCCCGGTCCACCACCCGCGCTGCCGTCCGAGCCCCAGCTTGGCCAGCCGGCGTCACCCCAGCCGCCGCCGTCTGTGGCGGCGCAGCCGGGGGAGACGATCGAACTCAACAACGTCAGCTTCGAGCAGCTCCGGGCCCACGGTCTCTCGGTGACCCAGGCGACGCGCCTACTCGCCCACCGCGAGCGGGTCGGTCGTTTCCAGTCGATCGACGAATTGGACGAGATTCCGGGCTTGCCGCGGGAGTTCGCGGAAGATCTGAAGCGGCGTTCGCGGGTCTGACTTGGCCCTGCGCCCTCGGGTGTCTCCCGCGGGTGCCTGTGTTCGCTTCGCTCACTATGTTGGAGCCGCTTCGCGGCTTGAATCACTCGCCGGTGCGCCGCTTCGCGAGGCACCCGCGGGAGGCACCCGAGGGCGCAGGGCCCGCTCAGCGTTCGTATTGCTCTAGAAGCTTTAGCCAGATCTCGCTGCGCGTGGGGTAGGCGGCGACCGCGTGGCGTAGCCGATCTAGGGGCACTTCTCCCAAGATTGCGACGGTCGCGGCGTGGAGGAAGTCTGCGGTCTCGAAGCCGGTGAAGGTGGCGCCTACGATCGTCTTGTTTGCCTGGTCGACGACCAGGCGCGAGGTGCCGCCGGTGCCTTTGCCCTGGAAGCTGGCGCCTGCGGTGCTGTCGGTGGGCACGTCTACCGCGCGCGCGTCGATGCCCGCCTCTTCGGCCTGGGCGAGGGTCTTGCCCACCGCGGCGACCTGGGGGTCGGTGAAGGTGACCCGGGGGGAGCCGAGGCCTTCGGCGATCGCCTCGACCTCGCGGCCGAGCATGTTCTCGGCAGCGACCCAGGCCTGGTACTTGCCCATGTGGGTGAAGAGGGAGCGGCCGTTGACGTCGCCGACGGCGTAGAGCCAGTCGCGCCCGCCGACCCGCAGCCTGCCGTCGGTCTCGAGGAAGCCGTGCTCGCCGGCTTCGACCCCGGCCGACTCGAGGCCGATCTGCTTGGTCCGGGGGACGCGGCCGATCGCCACCAGGAGCTCGGCGGCCTCCAGCCGGCTGCCGTCGTTCAGTGCGACCGCGACTCCTGCGCCGGCCGCCGAGACCCGCTCGGCCAGCACCCCGGTGCGCACGTCGATCCCGTAGGAGTCGCGCAGCGAGGCGGCGACCTGCTCGCCGGCGAAGGGCTCCTCGCGCGGCAGCAGCCGCTTCTCGCCCTCGACCAGCGTGACCTCGGTCCCAAGGGTCGACCAGGCTTGGGCCAGCTCGGAGCCGACCGGGCCGCCGCCGAGGACGACCATGCTCCCCGGCACGCGCTTCGAAGTGGTTGCGTCCCGGTTGTTCCAGGTGCGGACCGAGTCGAGCCCGTCGATCGGCGGCATCGCGGCGCCGCTGCCGTTGGCGAGGACAATTGCACGGCGGGCGATCAGCAGCTCCGCGCCGACGGCGACGCGCCGCTCGCCTTCGAGCTTCCCTTCGCCGCGGAAGAGCTCGATGCCGCGTTCTTCCAGCCAGGGAAGCTGCCCCGAGTCGTCGAGGTCGTGGATCACCTCGTCGCGGCGGTCGAGGACGGCTTGCGAATCGAGCTCTGCGGTCACCGCCGCATCGACCCCAGGCACGCGGCGGGCCTCCGCCAGCAGCTCGCCGGGGCGCAGCAGGGCCTTCGACGGCATGCAGGCGTAGTAGGAGCACTCGCCGCCGACGAGGTGGCTCTCGACGATCGCCACCGAGAGTCCGCCGTCGGCCAGGCGCCCGGCGCAGACCTCGCCCGGCGCGCCGGCGCCGATCACGATCGCGTCGAATTCTTTCTTGCTGGACATTAATTTCGCGCTCCGCTCACGGCGCGAAGAATCAGATATGCACGCTTGTTCACTCCGCGCTCAAGGGCATCCCTACCCGGACACCGTACAATCGATGTCACATAGCACGGGGGCGACAGGCTTCGATCTGGTCGGTCCGTGCGAATGGTTGCAGGTCGAGGTTGCCGGAGGCCTCGTTAAACCCCGGCACCAACCAATACGTGCGGACCATGAGTTCGCCCTCGCTGCTTAGTTAGATCTAAGTGAGTGAGAGTCGGCCCTCTCCCGCCCGCGGAGGGGGGCACCGGCTTCAATTGCGGGCTTACCCGGGCGGATCGCCCCGTCCGCCAGGGGACATTTCAGAGGGCTTTATCTCCCGCAGTGCCCGCCGGCGCGGACCCCGGGAGACGAGAATCAAGCGCCGGCTAAACCTGTAGAAGCCTTCGCGCTACGGCCAGAGACGCCGGTTCGATTCCGGCCGCCTCCATCGAGCAATGGACCGGTATGTCGCCTTTTTGAGGGGAATGAACTTGGGTGGCCGCCGGATCGCCAACGCCGACCTGCGCTCTCATTTCGAGGCGCTGAAGTGTGAGCAGGTCGCCACCTTTCGCGCCAGCGGCAACGTGATTTTCGGCGCCGATGGGGAATCGCCGGCGAAGCTCGCCGCGCGACTCGAAGACGGTCTCGCCGACGCGCTCGGTTACGAGGTTCCCGTCTTCCTGCGCTCGGCGAAGGAATTGAAGAAGATCGCCGCGCACGAGCCCTTTGACCCGAAGCACGTCGCCGCCTCAAAGGGCAAGCTCCAGATAGGGATGCTGACGAAGGCGCCGAGCGCTGCGGCTCGCAGGAAGGCACTGGCTCTGTCGACCGACGAGGACCGCCTTGCGATTGAGCGCCGCGAGCTCTACTGGCTCCCCGACGGCGGCATTTCGGAATCCGAGCTCGACCTGAAGGCACTCGCGATCATCCTCGGCCCGACCACGATCCGGACCAAGGGCACGATCGACCAGATCGCCGCCAAGCATTTCGTCTAGCGGTCAGTTCCTGTGTCCGTGCCGACGCTCGACCCAGGAGCACATCTCCAGGTGAAGCGTCCCTCCAGTCAGGGTGATGGGTAGCAGAGTCCAGGCTGGGGCACTGAAGACATAGATCGCGATAAGCGCAAGCGCAGTGAAAAATGCACTCGCTGTGAGCGCACCCCACGGAAAACTCGTCAAGCGCTCCATCAACTCCACACCACGATGATAATGGCCGCAATCGCAGGTAGGGCCCCCTTGATGAAGCCCCCGCCGATTCCTTCGTTGATTTTCTGAGCAACCACATGTGGAGGTTGACGCTCGGAGAGTGCTTGGGCGGCGAGAAATCCACTGAAATAAGCCATCGAGCCGCCGAGGACGGCATAGGCGGCGACTACTGCTTCGAGTAGCTCGCGAGCGTCGGCGGCTTCGGCTGGAACCATGCCGGCACCATAGGGCTGGTAGACGCGCGGGTGGCGCGCCAAATAAAAAATGCTCGCTACGCCTTCGTGTCGAGAGGCATGTAGATCGTTTGCCTAGCCGGTCTCGATCGCAGCCGACAGCTGCGGCGGCGTGCTCAGCGTCTGGAAGACGACGCAGTAGCGCTCGGTCAGCTTCAGCAGGGTGTCCAGCTCTTCCTCGCTTGCGCTCGTGTCGAGGTCGAAGTGGAGGCGGATCGCGCGGAAGCCGACCGGCGCGTCACGGTCGACGGCCAGGGTGCCGCGGAAGTCAAGCTCCCCTTCGGCACGGACCTCTCCCGATTCGACAGAGATCCCGAGCGAGGTCGCAACTGCGCGCAGCGTCACCCCGGCACAGGCGACCAGCGCCTCGAGCAGCATGTCGCCAGAGCAGAGCAGGGTGCCGTCGCCACCAGATGCCGGGTGCAAACCGGCCTCGGCCAGCGCCCGCCCGGTGTCGACCGAACAAGAGACGCCGTCGCCAAGGCTGCCGCTCGCCTGCAGCGTCACCACGGCCGCCTCAGGCTCCTGCTCGTAACGCTCCTTCAACGGCGCCTGCGTCGTCCGCAGCTCCTCACGGTCCATGGACCCAGACTACGCGCCCCTCCAAGAGCAAGCTTGCGAAAGAACAGGCGATCCAGAGGAAGGGGTCCCCTTACAACGCAACATCCCATATGGTCGCGCCGTGGGCGACGTCTTCTTTCTCGCATTCCTGGCGGCCCTCTACCCGACGCTGCTCGCGGCGACGACGGTGATGCTGCTGTTGCCGCATCCGAAGCGGCTGCTGCTCGGCTATCTGCTCGGCGCGGCGATGACCAGCGTCACCATCGGCCTGGTCATCGTCTTCGCCCTGCGCCACGCGGGCCTGACGAAGACGACGCAGGCGACGCTCGGGCCCGGTGCCGACATCGTCCTCGGTTGCCTGGCGCTCGTGATCGCATTCGTGCTTCATTCAGGGCGCGATCGGAAGCTGGTCGAGCGGCGGCGCGAGCGCAAGGCGGCAAAGGACAAGGACAAGGCGGGGCCGCCGCGATGGCAGCAGGCGCTCGGTCGGGGCTCGGCTCGCACCACGTTCGTCGTCGGCGCGCTCCTCACCCTGCCGGGAGCCACCTACATCACCGCCCTGTACCGGATCGCCGATGAGAATCTGGCCGATCCGCTGACCGTCCTCGTCGTCCTTGCCTTCAACATGATCATGTTGATGTTGCTCGAGATCCCGTTGCTTGCATATACCTTCGCGCCGGAGTGGACGCCGAAGGCGGTGGAGCGGTTCAAGCACAAGCTGAGCGAACGCGGCCGCATCTGGGGCATACGAGTCGCATCAGCTCTAGGCCTCCTGATGATCGCCCGTGGGGTCATCGCGTTGCTCGCGTAAGTCCCGCTCCTGTCTCGTAACGTAATCCCCGATGGCGATCGCGACCGCAACCAGCCTCGACGTCCACATGGGCGGCCGACTCCTGTTCGCCGGCGTCTCCTTCAAGCTCGAGCTGCGCGAGCGGATGACGCTTTCCGGCCGCAACGGGGCCGGAAAGTCGACTCTGCTGCGCATGCTGGCGGGGGAGCTCACGCCAGATGCGGGCAGCCTCGTCCTGCAAAAAGGGGCACGTGTCGCTCTGCATGACCAGCGCCCCCCGCGTGAAACAGAGATCTCACTCGGCGAGTACATCTTCTCCGGCCGCACCGAGATGCTGGAAACGGAGGCGGAGCTGGAGCGGCTGGAGGCGGCGATGTCGGACGGCGAGGCCGGCGAGGAGACGCTGGGCGCCTACGCCGCCGCCCAGCAGCGGTTGGAGCACGGCGGCGGGTATCGCTGGCGCGACGGCGTTCTCGCCGTCCTGCGCGGACTCGGCTTCGGCGGCGAGGAGGTCGAGCGCTCGCTCTCGACCTTCTCCGGCGGCGAGTTGACCCGCGCCTCGCTGGCCCGGGCGCTGGCGACGCGCCCCGACCTGCTGCTGCTCGACGAGCCGACCAACCACCTCGACATTCCCTCGCTGGAGTGGCTGGAGCGCTACCTGCGCGACCTCGACGCCGCCGTCGTCCTCGTCGCCCACGATCGCTGGTTCCTCGAGGCGGTCGGCACCTCGGTGCTGGAGCTGGAGGCGAAGCGGGCGCGCTTCTTCGCCGGTCCCTGGCACGCCTGGCGCAAGGAGCAGGCCGCGCGCGAGATCGCCCGTGGCAAGGCGATCGAGCGTCAGCAGGACGAGATCGCCCGTATGGAGCGCTTCGTCGAGCGCTTCCGCTACAAGGCGACCAAGGCCCGCCAGGCGCAGTCGCGGTTGAAACAGATCGACAAGATCAAGCGCGACGGGGTCGAGGCGGAGCAGCGCGATCGCCGCAACCTGCGCTTCTCGTTCGTCAAGCCCGAGCGGCCAGGGCGGGTGGTGCTCAAGCTCGTCGGGGCGAGGATCGAGGTGCCGGGGCGGACGCTGCTCGACGACGCCCGGCTGGAAGTCGAGCGCGGCGAGCACGTCGTCCTCGTCGGCCCCAACGGCGCCGGCAAGACGACCCTGATCGAGACGCTGGCCGGGCAGCGTGAGCCGGCTGCCGGCTCGGTGCGGCTCGGTCACAACGTCCACGTCGGCTACCTCTCCCAGCACGCCGACACGGCGGCGGGGGAGGGGACCGTGCTCGAGGCCGCACAGCGGCAGACCGGCCTGACCGGGCAGAAGGCACGCGACCTGCTCGGCGGATTCCTCTTCTCCGGTTCCGACGCCGAGAAGCAACTCAGCGACATCTCCGGCGGCGAGCAGCGGCGGCTCTCGCTGGCGATCCTGGTCGCCTCGGGCGCCAACGTGCTGATTCTCGACGAGCCGACGAACCATCTCGACATCGAGAGTCGCGAGGCCCTCGAGGACGCGCTGCTGGCCTTCGAAGGGGCGGTCGTCCTCGTCTCCCACGATCGCGCCCTGCTGGAGGCGGTCGGCAGCCGCACGCTCGTCTGCGAGAGCGGCGAGCTGCGCAGCTATACGACCGGCTGGGCGGCCTACCAGCGCGAGCGCGACGAACGCGAAGCGATGGCGGAGGCGGCGGCGCAGCCGGTCAAGTCGGATCGCTCGGCCGCCAATCGCAACTCCGGTCGGGCGGCGAAGAAAGCGGCGCGTAAAGCCGGCCGGCTCGCCGAGCGGATCGAGCAGGCCGAGGCCGAGCTGCGCGAGCTCGAGGAGGAGCTTTCGGATCCGGCAGCCTGGTCGAGTCCCGGCCGCGCCGAGCGGGCCGAAGATCGGCACGCGGCCGCCAAGCGCGCGGTTGCCGAGCTCTACGCGCAATGGGAGGCGGCCGAAGCCGAGGTCGAGAGCCTCTAGCGCAGCCGGCGATCGAGGCTGACCACGGTGCCCTTGCCCGGGGCGAGGGTGATGTTGCGGACCTTAACCTTTTCCGGTTTTGGATCCGGGGCGCTGAGCTCGGCGCGCTCGAAGATCGCCTTCAGCACGACCCGCATCTCGTATTCGGCGAAGGCAGCGCCGATGCAGCGCCGCACGCCGCCACCGAAGGGAATCCAGACGTAGGTATCGGTCTTGCCGTCGAGGAAGCGCTCGGGGCGGAACTCGTCCGGGTCGGGGAAGAGGTCCTCGCGATAGTGCATCGCGGCGATCGCCGGCATGACGAAGGTCCCGGCGGGAAGCTCGTAGCCGCCGATGTCGGCCGCCGCGGTGAGCTTGCGCGCGACGTCGACGATCACCGGCCGCGCGCGCAGCGTCTCCTTGATCGTCGCCTCGAGATAGTCGTCCTCGCCGGCCGCAACCGAGTCGCGCAGCGCCTGCAGCACCCGCGGCGTGCGCAGCAGCCGCTCCGTCGCCCAGGCAAGGGCCGTCGCGGTCGTCTCATGCCCGGCGCCGAGAACCGTCACCAACTCGTCGCGCAGCTCTTCGTCGCTCATCGGGCTGCCGTCGTCGTGGCGGGCCGAGAGCAGCAGCGAGAGCACGTCGTCATGCCCCTCCTCGCCGGACTCGACCTCGGCGCGTCGCAGCGCGATCTCCTCATAGATGAACTCGTCGAGTGCTTCGCGGGCGCGCAGAAAGCGTGTCCAGGGGCTCCAGCGGCCGAGATTGCGGCGCAGCATCGGGAAGGCGGTTATCGCGTTGACCCGGCTGGCGAAGGTGTCGATCAGCTTCTCGAAGCGGGTGAGGCGCTCCTCGTCGTGGACACCGAAGACCGCGCGCATGATCACCGCCAGGGTGATCCGCTGCGTGTGCGGGCGCAGGGCGAACGGCTCGCCGACCGGCCAGCTCTCCATCTCCTTCAGGGTGGCCTCGTGGATCAGGTCGCCGTAGCGCTGGATCCGCTCGCCGTGGAAGGGCGGCAGCAGCAGCTTGCGCTGCTGCATGTGTGGGGCGTCGTCGAGGGTGAGGACCGAGTTCGGGCCCAGCGCCGGCTCGAGGACCGTGGCGTTCGCCTCGCCGGCGTGGAACTGCTCCGGCGAGCCCGTGAAGACCGCTTTGACCAGGGCCGGGTCGGCGACGTAGACGACCTTGCCGAAATACGGGAACGAGACCGAGAAGATGTCGCCGTGCCGGCGCTGGAGCTGCGTGAGGAAGCCGAGCGGGGCGCGCACGTAGCGGATCGCCTGCGCAATCGCCGGCAACCGGGATCCCGGTGGGAACGGGGCCCGGCCGATCGCGGCCGGCCGTGAAAGCGTCGCCTGCTCCATCGTCCAACCATACGCAAAACGGCAAAAACTGGCTGAGCAGCCAGGGCTTCAGAAGACGATGGTGCGGGCGCCGTCGAGGAGAACGCGGTCGTCGAGGTGGGCCATCACCGCGCGGGAAAGGACGAGGCGCTCGATGTCGCGGCCGATCCGCATCAGGTCGTCGATCTCGTCGCGGTGGCTGACCCGGGTCACGTCCTGGTCGATGATCGGTCCCGCATCGAGATCCTCGGTGACGTAGTGGGCGGTGGCGCCGATCAACTTGACGCCGCGCTCGTGGGCGCGGGCGTAGGGGTCGGCTCCGACGAAGGCCGGCAGGAAGCTGTGGTGGATGTTGATCGCCGGCACGCCGACCCGGTGCAGGAAGTCGGCCGAGAGGATCTGCATGTAGCGGGCGAGGACGAGCAGGTCGATCTCGCCGTCGAGCAGCTCGAGCGTCCGCTCCTCGGCCGCATCCCTGCTGCCCTCGTCGACTGGCACGTGGCGGTAGGGAAGGCCCAGCGCGGCGACCTGATCGGCGTGGTCGGGAGGGTTGGAGACGACGGCGACGACGTCGGCGCCCAGCTCATTGCTGCGCCAACGCCAGAGCAGGTCGGTAAGGCAGTGGTCCTCGCGCGAGACCATGATCGCCAGCCGCTTGCGCTCGCTCGACTCGGCGAAGCGGTGCTCCATCTGCAGCGGCCCGGCGACCTCTTGCTCGAAGCGGCGGTAGAGCGCCTGTCGCTCCTCCTCCGGGGCGGGGTCGAAGGCCATCCGCATGAAGAAGCGACCCTCGCGGCTCGAGTGCTGATCGGCGTCGACGATGTTGCGGCCGGCGTCGGCGAGGAAGCCGCTGACGGCGGCGATCAGCCCGGGCCGGTCGGGGCAGGCCAGGAGCAGGCGCGAGGTTGGGGGCTGACCGGCGATCGGCAGATGATCGCGCAGGATCGCTTTCAAGGGCCGATTCGCATATTGCGATTTGTGCCTGAGCTCGTGCAGATCGGCACGCACTCTGTGAGTTCTGTGAGCGCGATCACTTTGTCGCGGCCGCAACATCGCAACGGTTCCGCGCTTGCTCACAAAACGCACATATTCCACACGCACATATCTCCTTCCTCTCCTTTTGATCGCGCTTGCCGTCCCGGCTGCCGCGCTCGCGGCTCCCGACGGGGGCGGCGGATCGCAGCGGATCGGCCTCGCAGCCGCGGAGCCGGCCGAGGTCGTAAGGCTGACCGGTCCGGTGGAGAGCTTCCACCGGGCGATTCGCGTCAGCGTCCACCGCATCCGCGTAGCCCGCCGCGCCAGGCTGCGCCGCGAACATCGCGAAGCTTTCGCCACGCTTCCGGGCGGCGTCTCGCAGGCGACCCTCGATGCGATCGGCGCCTGCGAGTCCGGCGGCGACCCGACTGCGGTCTCGTCCGACGGCAGCTATCGGGGCAAGTACCAGTTCGATTACGGCACCTGGGAATCGGTCGGCGGCTCGGGCGACCCGGCAGCGGCGCCCGAAGCGGAGCAGGACTATCGAGCGGCTCTGCTGTACGCACAGTCGGGCTCCAGTCCCTGGCCCGTCTGCGGCTGATACTCAGCAGCTGGGGAGAGGTGCCTGGGGGTCCCCCGCCGCGAACCCGCGTCGAAACGCCGGGTAAGGGCTCTTAGGCCCCCGGCTCACAAGTTCTCGGCGGGGGACCCCCAGGCTCCTCTCCCGCATTCGACGTGGGCTCCGCCGGGGACGCCCGACTTCCTTCCTACGATTGCTCACATGAACGAAGACGCTGTTCCGGCGCCAGATCCACGGGGACCAAGTCGAAAGCCCCCCGAGGAGGCGATAGCTGAGGCGAGGGTTCGGGTGCCGACGCGGGGGAACCGGAAGCTGGAGCAGTTTCTGAACGCCGTCAACGGCGACGAGCAGGTGCGGGCCTGGTGGTACATGACCCAGGTCCACGCCGAACGGCTGGGGATGTCGGATCACTCCTGGGTGCATATGCAGATCGTGTTGAACATCGCTCTGCGTCTGCTGCGGTTGTTGGTGAAGGCCGGGGTGGAGCCTGCCGTGGTCGCAGACCACGGCATGTCGGCTCGAGATGCGGAGGTCGTGGTTGCGGGAGGTGCTCTGCTGCACGACGTCGGCATGTCGATCCATCGCGCCGATCACGAGGCCTACAGCTTGTTCCTGGCCAACGGCGCCCTGGAGAGGCTGCTTGCGAGCTCCTACAAGGAGCCGAAACGAACGATCGTCGCGTCAGAGATTCTGCACTCGATCATCGGGCATCGACGGCGGGGTGAGCCCTACACGCTCGAGGCCGGCGTGGTCCGGGTCGCCGACGCGCTCGATATGGCCCAGGGCCGCACCCGGATCCCGCTCGAGGCCGGGCAGGAGGGAATCCACTCGATCTCGGCTGCCGCGGTCGACGAGGTGCGGATCGAAGCCGGCGAAGAGCGTCCGGTGCGGATCGAGATCGAGCTCAACAACTCAGCTGGCATCTTTCAGGTCGACGACCTGCTCGCGACGAAGATCCGCGGCACCCCGCTGGAGGGCCGGGTGGAAGTCGCGGCGAAGATCGAGGGCGAGACCGAGAAGCGCCTCCTGAGCGGCTTCAGACTTGACTGACGAGACCCAGAAGTTGCCAGGCAAGGACGCAGGAAGCGTGGCGTGCTCTGCACGCGAGCGACCGAGGACGCTGCATGGCGACTTCTGGGGCCGTCAGCTGTAGCGCTCGAGGTCGCTGCGGCGCATTTCCTTGCGCTTCTCCAGCCGGCCCTGAATCAGCGACAGGACGATGACCAGAGCGGCAAAGAAGGCGATCACGCCAAAGCAGAAGAAGGTCACCGTCTTATCCGTCGTAGGCCCGGCCAGCCCAACCCCATTCTCGGCGAACGCAGCCGGCACCACAAGCAACAGCATCGCCAGCGCCGCCAGCAGGGCGGCAACAATCTGACTGCGACGCGAAAGCTGCTTCATAAATCGCAATCTAGCGCAAGAGCCGGGCATCCCCGGAGGAAACATTGGAGCCCTCCCCCGGCAAGAACCCTGGAGGCCGCTTCAATGCGGGTTTCCGCAGGGGATGCCCGGCTCTTGCGCTCGGGGCGTCTCATGTTCTCTTTAGCCACTTCCATAGGATGCCCCGCCAATGTCCGAGCTAGAGGCCTTGCTGCTGGGAATCGTCCAGGGGCTCACCGAGTTCCTGCCGATCTCCTCCTCGGGGCATCTGATCCTGGTTCCGTGGCTGCAGGACTACACGTTCCTGATCGACCACCCGCACTTCAACAAGACCTTCGACGTGGCGCTGCACGCGGGCACCCTGGTTGCCGCGATCGCCTACTTCCGCCACGAGGTCGTACAGCTCATCAGCAGCTTCCTGGCCGCCGTGCGGGCAAGGGCGATCGAGAGTCCCGACCAGCGGCTCGCCGTGGCGATCGCGGTCGGCACGGTGCCGGCGGTGATCGCCGGCGGCGTTGCCGCTGGCTTCATCGAAGACCACCTCGGCGAGCCGTGGATGATCGCGATCCAGCTGATCGTCTTCGGTGCCCTGCTGCTGTGGGCCGACCGCCTGCCGCAGCGCAAGGCGCTGGAGGAGTCGTCGATAAAGGACGGTCTGTACATCGGCCTCGCCCAGGTGCTGGCGCTTGCGCCCGGCACCTCGCGCTCGGGAATCACGATCACGGCAGCCCGCTATCTGGGGCTCGACCGCGATGCGGCCGCGCGCTTCTCCTTCCTGCTGCTGATCCCGATCGTCGCCGGCGCCACCGTCTTCAAGTCGGCGAGCGCGATCCACGAAGGCCTGCCCAGCGGCGTTGCCGGCCCGATGATCGTCGGCACCCTCGCCGCGGCGATCTCCGGCTACATGGCCATCGCCTTCCTGCTCCGCCTCCTGCGTACGACCTCCTACGCGCCGTTCGTCTACTACCGCTTCGCGGTGGGGGTGGCGGTTCTGCTGATCATCGCCACCGGCCTGCGGCCCGCCACCTTCTGAGCAGCCCTGCAGAAAAGGCAAACGGCCCGGGGCAGGCGGGCCGTTTGCGACGAGAGAGGAGTCTCGTGAGGATTGATCTTGGCCATCGACTCGCGGCAATGGGTGAATATTTCGATAAGCGCGGTAGGGCTGTAGAGGCGTCGTTCCCGCAAATTACGACTATCGACGTGTGAAAATCCTGTGAAAGCAGGTATTTCGGCCACCCACCCGTCGTCCGTGGCGCATACAATCGCCCGGCCGGTGAACCAGCAGCAAACCATCAGGCTCGCGGTTATCGACGACGACAGCGGTTTCGTGACCGTCTTGGCGAAGCGCACCGAAGTTGCCGGTTGGCAACAGCGCACGCTCGCCGGGGCGATCCCCCTTGAGGAGCTCGTGGCGATGAAGCTGAATGCGCTGCTGGTCGACCCGACCGTCCTCGGCGGAGACGCCTGGGCTTACCTGGAGCGCGTCTGCGGGATGCTGCCCGACCTCGGAGTGGTCGTCTGCACCGGTCGCTCGACCGTCGCCCAGCGGGTCCGCGGACTACGGCTCGGGATCGACGACTGGATCACCAAGCCCTGCCATCCCGAAGAGGCGATCGCCCGGCTCGAAGCGGTCTCGCGCCGTCGCCGCCGGGCCCGTCCGCAGGCGGAGGCCGGCCCTGTCATCGCCGGTGAGCTCGAGATCCGCGCCGACCGCTTCCAGGCCTACGTCGGCGAAGTCAGCCTCGACCTGACCCGGCGCGAGTTCGAGCTGCTGCAGCTGCTCGCCGACTCCCCCGGGCAGGTGCTCGAGCGAGAGGCGATCTACCAGCGTGTCTGGGGCTACGCGATGGCTCACGGAGACCGTTCGGTCGACGTCTTCATCCGCAAGCTGCGCCAGAAGCTGGAGAAACTCTCGCCCAGCTGGAGCTACATCCACACCCATTTCGGCGTCGGCTACCGCTTCGATCCCGAGCCGGCCGACGGCACCGCCGTCGTTCCGCCTTCGGCTTCGCAGGGACAATCGGACATCGATCCGACGCCGGCTCCCGAGGCCTTCACCGTCGCCTGATCTCCTCCGGTCCTTTACATCTTTTTCACATCTTCGTTACAAGCAGGCAACAAGCTGTCAGCAGGCCGCTGAGAGTGTGGCGGCGAGGTCGGTCCTCCGGGCCGGCAGCCGGAGTGAACAAACGAGAAGGAGACAGAGTGACTAGCTCTAGGTGGCTCATGGTCGTCGCCTCCGTCGCCGTGCTGGCGGTCGGGGTAGCGGCGTGCGGCAGCAGCGACGACGAAGCGAGCGGCAATGGTGGCGGCGATCTTTCGGGTTCCATCCGCATCGACGGATCGAGCACCGTCGCCCCCCTCACCGAAGCGATCGCTGAGGAATTCCAAGCGGAAAACCCGGACGTAAAGGTGACCGTCGGGACCGCTGGCACCGGTGGCGGCTTCGAAAAATTCTGCGCCGGAGAAACCGACATCAGCGACGCCTCGCGTGAAATCGAGCCCGAAGAGAAGGAAGCCTGCAAGAAGCAAGGCATCGCCTACAAAGACGTCCATGTCGCCACCGACGCTCTGACCGTGATGATCAACAACGAAAACCCGGTCAGCTGCCTCACCGTCGACCAGCTCAGTGCCGTCTGGGGCCCGGATTCGAAGCTCTCCAACTGGAGCGAAATTCCCGGCCTGAAAGAGGAATTCGATCAGGAGCTGGCGCTCTTCGGTCCTGGCACCGACTCCGGCACCTTCGACTACTTCACCGAAGAAATCAACGGTGAGGAGGGCGCCACCCGCAAGGACTACAACAACGTCGGCGAGAACGACAATGCCACCGTGACCGGGGTAGAGGGCGCTCCCGGCGGCATGGGCTACGCCGGCTTCTCCTATTACACCGAGAACGAAGGCAAGCTCAAAGCACTCGAGGTCGACAACGGCAAAGGCTGCGTCGGTCCCTCGGTCGAAACGGCCCAGGACGGCTCCTACTCGCCGCTCAGCAGGCCGTTGTTCATCTATCCGAGCGAGTCGGCACTGAAGAAGCCTGAGGTGAAGGCGTTCGTGGACTACTACCTCGAAAACGTCACCGGCGTCGCCGAAGCGGTTGGCTTCGTACCGCTGACCGAAGAACAGCTCGAAGAGTCCGAAGCAGCAGCGGAAAAGGCCGGCGTCTAGCGCCACCCACGGACGTGATCGGCACTGGCGGCAGCGGGGCCTCGGGGCCGGCGGGGAATCTTCCCAGCCGGCTCCAGGCCCCGAGTCGCCGTTATGGGGAGAAGGCGATCCAGGGCGTCCTCGCCCTCTGCGGCATCCTCTCGGTGCTGACCACGACGGCGATCGTCATCTCCCTGGTTGGGCCGACGATCGGCTTCTTCGAAGTCGTCCCGATCGGCGATTTCCTCTTCGGCACCGACTGGACGCCCCAGTTCGAGCCGCCCAGCTTCGGCGTGCTGGCGATCGTCGCCGGCACTCTCAACGTCACGATCTGGGCGATGCTGTTCGCCGTCCCGATCGGTCTCGGGTCGGCGATCTACCTCAGTGAGTACGCGACCCCGCGGGTACGCAAGACGCTCAAGCCGACCCTCGAGATCCTCGCCGGCATCCCCACCGTGGCGATCGGCTTTTTCGCCGTCACCTTCATCCTGCCGCAGATCATCCAGCCGCTTTGGCCCGGTGACCTCTTCGGCGGCGCGGTCGGCAAACCGTTCATGGCGCTTGCCGCCGGACTTGGCATCGGCCTGATGGTCGTTCCGATCATCGCTTCGATCTCCGAGGATGCGATGTCCTCGGTCCCCCGTGGCCTGCGCGAAGGCGCCTACGCGATGGGCGCGACGAAGATGGAGGTGTCGACCAGAGTCGTCTTTCCGGCGGCGCTCTCGGGCATCGTCGCCTCGATCGTGCTGGCGATCTCGCGCGCCCTCGGCGAGACGATGATCGTCGTCCTCGCCGCCGGCTCGACGCCGAACTTCACCCTCAACCCAGTTGAAGCGATCCAGGCGATGACCTCCTACATTGCCGTCACTGCGACCGGCGATATTCCGGCCGGCTCGATCAGCTACAAGTCGGTCTTCGCGGTTGGCTCGCTGCTTTTCCTGATCACCCTGACGATGAATGTGATCAGCATCAGGTTGGTCCGCAAGTACCGTGAGGTCTACGAGTGATGGCCGGGCCGGGCGCAGCTGCCCCGCGCAACCGGCTGGCGGTTGCCGGCGCCAGGGCGACGACGCGGGCGATGCTGAGCAACCAACCGCGCGGCGACGTGATCCGCAACATGATCTTCGCGGCGCTCCTCCTGCTGTCGATCCTGATCGCCCTGGCGGGGTTGATTGCGCTGCTCGTTCAGGCTTTT
The DNA here is from genome assembly GCA_036376775.1 of Solirubrobacterales bacterium. Classification (GTDB taxonomy): domain Bacteria; phylum Actinomycetota; class Thermoleophilia; order Solirubrobacterales; family 70-9; genus VRUE01. The sequence continues at coordinate 5,337 of DASUZP010000150.1, read as the reverse complement.
GTCAAAGGGGCCCCGGCGTTCAGCCTCGATCTCTTTACCAACGGGCCCTCGTCCATCCGCCCCGAGAGTGCAGGCTTCCGTCCGGCGATCATCGGGTCGCTGGAGTTGATTGCCGGCGTGATCCTTTTCGTCGTGCCGATCGGCGTCGGCGCGGCCCTCTATCTGGGGGAGTACGCCGACAAGACTCGCTGGTGGAACCGCCTGATCGAGGTCAACATCCAGAATCTGGCGGCGGTCCCCTCGATCATCTACGGAATCCTCGGCCTTGGCTTCATCGTGCGCGGGCCGCTCGATCTCGGCTTCGTCCTCGCCGCCGGCTCGCTGACCTTGGCGTTGCTGGTGTTGCCGATGGTGATCATCGCCGCCCGTGAGGCGATACGCGCCGTCCCCGACTCGATTCGCCAGGGCTCGCTTGCCCTCGGCGCGACCAAGTGGCAGACGATTCGCCGGCAGGTCTTGCCCGCCTCGATTCCCGGGGTCATCACGGGGATCATCCTCGCGGTCTCACGGGCGCTGGGGGAGGCTGCACCGCTGCTGCTGGTCGGGGCCGCTGCCTTCGTCACCTTCGACCCGCAACCGTTCAGCAGCGATGGCTACACGGCGCTGCCGGTGCAGATCTACAATTACGCCACGCGGCCGCAGGAGGAGTTCCAGGCGCTGGCCGCGGCAGGCATCATCGTGATGCTGGTCGTGCTGCTGGCGATGAACTCGGTCGCGATCTGGCTGCGAAATCGTTACGAGCAGAGGTGGTAGGGGGAATAGAGTGAGCGAGAAGATGGCGCAGGACGAGAGCAGAGCTGAAACCGGGCGTGCCGACCGCGAAGCGGCGGCGGAGCGTGCGGCGATCGCGGTCCGACCGGGCGAGTTCCGCCATGGCGCCTCGGGCAAGCGGGAGAAGGTCTTCGAGCTGAAGGACGCCGGAGTCCACTACAGCGGTGTGACCGCGGTCCGCGACATCTCGATGGACATTCACCGCAACGACGTGACGGCGCTGATCGGCCCCTCTGGCTGCGGCAAGAGCACCCTGTTGCGCTGTCTCAACCGGATGAACGACCTGATCCCAGGGGCGGAAGTACAGGGCGAGTTGCTCTACCACGGCGAGGACCTCTATGGCCCGACGGTCGACCCGGTCCAGGTCCGCAAGCTGATCGGAATGGTCTTCCAGAAACCAAATCCCTTCCCGAAGTCGATTTACGACAACGTCGCCTTCGGTCCGCGCGTCCTCGGCCTGAAGGACGACCTCGATAAGACGGTCGAGGAGGCCCTGCGCGGGGCGGCGCTGTGGGAGGAGGTCAAGGATCGCCTCGACGACAACGCCTTCGGACTCTCCGGCGGACAGCAGCAGCGCCTCTGCATCGCTCGCTGTATCGCGGTCAATCCCGACACGATCCTGATGGACGAGCCCTGCTCGGCGCTCGATCCGATCTCGACCGGAAAGATCGAGGATCTGATGATCGAGCTGAAGAAGGAGTTCTCGATCGTCATCGTCACTCACAACATGCAGCAAGCGGCGCGGGTCTCCGACCGGACCGCCTTCCTGATGGTCGAGCTCGACGCCGACGAGGACAACCGCTGGGGCCGGCTGGTCGAGTACGACGAAACCGAGAAGATCTTCACCAACCCGGCCGACCAGCGCACCGAGGACTACGTCTCCGGCAAAGTCGGGTAAGGATCCAGATGGCCGAGCAGACCAGGGTCCATTACCAGGTGGAGTTGGAACAGCTCGAGGCAAGCGCCCTCGGTGGACTCGACCTGGTTAGTGCGGCGCTGGGGCGCACCTTGGAGGCGATCGAGCACCAGGATGTCGAGCTGGCGCAGCTGGTGATCGCCGACGACGATCGCATCGACGGCCGCTACCTGGAGGTGCACCAGGCGCTGATTACGCTACTCGCTACCCAGTCGCCGGTGGCTACCGATCTGCGCCTGATCTCGGCCCTGCTGCACGTCTTGAAGAACGTCGAGCGGATGGGCGACCAGTGCGTGAACATCTGCAAGATGATCCCCTTGACCGGCAACGAGCCGCCGGCCGACGAGGAAATGGTGAAGCTGATCCTGGCGATGGGGAAGCAGGCCCAGACCCTGATCAGTCAGTCGAAGCGAGCCTTCGAAGAGCGCAACGTGGAGATGGCGCGCGACCTGGTTCGCCAGGATGACGTGGTCGACAACCTCAATCGTGAGTGCTTCCGTTTGGCGCTGGAGATCGGCGACGATCCCGACTCCCGTGAGTGGGCGATGACGATGCTCTTGGCCGCCCGGGCGATCGAGCGGATCGGCGACAACGCGGTCGACATCGGCGAGCAGGTCGCCTTCGTCGTCACGGGGCTCTTTCGGGAGTTCGAGGACGCCTCGCATCCGAACGTGTAGGGGGCGGCGGGCGATCCTCCCGGATGTGCCTATGTTCGCTTCGCTCACTATGTTGGACCGCTTCGCGGTTGGAATCACTCTGCGGAGCCGCTTCGCGAGGCACCTCTGGGAGTGCCGGCGGCGCCTTGCGGCTGAGCTGGGTTGAGATCCGAGCTGTCTGGGAACATGACGATTGAGTCCGGGATGCTCTGCGCCGCCATAGATATTGGTTCGAATACGACGCGCTTGCTCGTGGCGGAGCCTGTGGACGGGCAGCTGAAGAAGGTGATGGAGCAGCGTGCTTACACGCGGATCAACAAGGCAATCCGCGATTCCGGCGCGATTCCGGCCGAGAAGGCTCACGAGGTCGGTGCGGTCGTGGCGACGCAGGTGCGTCTGGCGCGGGAGCTCGGCGCGGAGACGATTCGCGCCGTGGCGACCGCGGCCGTGCGCGAAGCGAGCAATGGCGCCGTCGTCGCCAAGCAGATCGGCGACGATGCCGGCGTCCCGGTCGAGATCCTCTCCGAGCAGGAGGAGGGTCGGCTCTCCTTCATCGGTGCGACCAAGACCCTGGGGCATCCGGTCGAAGGCAGGGTCGGCGTCGTCGACGTCGGCGGCGGCTCGACCGAGGTCATCCTCGGCACCGTGCCGGGTGGGGTGCAGGAGGTGCGCTCGTGGCGCGTCGGTTCGGGTGTGCTGGCCGACGAGCTGATCGCCTCCGATCCCCCTTCGGCGGCGGAGATCCGCAAGATCCGCGACCGGATCGATGACCTCTTCGCCGGGGTCGAGATCGAGCAGCCCGCTCAGGCTGTCGCGGTCGGCGGCAGCGCGACCTCGCTGCGTCGCCTGGTCGGCGCGGTGCTCGAGTACGAGACGCTGGAGCGCGGCATCCGTGTCCTCTGTGGCGATCCGGCCGCCGAGGTGGCGCGGCGCTTTGAGCTCGACCCCGAACGGGTGCGCATCCTGGCCACCGGGGTGCTCTTGCTGGAGAAGCTCTCCGAGCTGCTCGGGCAGCCCTTGCAGATCGGCAAGGGCGGCCTGCGCGAGGGCGTCGTCCTCGATCAGTTGAACGGCAATGCCAACGGCTCGTCTCCCGCGCGGTTAGCGGCATAGTCGCCAGTCCCGGCAGGGCTTTCACTTAACTTTTTCGGTGTATCGCCGGTGGCTGTCGCCCGGGAACCTGCACCGAAAAAGTACAAGACGTTTCAGCCCTACCGGGACTGGCGACTACTGGTTAGCCTGGGTGCGTGGCGCGTGCGCGTGAGGTTCCCGGATTCGATTGCGAGGAGTCGTTCTCGGCTTCGGCCGAGCGGGTGGTCGCGGTGCGGGCGGCCGAGGTTTTCGAGCACTCGGATGGGGTTCTCGACATGGATGACATCGAGGCGCTGCATGACATGCGGGTCGCTACGCGACGGTTGCGGGCGGCGCTCGAGGTTTTTGCACCGGCCTTTCCGGCGAAGCGCCACCGCAAGGCGTTGAAGCGGGTCAAGGCGCTTGCCGACGCGCTTGGCGAGCGTCGCGATCGCGACGTCGCGATCGAGTTCCTCGCCGGGTTCGCCGACGAGGCGCAGCAGGCCGACCGAGCGGCGATCGAAGCGCTGATCGAGCGCCTGCGCGAGGAGCAGCGGCGGGCCAACGAGGAGCTGGCGCCCTACGTCGCCGCCGAGCGCTTGAAGAAGCTGCGGCGCCGCCTGTGCAAGCTGGTAAAGGCGGCGAAGCGGTGAAGGCCCGACAGGTGGAGGGCCTCGACCCGGCGGCGCCGCTGTATCCCAACGCCGAGCGGATCGTGCGCACGCGCCTCGACGAGCTGCGCACGCTGGCACCCGCCGCGCTCGATCCGGCGGCGTCGACCGCGCAGCACGACATGCGGATCGCCGCCAAGCGGCTGCGCTACCTGCTGGAGATTGTCGGGCCCTGCTTCGGCCCCGAGGCAAAGACTGTCCACGACGCCGCCAAGCAACTGCAGGGCGTGCTCGGAGAAATCCACGACTGCGACGAGATGCTGCCCCGGGTCTGGGGCATCGAGTCGCTGCGCGAGCTGTTGCGCACCCGCCGCGAGCTGCTCTTTCGCCAGTTCAGCGACCACTGGCAGGCGGTTTCACCGACTCTTCACACCTTTTCCCTGCTCAGGGGCGAATCTGGAGGTGAACTGAACGATAGATAGAGAGGAAGGCACCGATGACTTCCCGTGTAGATATGCATTGCCACTCCACCGCCTCGCAGCTTTCCCGGCTCGGGGTTCAGCGCTCGCTCGGATTGCCCGAGTGCGCAACGCCGCCAGAGGAGGTATACGAGCTGGCGAAGCGACGGGGGATGGCCTTCGTCACGATCACCGACCACGACACGATCGACGGTTGCCTCGAGTTGGCCGACCGTCCCGACTGCTTCATCTCCGAGGAGCTGACCGCCCGGTTCGCCGGCGAGCCCCAGGCGGTTCATGTCCTCTGTTACGGGATCACTCCCGGGGACCATGAGTGGCTGCAGGAATACGCCGGCGACGTAGAGGCCTGCGCCGCATACCTTGACGAAAACGAGATCGCCTGCGCCCTGGCGCATCCCTTTTACAACGTCGCGGCGCCGCTCACGCGGCGTCACCGCCGCCGCCTCGCCGAGCTCTTCCCGATCTGGGAGGTGCGCAACGGATCGCGCGCTCCAGAGCTGAATATGCCCGCTGTCGTCTATGTGGAGACGCATGGCAGCACGGGGATCGGCGGCTCTGACGACCATGCCGGCGTGGACATCGGTCGCACCTACACCGAGGTGCCGGCCGCATCCACGCCGGAAGAGTTTCTCGCCCGCATCCGCCGGGGCGACGCCGCCGCCGGCGGCGAGCAGGGCAGCGCCGCCAAGTGGGCCCACGCGGCGATGGCGCTGGCTACCCGAGCGCTTGCGCTCGACGCGACGGCCGCTGCCAATAGTCGACCCGACCCGGCCACGGTGCTGAAGATCGCCCAGCGCGTGGTCGGCGAGGGCACCGCGCGCGAGGGGGCGATT
>DASUZP010000149.1:0-10580 GCA_036376775.1 Solirubrobacterales bacterium | reverse complement strand
GACGTCAATGGATCGGAGGGAGGTCTCCTGGCTTCCGAGCCTTTCCCGCCGCGCCTTCCCGGCCGGTACCCGACCAGTGGCTGCCGCACGGCGTGCGGCGGGCGTTCGCTCGGTCACAGTGGCGGGCCCGCGCCGGTCTCTCACCGGCTTCCCCGTCCACCGATCCTCTTTGCGGCCAGTCTAGCCGAGCCCCGGGCATCCCCGAGGCTCGGCGCGAGCCGGCTATTCGTACTTCAGGTAGATCGTGTCGCCGACGTGGATCGTGGTGCTGCGTTTTGCCTGGTTTTTCGAACCGCCGTCGATCGTGATGTTCCATTTTTCGGCGGGACCGACGGGGAACCCGTTGATCTGGGTGATCGCGCCTTCGCCGCCGGCGGGCAGGTAGCCCGTTACGCAGGAGGCCGGCGTAGTTCCTTTGACGGCGGCGTCCAGCACCGTCGCCAGGGTCGTCGTCGTCGCTTTCGGCGCCAGCGAGACCGAGCAGATCTTCAGCGGCGAGCTGCCGTTGTCGACGATCAGCGCCAACGAGGCGGTTTCCGCTTCCCCGGTGGCGAATTCGGTCACACCCTTCCACTGCGGCCCTTTGCCCGGGACCGGCGGCGGCGCGGTGAACCCGCCGCTGCCGAGAGCGCGCACAGCATCCTGGCTGGCGTACTCGTCGGGGCTGCTGCCCGAGGTCCCGTATCTGAACCCGCCTCCGCTCACCTGTTGGGAGATGAGGAAGTTGAGCGGCGTCTTTTTGGCCGGGGCCGTACCGGTGAATTCGGCTTCCTGCGGATCGATCCCGCAGGCTTTAAGCCCCTGCACCGCCCAGGCGTTGGCGTCGGTGTTGACGCCGAATGCCGATTCGAAGGCGCCGCTGGCTTTGACGAATTTCGAGACGAGGTATTTCTTCGCGTTGACAATCGATTCGTTCGTGTTGGCGACCCCGGCGGTGCAGAGCGCCGCCATCGCGGCGCCGGTCATGTCGGGTTCGGAGGCTTTTTTCAACGCCGCTTCGTTGCCTGCGGCTTTTTCCCAGGTCCAGCCGCCATCGGTGTGCTGGTTGGCTTTCACCGCTTCCACCGCCTGGTCGAGGACGACCTGCGGCACACGCTGAGCGCCTGCGGTCGTTTTCGTGTCGGCCAGCGCCAACAGCCCGAAGACGGTCGCGTTGAAGGTCGGGCCGTAATAGCCGGGGCTTTCGGGCTGGTAATAGGAGGCGACCTTGGCGATCAGGTTCTGCCGCTTGGAGACGCGCGCCGGGTCGATGCCGCCGGCATAGGAGATCAGCGCCGCCCGCTCGAAGTCGGTCGCGGCGGCTCCTTCCCCCGGCCAACCGACCGCGCCCACGACCCCTTCGTACCAGCTGCGGGCGTCGCTGCTTTCTTTGCCGCCTTTGTTGACGTCGGCGGGCGCCACGCCGGCGGCAGCAAACGAGGTAAGAGCCCAGTCGCCGCCGAAGCCCGGGATTTCGCCGCTTTCTTTCTGCAGGCCTTTGAGGTAGGTGACGCCTTCGTTCCTTGCTTTTTCGATCTGTTCGGGGGTGGCAGTTGCCGACGCCGCAGCGGGTGCCAACAGTGAGCCGATCGCCGCGACGATCAGGGCCAGGCGGCAGGTGATGGGACGCATGATGGATCTCCTTCCATTCGCGAGAACAGGGTCCGTTTATGGGTGCGTCAGGCGGCGAGTATTCGGACTCGGATCGGCACCCCGAACTGGTGGCACCCACCCATACCGTTGCGCGTCAGTCCCGGATTCGCACCGGGTTCCCTCGACCGCTTGACGTTTTGCAATGTAATGCGACGAGCGGCGGCGCAGCGAACGCGCTGGCCGAATCTCCGATAGGTTCGCGCCAACCAAATCCACGGATCGGTGGACGGGGAAGCCGGTGAGAAACCGGCGCGGGCCCGCCACTGTGACCGAGCAAAAGCCCGCCGCACGCCCATGTGGCAGCCACTGGCCCAACCGGCTGGGAAGGCGCGACGGGAAGGCTCGGAAGCCAGGAGACCTCCCTCCGATCCCTCCACCAAGCCCTCGAGGAAAGGGGTTCACGGATGCAAGCAATCTCGTTTCGACGCGTGTCCGCGCTTTGCGTGGCGGTCCTGTCTCTCGCAGTTCTGCCGGCCACAGCCGCGGCCACCTCGAGCCAAGGAGAAATCGACGCGGCGGTCGACGCGGCAATCGAATACGTGCGCGGCCAGCAGGATCCCCTCACGGGCGAACCCTTCGGCTTCGAACACGGCTCCTTCAGCAGCGACTGGGTCGCGACCTCGTTGGCCACGGCGGCAGTCAGTGCGGCCGACGTCCAGACTCCCGGCAAACCGAGCCTGCAGGACTTCCTTTTCAGCGACTACACGGGGTTCTGGGGCGGCCCTCCGACCAAAGCGGTCACCGACTACGAGCGCGCGACCCTGGTCGCCCACGCGGCCGGTCTCGATCCGGCCCGGCTCTCCACCGATCTCAACCTGCCGGCCCAGATAGCCGGGAGCTGGAACCAGGCAGCCGGGAGCTTCGGCTCGCAACCGACCCCCAGCAGCGCCATCTTCGGCGTCCTGGCGCTGCGGGTCGCACCGGTGCCCGCCTGGGCCCTCGCTCCGGCGGTCTCCTATCTGCGCCAGCGCCAGCACGACGATGGCGGCTGGACCTTCTCGGGGGCGATGACCCCGGCGGCGAAGGCCGAACCGAGCGAAGCCGAAATGACCGGAGCGGCGATCGCAGCGCTCTGCGAAGCCGGCGCGCCCGCCTACGACCCGGCCGTCGCCACCGCCCTCGACTTCCTGCACACCCAGTTGGTCGAAGCGACCGGCGCCTTCCATTCCGCCTTCGGCGACAACGCCGACAGCACCGCCTGGGCGGTGAACGGCCTCAACGCCTGCGGGATCGACCCGCAATCGCCAGCCTGGACCACCGCCGGCGGCAAGACGTCGATCGATCACCTGCTCTCGCTGCAGGTCCCGTCCGGCTCCGAAGCGGGCGGGTTCGGCTACGAATCCTCGGCCGAAGCGCCGAATCTCTACTCGACCCAGGACGCGCTGCGGGCGATCGCCGGCGGTGTCTTCACCGCCGAACCCCCGGTCCGTAACGATCCCTCCCAGCCCCGAATCAGGCCGGTGCCCGCAGTTACAGCGGGCACCCCGGTCCCGCACCTGTTGGCGCTCGAGCTCGCCCCCGGCAACGTGAGGATGTGCAAGGTGACGGCGGCGGCGGGTGCGCCGCTGTCCGACCTGCTGGCTGCGGCCAAAGCCGGCGCCGTTCCGGGCAACTGCGTCACCTCGTTCTCGCTCAGCGGCGGGCAGGTCGCCTCGATCGACGGGGCCGCCCCGGCCGGCCAGGACGAAGCCTGGCTGCTGCGGCTCGACCGCGGCTCCGAGACGCTCGCCGGCGAACAACCGGTCGGCTTTGGCGAGACGATCGCGCTGCGACTCGGCAAGGGCCCCGGCAGCGGTCAAGCGGACGATGGCCCCACCGGACCGGCCGGGCCCGCTGGGTCGGCCGGCGAAGCCGGGCCGGCCGGATCCGCTGGACCGAGCGGAGCAGCGGGAACACCCGGCGCTCCAGGGCCGCAGGGGGAGAGGGGCAGGCCGGGTCGCAATTCCGGAATCGGCTGCACGACTCGCCGCAACCGACACGGAAAGCGGCGGACCCGCTGCGCGGTCAGGGACCAGCACCGTCGGCCCAATCACTCGAATACGCTGCCGGTACCAATGAATCCGTGATGGAGGGCCGACCGTGACTGAGCAGCTCTGGGGTGGCGAGACCACCAAAGCCGTCGACAATTTCCCGGTCTCGGGCGAGCGCGTTCCCGTGCCGGTCGTCCGCTGGCTGGGGCGGCTGAAGGCCGCGGCAGCGGGAGTCAACGGTGAGTTGGGCGAGCTCGATGCCGGCCTTGCGGCCGCGATCGCCGACGCCGGCGACGCGGTCGCCGCCGGCGAGCACGACGACCAGTTCCCGGTCGACGTCTTCCAGACCGGCTCCGGCACCTCCTCGAACATGAACGCCAACGAGGTGATCGCCAAGCTCGCCGGCGACCCGGCCCACCCCAACGACCACGTCAACATGGGCCAGTCCTCCAACGACGTCTTCCCCTCGGCGGTTCACCTCGCCGCCCTCGACGAGGTGACCCACGACCTGCTGCCGGCGATGGAGGGGCTGCAGGAGGCGCTGAACGGGAAGGCCGAGCGCTTCGCCGACACGGTCAAGGCCGGCCGCACCCACCTGATGGATGCCGTCCCGGTAACCCTTGGCCAGGAGTTCGGCGGCTACGCCGCACAGGTGCGGCTCGGCATCCAGCGGGTCGAGGGGACGCTGCGGCGGGTCGGCCAGATCCCGCTCGGAGGCACCGCGACCGGCACCGGCCTCAACACGCACCCCGAGTTTGCCGCGAAGGTGCGTGAGAAGCTGGCCGAGGACACCGGCCTGACGATCTCCGAGCCGCTCGATCCCTTCGAGGCGCAGGGCAACCGCGACGCCCTGGTCGAGCTCTCGGGCGCGCTCAAGGTCTACGCCGTCTCGCTCAACAAGATCGCCAACGACCTGGCGCTGATGGGCTCCGGCCCCCGCGCCGGCCTGGCCGAGCTGCGCCTGCCCGAGCTGCAGAAGGGCTCCTCGATCATGCCGGGCAAGGTCAACCCGGTGATCCCGGAGGTCGTGATCCAGGTCGCCGCGCAGGTGATCGGCAACGACAGCGCGATCACCGTCGCCGGCAGCCAGGGTCAGTTCGAGCTCAACGTGCGGGTGCCGCTGATCGCCCGCAACCTGCTCGACTCGATCAAGCTGCTGGCTTCCGCCTCACGGCTGCTGAACGAGAAATGCGTGGCGGGAATCGAGGCCAACGAGGAGATGACCGAGCGCCACGCCGAGGCCACTCTGGCGACGGCGACCGCGCTCAACCCCCACATCGGCTACGACCGCGCCGCCGACATCGTCAAGCTGGCCGCCGCGTCCGGCCGCTCGCTGCGCGAGATCGCCCTCGAGCAGGGCGTCGAGCCGTCGGTGCTCGAGGAGGCGCTGGATCACCGCCGCATGGCGCGGCCGCACGAGTAGAGCGTTCAGGAGGAGCGACAGAGCCGGGCCGCTTCGACCAATCGCTCGGCCCTGCGCCAAGCGCGTTTGCGTTGCTCGACGGTGACGGGGATCGGGCCGTACTCGGCGCGGGGCTTCATCTGGAGAAGGAGGCGCAGGTCGTTGCTCAGCTCGTCGCCGCGTGGAGTCACCTTCGAGAGCTCGGTTATGGCCTGCGCATGATTGTCGCCTTGGGCGTGATGTCCCAGCGCCTCGCAGCAGAGCGTGTCCGCCGCCGCGATTCCCGCATGGACGCAGAGGGTCACGAACGCATCGCCGATTTCCCCCTCGTCGTCGGCGAACTCACGAATCGTCTTCGCCGCGTCGCGAAACTGAAGAGCCTTGCGAAAGCGGCCCGCGGAGATCCTCTCGTCGCACTCGCGAATTCTGGTCGTCATCGACGATTGGCCTTTATTGCGTCACGGAGAACGTCAAGCGAACCGAAGAGCGCGAGCCCGTCGCGAACTACCTCCGTGAGCAGCGGTCCCGCTTGCGCCAGTTCTTCCTCGCCGAGCTCGACGATGCGAGCGTCGTTGCCAGTCCACGCGGTAGCCGAACGCTGGAGCGAGCCGAGCTGGCTCTGCCAGGTGTCGTCCTCTTCACTCACGCGCGACAGGCGAACGATGAGCAGATCGAGATCGCTGTCCGGACCAGCCTGCGCGCGGGCCGCCGATCCGAACAGGGCCGCCGAGCGAGGAGTGACCTCCCATGAGCCAATCGCCTCCTGGAGCCAGGCGATCAATTGGGACCTCGCCTCCGCGAGCAGTTCTATGGCCTCCGCGCTCACATGCTGACGGTTCAGCCGATAGAGATTGGCCTGCCCCGCTTGACGTCGGAGGACAATCCCCTGGTCGACAAGCCGCTCCACCGCCTTTCTGACACCAGGCTCAGAGCCGTGCCCAACCAGACGGTGAATGCGCCGTCCGCTGAATTCCTCCTCCGCCCCCGCAAGCACAACCAGCACATCGCCGTCGAGCGTCGGCGAAACCACGCGCAGAGGATGAGCAAAGTCCATCGGTAGCATCCCAACTATAGTTTCTATATCCCAACTATAGTTGGGATACTACCAAGTCAACCCTGCAAAGTGACGAAACGCTCCTCGGTCAACTCTAAGACGGCGAAGGCGGGGCCCTCGCGGGTGTTGCCGGAGTCCTTGACGCCGCCGTAGGGCATCTGGTCGGCGCGGAAGGTGGGGACCTCGTTGATCAGGACGCCGCCGAACTCAAGCGTCGCCGCGGCCTCGAGGCCGCGCCCCATGTCGCGGGTGAAGACTCCCGCCTGGAGGCCGAACTTGGAGTCGTTGGCCGATCGCAACGCCTCGCCGAAATCGGCGTAGCGGTCGATCGTCGCCACCGGGCCGAAGACCTCCTCGCACCAGACCTTGGCCTCGCGCGACGGGCTGCCGAGCAGGGTCGGGGAAAGGCAGCGGCCATCGTCGACCAGCTCACCGCCGGTCAAGAGCTCGGCCCCGCCCGCAACGGCTTCCTCGACCCACTCCTTGACCCGGTCGCGGTCGCCGGGCGAGATCAGCGGGCCGACGTCGGTCTCGGGATCGAGCGGGTCGCCGACCCGAAGCGTCTCGGCGTTGGCGACGAGCCGCTCGACGAAGGCATCGGCGACGTCCTCGTGGACGAGGATCCGCTGGATCGAGATGCAGCTCTGGCCGGCGTGCGAGAAGGCGTGCAGCTTCGCTTTGTCGGCGGCCGTCTCCCAGTCGCCGTCGGCGTGGACGATCAGCGGCGCGTTGGAACCGAGCTCGAGGTTGACCTTCTTGTGGGGGACGCGGCTGCGGATGCCCCAGCCGACCTTGGCCGAGCCGGTGAAGCTGAGCGCCGCGGTCAGCTCGTGCTCGACGATCGCGTTGCCGACCTCCGCGCCGGGGCCGGGGACGACGCTGAGCCAACCTTCGGGCAGACCTGCCTCAAGCAGGATCGCGGCCAGCTTCAGCGCCGAGATCGGCGTCTGCCCCGCCGGCTTCAGGACCACCGCGTTGCCGGCGGCGATCGCCGGGCCGAGCTTGTGGGCGACCAGGTTGAGCGGGAAGTTGAAGGGGCTGATCGCGCCGACGACCCCGTAGGGGACGCGCATCATCACACCGAGCTTGCCGGCCCCCGGCGCCGAGGCCTCCATCGGCACGGTGCCGCCGCTCAGCTTGCGCGCCTCGACCGCGGAGAAGGTCAGCGTGTCGACGCAGCGGCCGGCCTCGGCCGCGGCCGTCTTCAGCGGCTTGCCCGCCTCGGCGGCGATCGTCAGCGCGAGGTCATCAAGCCGCTCGCCTACCAGCTCGGCAGCGCGGTCGAGCACGGCGGCGCGCTCGTGCTGGGGGAAGTCGCCCGACTCGAAAGCGGCGCGGGCGGCGATCGCACAGCGGTCGACCAGGGCCGCATCGCCGCGGGCGACACGGCCCACCACCGTGCCGTCGTATGGACTCTCGACCTCGCCCCACTCGCCCGTCTCGATCCATTCACCGGCCGCAAGGAGCTTGTGGTCGACTGCTTGCACGGTGCGCGTCGCCATCCCGCAAAGCGTAGAGCAGGCCGAGACTCCACTTTCCCGAATCTGTTCACCCAGAGATGCGCTTCCGCCTCACAGCCCTGCTCTTCTTCTTCGTCCTGGCGCCCAGCGCCCAGGCCGGTGTGCGCTGGGTCGTCGTCGGCCACGGCTTCGGCCACGGGGTCGGCATGAGCCAGTACGGCGCCTACGGCTACGCCACGCACGGCAAGGGCTACCGCTTCATCCTCGGCCACTACTACTCGGGGACGACGATCGGGACGCTGCCCGGACCGCGGATCGTCCGCGTCCTGATCGACGTCAGCAGCGGCGACGTCGGCTTCTCTGGCGCGAGCAGCGCCTGCGGCAAGAGTCTCGTCGCGAGCCGCTCCTACGTGGCTCACCGAGCCGGGCGCAGCGTGCAGCTGCGCAGCTCGGGCGGGAAGGCGCTGGCCAACTGCGGAGGCAAGCTGCGCGCCGCCGGCCGCGGACAGGTCTCGATCGAGGGCAGCGCCTACCGGGGGGTGCTCGAGGTCGTGCCGACGGCAGAAGCCTCGGGCTCGCTCAACGCCGTCAACGCCCTGCCGGTCGACCAGTACGTGAAGGGCGTGGTGCCGAACGAGTCGCCCGCCTCCTGGCCGCTCGCGGCGCTGCAGGCACAGGCGGTGGCGGCGCGCTCCTACGCGCTCTCGACCCAGGTCGGCGGCAACGGCTTCGACCTCTACGCCGACACCCGCAGCCAGGTCTACGGCGGGCTCGAAAGCGAGGTGGCGAGTGGCAACGAAGCGACGATGACGACCAAGGGTCAGGTCGTCATGTACGGCGGCAAGATCGCCGAGACCTTCTTCTCGGCCTGCTCCGGTGGCCACACCGAGAGCATCCAGAACGTCTTCTTCGGGCCGCCGATCCCCTACCTGGTCGGGGTACCCGATCCCTACGACGGCGCCTGCCCGCTGCACACCTGGAAGCTCGAATTCAGCGGACGCGACCTGAGCGCCAAGCTCGGCGCCTACCTCGACGGCCAGCTGAAGCGGATCGTCGTGACCAAACGAGGCACTTCCCCGCGAATCATCTGGGCCAAGCTCTACGGAACCGGGGGCGTGACCAAGATCCGCGGCGACCAGCTGCAAGCGGCGCTCGGCGCCTATGACCGCTGGATGGACTTCACCAAGCTGGTTAACGGTAAAGCGGTCGGCGGAGGCGGGAGCAAGGAACCTCCGCCGACGGGACCTGCGGGGGGCGTCGGCAAGTAGAAGGCACGCGAGTCGCCTCGCCGCTGCCCAGGTTCGCTTCGCTGACGCTCCGCTCACTATGTTGGTGCCGCTTCGCGGCTGGAATAACTCTGCGGAGCCGCTTCGCGAGGCAGCGGCGAGGCGACTCGCGTGCCTTCTCTCGTCAGCCGTCGGGGTACGGTTGGATCGGGATGCCGTGGTCGGTCTCTCGCATGCCGAGCTCGTATGCAGCGCCTGCTGGGAGGGATAGCTGTAGAGCGGGGAGCGCTGGGCGTTCTACGGTCAGCTCGAGGTCTGAGATGGAGCAGTTGATCGTGTTGTGCTCGGGGCCCTTTGGGTCGGCGTAGATCCAACCCACGAAGTCCTTTTTGGGGGCTGAGACCTTGCCGCGGACGACTATGTCCTTGCCAGGTAGGACGAAGCTGCACTCGCCTGCCGACTCTTCGATCTTGGCGTCGCGGATCTGGCCGAAGCCGCCCAGACGGTGGGGGTGGCCTTCGAGCATCAGCATGCCGGAGGGAACCCAGGGGGTCGTCCAGGGTCCGAGCTTGATCCGCGCGGCGCCGGCGTCGAAGTAGGTGTCGGGGGATCCCTCGAAGCCGGTGCCCTCGAGCCAGACCCAGCGCTCGGCGTGCTCCGTTCCCCAGTTGTGGCCGATCATTCCCGGCCAGCCGCCGATCTCGATCGTCTCGCCGTCGATCTCCAGCCGGCCGTCGAAGCGGGCGTCGGGGAAAGGTGCGACGAACTTCGTTTTCGGCAGTCGCGTCTCGTAGAGACGATCCGACGGCAGGTACTTGCATGGCGCGGCGTCGCCGGAGAAGGTCAGGTCCCAGGATGCCTTGACCGCGTCGGTGTCAACCGTGCCGACCGCGCGACCCGGGCCAACCTCGGCGCCGCCGACCTTGATCCACGAGCCATTGGGAACCGACAGCTCCGCGGCCGGAACCGTGACCTTGGTCGCCCGCGGCCCCTCCGCTTCGCGGTCGAAGAGGACGAACCAGATCGATGCGTTCGGCTCGGCGCCGGGGCGCTTGTGAACCGTGTGGCGAATCCACAGCCCCTGCCCGCCCCCCGGTCGGGCAGCCTTTATATAGAAGCTCTCGTAGTGGCCGGCCTTGGCGGCGACCTGCGGGAACCGCGCTCCCTGGTCCATGGCGTGACGCTACACCTTGATGGTTATGACGTCGCCGTCCTGGACGACGTAGTCGCGGCCCTCGATGCGGAGCAGACCGCGGTCGCGGCCGGCGGAGTAGCCGCCGCACTCGACCAGCTCCTTCCAGCCGATCGCCTCGGCTTTGACAAAGGCGTCCTGGATCTCGGTATGGATCGTGCCCGCCGCCTCCAGCGCCGTCGCCCCGCGCCAGAGTGGCCGCGCTACCGCTTCCTTGTCCTCGCCGGCGGTGAAGAAGGTGATCAGCTCGAGCAGGTCGTAGGCGGCACGAACCAGGCGGGCAAGGCCGGAGCCCTCGACCCCGTAGGACTCGCGCATCTCCTCCGCTTCGTCGGCGTCGAGCTCGGCCAGCTCGCCCTCGATCCGGGCGCTGACCGCGACCACGCCGGCGCCGACGGCGGCGGCGTGGGCGGCGACCGCCTCGGGCGGCTCGGCGTCGCCCTCGTCGACGTTGGCGACGTAGAGGATCGGCTTCGTGGTCAGGGCATTGAGCTGGGCCGGCCCGTGGGCGGCCGCGTCGGCAAGCAGGCCAAGTCCGGCGACAAGGAGGCGATCGCCGAGCTGGCCTGGCTGCAAGCGGTGCACGAGGCGCTCGCCGCCGGCCGTCCCGCCCGCTCGATCCCTGTGCCCGATGGCGCCCCCGA
>DASUZP010000148.1:0-14192 GCA_036376775.1 Solirubrobacterales bacterium | reverse complement strand
CCATATGGACCTCTTTCCACCGGCACGTCCGTCAGCGGGGCGAGCGCTGGTCGACCATCCGCTCGACCGCGATCTCCAGCGCCTGTAGCTGCTCGCGCACGTTGTGCAGCTCGCGCAGCGCCACCGCCTCGGCCGAGAGCTGCTCGGCCTCGAGCTCTTCCTCGACCTCGGCGATTTCGGGACCGAGGAAGCGCTGGGCGAAGGCGCCGGTGAGCAGGGCGACGAAGCCGATGCCGACGATCAGGATGAAGGTGGAGACGATCTCGCCACCGGTCGTCGTCGGGTAGATGTTCGAGCCGAGGGTGGTCATCGTCGTCACCGCCCAGTAGATCCCGTCCCAGGCGTCGAGGTGCTGGGTGTGCTTCTCGAAGGCGACGAAGAGCGCGCCGCCGCCGATCGCCGTCAGCACCGCGAGCAGCATCGCGTAGCGCAGGCCCTCCAGGGAGAAGACCTCCCGCGAGAGCTGTGCCAGACGCAGCAGACGCAGCAGGCGGAGCAGGCGCAATGCGCGGAGACCCTGGAGGCCGGCCGGCAGCACCGGCGGCGTGAAGACGACGATGACCAGGTCGAGCGGATGGTGGCGGAGCCAGGTGCGGCGGTCCGGCACGACAGCCAGCATCGCGACCAGCTCGATCGCGAAGGCGGCCCAGGTGACCCAGTTGAGGACGATCGCGATGTCCTCGAGCAGGCCGCCGGGGTGGGACTCGGTGATCGCCACCATCGGCAGGGTCAGCGCCGCCGCGATCAGCATCGGCGTGTTGAGGATTTCGGCCACGCGCGTGCTGCGCGCATCCATCCCCGGCTCGTAGAGAACCGGCCTCTCGGCGACCTCGGCGCTCATCCGCGCCTACTTCGACGCAACTCGCCGGGTGCCTACTTCTCGCTCCTGCCTACCCAAAAGTGAGCACCGGCCGTTCCGGTGCGCCTTTCCCACCGTATGGGTTGGAAAGGCGCACCGGAAAGTAGTTTGCTAGACTAATTACCAAGGCTAATGACTTTGGGGACCTCCGACACGCTCACCGACTCGGCCGCGCGGCTGCGGATGGCGATCGTGCGCACCTCGCGGCGCCTGCGGCAGGAGGCGGCCGGGGTGGCCGGAGCAGGGCAGCTGTCGCCGACCACTTCGGCGGCGCTGGCGACGGTGGAGCGGCACGGGCCGCTCACTCCCAGTGAGCTGGCCGCGATCGAGCGGGTGAAGCGGCCGACCGCGACGCGGACGTTGGGCGTGCTCAGCGAAGCCGGCCTGGTCGAGCGCGCGCCCGACCCCGAGGACGGCCGCAGTGCCCTGGTCAGCATCACCGCGGAGGGACGCGAGCGGTTGCGTCGCCTGCGTGGCCGCAAGAACGCCTACCTGGCCCGCCGCATGCGCGACCTCTCGGCCGACGACCTGGAGACGCTCGACCGCGCCACCGAGGTCCTGGAGCGGATCCTCGAAGAGGAGCCCCCGGCGAAGCGCGAGGGCGCCCGGTGAGCGCCGCGTTCAGGCGCAGCTTCGGCTCACTCTCCGTTCCCAACTACCGGCGCTACTTCGTCGGGCAGGTCGTCTCGCTGTCCGGCAACTGGATGCAGACTGTCGCCGCCGTCTGGTTGATCCTCAGCCTCACCGGCAGCGGCGTCGCCGTCGGCCTCACCACCGCCCTGCAGTTCCTGCCGATGCTCCTCTTCGGCGCCTGGGGTGGGCTGCTCGCCGACCGCTTTCCGAAGCGGCGCCTGTTGATGGTCACCCAGGCGTTGATGGCCGTCCCCGCGATCGGCCTCTTCGCGGTGACCGAGGCCGGCGTCGTCACCCCCGCGATGGTCTACCTCGCCGTTTTTGCGATGGGCGCCGTCAACGCGGTCGACAACCCGACCCGGCAGAGCTTCGCGATCGAGATGGTCGGCCCGGGCCGCGTCGTCAACGCGGTCAGCCTCAACAGCGTCATCGTCCAGTCGGCGCGGATCGTCGGCCCGGCTGTCGCCGCCCTGCTGATCGCCGCGTTCGGGCTCGGGCCCTGCTTTGCGGTCAACGCCCTCTCCTTCGTGGCGATGATCGCCGCCCTCTGGCGGATGGATCCGGCGCAGCTGCGCGCAGCGCCCACCGGCGGCCGTGAGCCGGGGGCGATCCGCGCCGGCTTGCGTTACGTCAGGCGAACGCCGGCGCTGATGGTGCCGCTGGCCCTGATGGCGCTGGTCGGCACCTTCGGCTTCAACTTCCAGGTGGTGCTGCCGTTGCTCGCCCGCTTCAGCTTCGACGGCGGAGCCGGCGCCTACGCGGTGCTGGCCTCGGCGATGGGGGTCGGTTCGGTCGCCGGGGCGCTTATGACCGGCGCCCACGGTCGCACCGGCCCGCGCCTGATCGCCGCCGCGGCGCTCGCCTTCGGCGTCTCCGCCCTGCTCGCGGCGGCGATGCCAGCGCTCGCCTTCGAGGTCCCGATGCTCGCCCTGCTCGGCGCCGCCGCGGTCACCTTCGCCGCGAGCATCAACTCGACCCTGCAGCTCGCGGTCGAGCCGGCGATGCGGGGCCGGGTGATGGCGCTCTACTCGGTCGTCTTCCTCGGCTCGACCCCGATCGGCGGGCCGCTGACCGGTTGGCTCTCCCAGGCCTACGACCCACGCGTGGCCCTGCTCCTGGCGGCGATCGCCGGCCTCGCCGCCGCCTGGGCAGCCCGCGTCGCCTTCGCCCGTATCGCCGCTACCGCCGACGGGCCTCAAAGTGGACAAATAGGAAACTTTGAGGCCCGTCGACCGGCTGTTGCGGAGCGTCAGCCGGTGTAGCCGGCTTCCTTGAGGTAGGCGGCCGCGGCCTTGGCCGGCGACTGCTTTTCGAGTTCGACCCTGGCGTCGAGCTCCTGCATCACCGGCAGCGTCAGGCCTTCCTGGACCTGGACGATCGTCTTTTCGTAGCCTGGGCCGGCCTTTTCCGCCGTCGAGGCCTTGGTCACGAAGATGACGTTGCCCGCCGGGAAGACGTGCTTGTCGTCTTCGAGGATGACGAACTTGTCCTTCTCCGCCGAGAGCTGCGCGTCGGTGGTGAAGAGGATCGAGAGGTCGGCCTGGCCCTTTTCGAGCACCGTGTAGCGCAGGCTGATGTCGACCGGGGTGAACGACTTGAATTTGAGCCCGTAATACTTTTCGAGCCCGGCCAGGCAGTCGATCCGCTGGCGGCACTCGGGCGAGCCGTCGAGGCTCAGCTTTTCCGACTTGCCCTGCAGGTCGGAGATCGTTTTCAACCCTTCCTTTTCAGCCGTCTTCCTCAGCGTTCCGACCGCGTTGGCGCTGGCGAACGGCGTCGGCGGGAAGGCCGTCAAGCCTTCCTTTTCGAATTCTTTCTTGGCCTTTTCGTAGGCCTCCTGCGCGCCGGCGGGAACTTCTTCCGGTTCCAGCCCGAAGAAGGAGGTCAGCGCCGTGCTCGCGTACTCCGGGTAGCCGGAGATCTGGCTGGACTTCAGCGCCTGCAAGGCAACCGTTTCGGAGCCGAGGTTGAGCGCCGTCTTTACCTTGTAGCCGGCGGCTTTCAGCGCCTGGGCGTAGATTTCCCCGAGAATTTCCTGTTCGGGGAAGTTCTTCGAGCCGATCGTCAGGGTTACTTTCCCGTTCTTCGGGTTGGAGACGATCGCACCGCCGCCTTCTGCGCCCCCGGTTTCGGTGCTGTTGTCGTCGCTCGAGCCGCAGGCAGCGACTCCGATGCTGAGGAAGAGCGCGAGCAGCACTGCTACCGAGGCGCGCGCCCTCTGGGTCGTGTTTCTCACTGTGCTTCCTCTCTTGTCGATTGCATTGCGGTCGTTTTTGGGAACAGCTCAGGTCGCACTGAGCTGCAAGCCTCTCGAAGTGAGCAGACGTTGCAGCCAGGCGAGCAGGGACTCGAGCGCGAGCGCCAGCAGGGCGACGAGGATGCCCCCGGCCAGCAGCCCGTCGGCCCCGTAGACGTTGCGGTTGATGATGAAGTCGCCGAGGGTGAGCACTCCGGCCAGAGGCGCGATCGTCGCCGTGGCCACTATCGCGATCGTCGCGCCGCGGATCCCCGCCATCAGGGTCGGGACCGCAAGCGGCATCTCGACCTTGAAGAGGATCTCGCGCTCGGTCATGCCGATCCCGCGGGCTGCGTCGACGGGGGCGCGATCGACCTGGTGGATGCCGATGAAGGCGTTGGTCAGGATCGGCGGCACGCCGAGCACCGCAAGGGCGATCGTCACGTTCAGGAGCCCCACCCCGATCGCCGCCGCCATGAAGGCGATCAGCGCCAGCTCCGGGATCGCCCGGCCGGCGTTGCCAAGGCCGATCGCGAGCAGTTCGCCGCTTCCCCGGTGGCCCATGTAAAGACCGATCGGCAGCGCCACCAACATCGCCAGCGCAAGCGCGAACACCGTCAGTTCGAGTTGGTTGATCGTCAGTTCGACCACCTGCGAGAGGCCGCCGACCTTCTTGCCCCCGGTGACATTCGAATTCTGCGGTTCGAAGATGAATTCGATCGCGCCGCCGATCGATGCGGGCAACGCGGGGGGGAGGAGGGCTGCGGTCACGCCTCGCCCGCCCTTCGCCAGGGCGTGGCGAAGCGCTGCACCCCGTAGAGGATCGCGTCGAAGGAGATCGCCATCAGGAGCGCGATGCCGCCGGCGATGATGATGTTCGTCTTGAAGGTGAGCCCCGCGCCGGTGTAGATCGGCTGGCCGAGACCGCCACCGCCGGCAAACACCGCAAGGGTGGCGATCGCAACCGTGCTGACGGTGGCGATGCGCACGCCGGCGACGATCTCCGGCGCCGCCAGGGGGAGCTCGACCCGCCAGAGGATCTGGCCGTCGGTCATGCCCATGCCGCGGGCCGCGTCCTTGGCCGCGGCCGGCACGTTCGCCAGCCCGGTGACCGTGTTGCGGTAGATGATCTGCAGCGTGTAGGCGCTGAGGGCGATGATCACCGTGTCGCGGCCAAGGCCGGTGATCGGCAGCAGCAGGAAGAAGAAGGCGAGGCTGGGGATCGTGTACAGGACACCGGTTGCTACGAGCAGCGGTGACTGCAGCCAGCGACGGCGGTGGGCGAGCAGCGCCAGGGCGAAGGCGATCGCGAAGCCGGCGACGACGGAGATCGCGACGAGTTCCACGTGCTGCACCGTCGGCGTGCCGTAGCGGCCGATGTTCTCCCTCGCCCAGTCGAAGCAGAAGAGCTTCCCGGTCGCCTGGCAGGGCAGGGTCTCGGAGGTGCGGTGGTGGAAGAAGTCTTCGCCGACTTCGCCGACCTTGGCCAGCGGCAGGGCGAGGGCCGCGGCGCTAACCACGGGGACGCTCCACGGCATTGCTCTCCTCGACCTTCGCCCGGGGCGAGGCGAGGAACTCGGAGATGATCTCGACCGAGAGCACGCCGGCGATGCGTCCCTGATGGTCGGTCACCGCCGCGTACTGCGCCTCGCCCTGCAGCAGGTCGGCGAGCGCGTCGCGCATCACGTCGTCGCGGTCGAGCAGCGGGCCGAGCGGCGAGTCGGGGCGCGCCGGCACCGTCTCGCTCGCCAGGTCGCGCTCCGAGAGCCAGCCGAGCGGCCGCCGCTCGGAGTCGACCAGCAGCGGATAGGGGACCTCGGCATCGCGCAGCTTCTCCCGCACCTCGGCCGTCGCCTGGCCGACGTGGGCCAGCGGCGCTTCCCAGAGGTCGATGTCGGCGACGCGCATCAGCGCCAGCCGCTTCAGGGCTCTGTCCGCGCCGACGAAGTCCTCGACGAACTCGTCGGCGGGCGCCATCAAGAGCTCGGCCGGCGTCGCGAACTGGGCCAGGTGGCCGCCCTTGCGCATAATCGCGATCCGGTCGCCCATCTTGATCGCCTCGTCGATGTCGTGGGTGACGAAGAGGACGGTCTTGCGGATCTCCGCCTGCAGGCGAAGGAACTCGTTCTGGAGGCGCTCGCGAGCGATCGGGTCGATCGCGCCGAAGGGCTCGTCCATCAACATCACCAGGGGGTCCGCGGCAAGCGCTCGCGCCACGCCGACCCGCTGCTGCTGGCCGCCGGACAGCTGCGCCGGATAGCGCTCGCCCAGCTCCGGGTCGAGGCCGATCAGCTCCAGCAGCTCGGTCGTCCGCGCTCCGATCCGATCCCTCTTCCAGCCCAGCAGCTGCGGTACCGCGCCGATGTTCTGGGCGACCGTGCGGTGGGGGAAGAGGCCGACCTCCTGGATCACGTAGCCGATTTCGCGTCGCAGCCGCGCCGGCTCGCGGTCGCGCACCGACTCGCCGCCGATCAGCACGTCGCCCTCGCTCAGCTCGACCGTGCGGTTGACCAGGCGCATCGCGGTCGTCTTGCCGCAACCCGAGGGTCCGACGAGGACGCAGACCTCGCCGGCGGGAACCTCCAGGTTCAGCCGCTCGACCGCGGCCTCGGCGGAGTTGCCGTAGCGCTTGGTCGCGTTCTCGTAACGGACTGCCGAGGCGCCGGCGGACGAGACTTCCTCAGTGACCTCTTCAGCGGGCACTCTCTTCGAGCCTATACCCGGCCGGCGCCCGGCTTCCACTTTTGGTACGCGACGGTCTTCGGTGGATCAGCCGATCCCGAGCCGCTGCGCCCGCTCGACGGCGCGGGCGACGATCTCCGCCACTCCCCCGACCTCGCCACCGCGCATCAGCACCCGGCCGGCGACGACGGTGGTGTCGACGACCGCGCCGCTCGCCGCGTAGACGAGGTCGGAGGCGAGGTCGCCGATGCCGAGCTCGGGCGAGTCGCCGCGCAACAGCAGGAAGTCGGCGGGGGCGCCCGGGGCGAGCGGCTCGGCGCCGCCCGAGAGCAGCGGAGCGCGGGCGCCGGTCGCGATCCGCAGCGCCTCGGCAGCCGGCAGCACCGTCGCGTCGCCGTTCGCGTGTCGCTGGGTCAGGGCGAAGATCTTCAGGTCGGAGAGCAGATCGAGCGAGTCGTTGGAGCCGGCGCCGTCGGTGCCGAGGCCGACCGCGACCCCGGCGCGGCGCGCCGCCGGGTAGGGCATGACGCCGCCGACCGCGAGCTTCATGTTGGCGACCGGGTTGGCGACGACGGTCGCGCCCCGTGCCGCGATCAGCTCCAGCTCCGCCCGGTCGAGCCAGACGCCGTGGGCCAGCACGGTGCGCTCGCCGAGCAGGCCGAGCCGGTCGAGGTAGGCGGCGGGCCGCTCGCCGTGTCGGGCGAGGCACTCGGTCACCTCCCGCTCGGTCTCGGCGAGGTGGATGTGGAACGCCACGCCGCGCTCGGTGGCCTGCTCTCCCGCCCAGCGCAGCAGCTCTTCGCTCACCGTGTAGATCGAGTGCGGGGCGAGGGCGGCTCCGATCGTCGGTCCGCGTCCCGCCAGCGCCTCGAGGTCGGCGAGCCCCTGCGCCTGCATCTCGGCGGTGCGGCCGTCGGCGTCGAAGAGCGGCCCGCCGATCGTCGCCCGCAGGCCCGCGTCTTCGACCGCCCGCGCCGTCGCCTCGGGGTGCCAGTACATGTCCCAGAAGCGGGCGGTGCCGGTGCGGATCATCTCGGCGCAGGCGAGGCGCGTGCCCCAGTAGACGTCCTCGGCGTCGAGCTTCGCCTCGACCGGCCAGACCTTCTCCTCCAGCCAGCGCATCAGCGGCAGGTCGCCGCCGTAGCCGCGGAAGAGGGTCATCGCGGCGTGGGTGTGCCCGTTGACCAGCGCCGGCACGAGCGGCGCTCCGGCAGCGTCGATCGTCTCGTCGCCGGGCTCGGCGACCACGTCGGCCCCGATAGCCGCGATCGCCCCGTCCACGCAGCGCACCCCCACCGCCTCGCCGCCGAGTGCCGCTTCCGTAACCGTCAGGGGAAGGGGACGTGCCGGTGGATCAGTGCCCATATGGACCTCTATGCACCGGCACGTCCGGCGAGGACTGGGAGGGCGGCGGCCAGGTCGTCGTGGAGGCGGGACGCGTTGGTCGCGCGGTGGCGCTCCAGCTCGGCCGGGGACAACGGCTGCGCCTCGATCCCGTTCGCCAGGTTGTCGACCACGCAGACGGCCGCGTAGGGCAGCCCCAGCTCGCCGGCGACGATGCACTCGGCGGCAAGCGTCATCCCGACCAGGTCGGCGTGGGCGGCGATCAGGCCGATCTCGGCCGGCGTCTCGAAGCGCGGGCCGTTGGTCTGCCAGTAGACGCCGCCGTCGCGCAGCGGCCCGGCCCCGCTTTCCTCCCAGGCGGCGAGGACCGCGGTCCGCCAGGCCGGGTCGAAGCCCGGCATCGCGTGGCCCCGCTGGTCGTCATACGTCGTGACCGTCGCCTGCAGGGCGATGAAGTCGTGCGGGCAGACGAAGCTGCCGACGCCCAGGTCGGCGTCCAGCGAGCCGACCGAGCAGATGGCCAGCAGGCGATCGCACCCCGCCTCAGCCAGCGAGCGCAGGTTGGCCGCGTGGTCGATGCGGTGGGGGAGGACGTAGGCGCTGGCCGGGCCGTGGCGCTGCAGCACGACGGCGTGGCGTCCGGCGGCCGCCGCGACCTCGGCGCCGCCGGGGCCGCTGGCGCCACTGCCGAGGATGACCGCGAGGCGTCCCATCGCCCCGATCCTATTTGCGTTCGCATCTCCGCTCGCACGCCGGCCGGAGCCGCCTGCGCAACGCCCGCTTTGCCTATCGTGATGCCATGGCGGACCGACCCTCCGGTCGCGAAGAGAGCGAGGACGCGCGCCTTGACCGCAACCTCGGCGAGCTCCTGCAGGAGTTGCGGGTGGCGCTGCCGGGCGTCCAGGTCCTCTTCGCCTTCCTGCTCGCTGTGCCCTTTCAACAGAACTTCACCAAGATCACCGCCTTCGAGCAGAAGGTCTACTTCGCGACCCTGCTCTGCACCGCGATCTCGGCCGCGTTGCTGATCTCTCCCACCGCCTACCACCGGCTCACCTTCCACCTGCAGCAGAAGCGCGAGCTCGTCTTCATTGCCAATCGCCTCGCGATCGCCGGCCTGGCCTTCCTGGCGCTGGCGATGACCGGCGCGATCATGCTGATCACCGACGTGCTCTTCGGCGGCGTCGCCACCGTCGTCTTCAGCCTCGCCGCGTTCGCGACCTTCGTCGTGCTCTGGGGAGTGTTGCCGTTGCGACGCCGGCTCAGGCTGAGCGGCAGGTAGCCGCGGCACTCAGCACAGCGACGCGCGCTCCCCTTCGGCCCGCTGGCCCCAGAGCCCGACCATTTCGTCGGCGAACCTGTCGACCAGGGCGACGCCCGGCGAGTGCACGAAGAGCATTTCCAGGTCGAACTCCCAGACGAGGATCTTGACGTCGAGCGTGACCGGCAGATCTTCGTCGACGTTCTCGCCGAGAATCTCGTAGGCATTGCGTAAGACCGCCACGTTGGCGGCCTTGTCGGCGGCGAAGATCGCCCGCGCCTGCGCCCCGGCCGCGGCGACCCGTTCGCGGTGCTCCTTCTTGCGCTCCTCGTAATCGGGGATCGACGTGTCTTCGGTCAGCGCCGCGACCAGCTCGGCGACTTCATCGCCGAAGCGGCCGCGCAGCGACTCCGGCTCGACCTCAGCGTGCTCGGCGACGTCGTGCAGCAGGGCGGCGGCGAGCGTCTCGTCGGGATATCCCTCCTCGGCCAGCAGCTCGGCGACGGCCAGCAGGTGTTCGATGAACGGGATCTCGTCGCAGCCCGTCTGGCGGAACTGACCAGCGTGGGAGCGGCGCGCAACCGAGAGCGCACCCCGCACGAGCGCCGAGCGCTCCGCCTTGGAGTCGATCCGACTGGAAGGGGAAGGCATCCGACCTCAGGGTAACGGACCAAACGAGAAAAGCACTCCATTCGTACCGAAAGGGGACAGATGTCTGGCTTAGCCTGCAGCGACTGGGCTTGCCGCGGGCGCCCGCACGTCCAGCTCTGCCCCCTCGACTCCGAGCTCGACGGCATTCGGGTCGCCGCCGGTCTCGAGCCGGCGCTCACGTGCTTCGGCCCCCAGCCGGTCGAGCTGCTCGTCGGAGTGGAGTGGGTCGTGATGGAAGAGAACCGTGTGCCTGGCGCGGGTCCGGCCGGCGAAGCTGAGCGCGTGCGAGAGCGAGGAGTGCCCCCAGCCGAGGTGGTCGGGGTACTCGTCGTCGGCGTACTGGCCGTCGTGGATCAGCAGCGAGGCATCCTGGGCTAGGCCGAAGCCGGAGATCCACTCCTCCTCGAGCAGGTCGAGATCGACGCCTAGGGCGGGCTCGTGGTCGGGGATGTAGGCGAGCGAGGCCTCACCGTCGTCGATCCTGTAGCCGAGCGTGGGTCCGCGGTGGGAGACCGAGGCGGCGCGGATCCGCGCCGGGCCGATCTCCCACTCGGCCTCCGGGCAGTGGCGGAAGGAGACGTCGCAGGGAAGCTCACGGACCTCGACCGGCGAGAGCGGCGCCGAGATGTAGCGGGCGATGCGGTCGCGCAGCGAGGCCTCCGGCGAGGCGGGGCCCCAGATCACGATCTCGGTCTGGGGTCGGAAGCAGGGTGCAAAGAAGACCAGGCCCTGGATGTGGTCGAGGTGGAGGTGGGTGAGGAGGATGTGGAGGCGGGTCGGCTCGTCGGGGAGGGCGAGGCCGAGGTTGCGGATTCCGGTGCCGGCATCGAGCGCCAGCAGCGAGCCGTCGGAGAGGGTGACGCCGACGCAGGAGGTGTTGCCGCCGTAGCGGATCGTCTCCGGCCCTGGGGAAGGGACCGAGCCGCGCGTGCCCCAGAGCTTGGCCTTCATCTCAGCTGGCCGATCCGTTTGTCGCGGCGGGCCAGACGATCGCGATCGCGCCGCGCGATCCGTGTGCGGTCTGGATCGGGAAGGCCGAGACCTCGACCTGGTGGCGGGCGCCGTCGATGGAGTGGATCTCGAAGTTGCCGTGGGCGGGGCGGTCGTCGCGGACGGCGACGACCAGTGGCAACTCGTCGTAGGGGATCGGCTCGCCGCTCGTATCGAAGGGTCCGAAGAGGGCGCCCCACTCCTGCGGCCCGACGGTGCCCAGTTCCTCCCACGATTTGCCGAGCAGCATCCCCGCGGCCTCGTTGTAGAAGACGAGCAGGCCACCCTCGTCGACGAGGAAGGCAGGGGTCGACAGAGCCGACATCAGGTTGCGGGCAAGAATCAGCTCTAGGGGCTTCTGGGACGCAGTTGGCACGTGATCGTCTACCCTCGAACGCCGGTGTGTATAGCGGCTGTGACTTTCGTCACTTAGAGAATCTACAGCGCGAGGGAAGCGTCACAGCGAAACGAGCAGGAGCTCGCTCAGCTCCGGCTCGAGATCGCGCAGGCGCTGGGGGTCGCCGCTCGCGGCCCGGCTCGAGACGAGGGCCAGGGCGGCGCCGACCAGGCGGCGCTCGAGGCCCGGAAGCGGCGTTGCGCCTTCGGGGTCGGTAAGCGCCGCGCGCAGCATCGTGCCGAGGCGCTCGACCAGGTCGCGGCGGGCGCCGGCCAGCGCGGCGATCTGCGGTGGCGGCTCGGCGCTGAGCAGGCGGGCGACCGACGGCCGGCAGGCGAGGAAGTCGAGCGCGACGGCGATGCCGCCCTGCGCCCGGCTGTCGCGCTCGTCCCCGGCCGTCCCGCAGCCACTCTCGATCTCGGCGCAGAGCAGCGCCGCTTCGGTCTCATACGCCGCCAGCAGGCAGGCCCAGAGGTCCTCGAAGTGCTGGTAGAAGGTGCGGCTGGAGACGCCGGCAAGCTCGGTCACGCGGGCAGCGGTGAGCCGGCCGTAGCCCTGCTCGGCGAGGGCAGCGGCAGCCGCCTCGAGCAGTCGCTGGCGCTGGTGCGCCCGGACCAGGTCGGCCGGGATGCCGTGGCGGCCGGGAGGGAGGCGCAGGGCGGGCATCGGCTCCGCCTCGAGCGGCTCCGCGACGGCGGTGCCGGCGATCAGGCGCAGCTCGGTCATTCCTCCGCTCCTGTCGGCCGTGCACGCTCGCGCTCCAGCAGGATGCTGGCCCGCTCGAAGGCGCCTTCCGCCTCCTCCTTGCCGAAGTAGGAGCCGGCGGCGAAGTGCATCAGCTCGGGTAGGGCGTCCCAGATCCGGTCCGGGTCGCCGGCACTCAGCGCCTCGGCCGCGCAGGACTCGATCCCGCCGACGACGAAGACGCCGGTCGCCTCCGGCGGGGCGTCTGCCGGGTCGATCTCGCTGCGAGCGCTGTCGATTGCCGCGGCGAGGCGCTCGATCACCGCGTCGTGGCGGGCCAGGGCCGGCTCGCCGGCGATCTGCACCTCGACGAAGAGCGCCCGGGCGATCGCCGGTCGCGCGTTGACGAACCGGAACAGCCGCACGATCGCCTCGCGTACGCCCGCCTCCCAGCGGGGAGCGGTCGCGGCCGCTTCCAAGAGGCTGACGCAGAGCCGTTCGATCCAGGCCGCGTAGGCCTGCGCGAAGCAGTCCTCTTTGCTCTCGAAGTGCTGATAGAACTGCGCCCGGTGGCCGCCGCTGTGCTCGAGGATGGCTCGCACCGAGGTCTCGCGGAAGCCGAGCTCGCCGCAGGCGATCAGCACTCCTTCCATCGCCCCCTCGCGGACGTCGCCCTCGGGGTCTCCCTTCTCTCTCAGCGAGACAGCCTGGTTCAACGCTGCTGAGGCTTCCGATGCCATAGGCCCTATAAAAACTACTCCTTTTTTGCCAGATATGAAATCTTTCTCAAGTCGGCTACCCTCGGACCATGCAGTACCTCTCGCAAAGACTGGCTTCGAAGCCGTCGCCGAAGCGGGGGGGAGACTCGCCCGACAGTGCCCTCCCGGCGCCGCAGCGCGAGCGGATCCTCGATGCGACTGAGCAGCTGATCGCCGAGCGCGGCTGCGCCGGGACCTCGATCGAAGCGATCGTCAAAGCGGCCGGCGTCTCCTCGGTCACTTTCTATGAGTTCTTCGAGGACAAGGAAGAGTGCTTCGTCGCCGCCTTCGATCGCGCGGTCGATCTCGGGGCGGACGAGCTCGCGCTGGCGGCGATCGGCGACCCGGCGTCCGGTGGGCTCTCCTGGCCCGAGCAGATCGCCACGGGCCTGCGCACCCTGACAGGGCTGATCCAGGCCGAGCCGGCCCGGGCGCGGCTCTGCCTCGTCGAGGCGCAGACCGGCGGTCCGGAGCTGAGCCTTCGCTTCGAGGCGGCGCTCGACCGCGTCGCCGCGAAGCTGCGCGAGGGCCGCGCTCTCGATACCGCGCCGGCCGACCTTCCCGTCACCCACGAGGAGGCGACCGCCGGGGCGCTGGCGTGGCTGCTGCGCGAGCGCCTCGAGACAGGCGACGGGGAGCGCTTGGAGGCGCTCTATCCCGAACTGATCGACATCGCCCTCGCCCCTTACCTGGAGGGAGGCGAGCGGTCTGCCGCCGCCGTCTCGCCGGGCAATGGCTGACGGCGGCGCCCGGATGGGAGCGTTGGCCGGAAGCGAGCGGCTGCCGCCCGGCCGCCACGGGCTGCCGCGCGCCGTCGTCGCCGAGAACCAGCGCGAGCGCCTGCTCAACGGGGTGGTCGAGGCGGTCGCCGAGCACGGCTACAACGCGACCACGATCTCCCGCATCGCCGCCGCGGCGAGGATCTCCCGGCGCACCTTCTACGAATACTTCGAGGGTAAGGAGGACTGCTTCGGTGCTGCTTACGAGATGATCGAGGCGCACGTCCTCGACTCGATGCTCGCGGCGCCCGGGGCGGGGGAGCCTTGGCCGGACCGCGTGCGGGCGAGGCTCGCCGCTCTGCTCGATGTCCTCGCCCGCGACAGCGCCGTCTCCCGCTGCTTCCTGATCGAGCCCCTCGCCGCGGGCGGCGACGTCGCCGCCCGCTACCGCGAGGCGATGCAGCTGCTGGCCGCGGCCCTGCGGCCCGAGCCGCCACCCTCCGAGCTCGACATGGAAGTCCGCGACCAGGCCCTGATCGGCGGCATCGCGACCCTGATCGTCCGCCGCCTCAACTCCGCGGGCGCCGCGCGCCTGCCGGAGCTCCTGCCGGACCTGGTCGAGCTGGCCCTGGCGCCCTATCTGGGCCGCGAAGAGGCCAAGCAGCAAGCCGCAACGGCCGCTTAGCGACCTCCCCGCAGCCCCGTCTCAAGCTCCTTCAGGAGCCGAATTCCTTCTTCTCAAAAACTTCTCCTTGCATTTGTAAACCGTTTCTTTTATGCTGCCCGCAGCGTCGCCGACAGGGAAGGCGGCCAGAAGCACCCAACAGGGAAAACCGAGCGCCGGGAGGGCCGCCAAGGGAAGCGGCTCGGCAGTGGGGCTCACGGGACAAGGAGAGAGATTTGATGTTCTCGCCACTACGCAACCGCTTCGGCATCCCGGGCGCGATCTCGGTGATCGCCCTCGTCTTCGCGATGTTCGGC
>DASUZP010000147.1:0-37039 GCA_036376775.1 Solirubrobacterales bacterium | reverse complement strand
GGCGAGGGCGACCAGGGGGAAGGTGAGGAAGGTGACCAGAGCCAGCTTGACGTCGAGCAGGAACATGATCGCGACCACGCCGATCAGGGTGAGGCCGCTGGAGAAGAGGGTCGTCACGCCGCTGGTGAGGAGCTGGTTGAGTGCCTCGATGTCGTTCGTCATGCGGCTGATCAGCACCCCGGGGCTGCGCCGCGTGAAGAAGCCGATCGACATCGACTGCAGGTGGGCGAAGACGTGCTCGCGCAGGTCCTGGAGCGCGCGCGTGCCGACCCAGCCGACCAGGTAGGTCTGCGCGTAGGTGGCGAGGGCGAAGACGGCGGCGACGGCGAGGAAGGCGATGACGATCAGAGTCAGCGCGTCGGTGTCGCCGGTGACGATGCCGGCGTCGATCGCCTGGCCGGCAAGGTAGGGAGGGGCGAGGCCGGCGCCGGTGGCCGCCAGGATCGCGATGACGGTGAGCGCCACCCGGCCGCGGTAGGGGCGCAGCAGGCCGGCCATCCAGCGCAGCTTGCGACCGCGCTGGTCCTCGCCGCGGACTATCAGCCAGAGCCTCCTCACAGCCGAGCCACCTCCTCGCGCTGCTCGAGGTCGCGCTGCAGGAAGACCGAGTCGGCGAGGCCGTGCTCGGCGATCTCGCGGTAGAAGCCACAACCCTCGAGCAGCTCCTCGTGGGTGCCGCGGTCGACGATGCGGCCGGCGTCCATGACCACCACTTCGTCGGCGAGCGAGACGGTCGAGAGACGGTGGGCGATGACGAAGGTCGTGCGCCCCGCCATCGCTTCGCCGAGGCCGGACTTGATCGCCGACTCGGTCGTCGCGTCGACGGAGGACGTGGCGTCGTCGAGGATCAGGATGCGTGGGTCGGCGAGCAGGGCGCGGGCGATCGCGACGCGTTGACGCTGCCCGCCGGAGAGCGTCATCCCGCGCTCGCCGACCAGGGTGTCGTAGCCGCCCGGCAGGTCGCGGATGAAGCCGTCGGCCTGGGCACGCCGCGCTGCCGCTTCGACCTCCCCGCGGCTCGCCTGCGGCCGCGCGTAGGCGATGTTCTCGGCGATGCTGGCGGTGAAGAGGAAGCTGTCGTCGCCGACGAAGGCGACCTCCGAGCGCAGCGAGACCAGGTCGACCGAGCGCACGTCGGCGCCGTCGATCTCGACAGCGCCCTCGCTGGGGTCGTAAAGACGGGCGATCAGCGCCACGAGGCTGGTCTTGCCCGACCCGGAAGGACCCACCAAGGCCACCGTGCGCCCCGCCTCAACCGTCAAGTCAATCCCGCTAAGCGCGAGGCTGCGCTTGGCGTCGCTATGCGACGCCGAATGCAGTCTCGCGCTTGCGGAGCTATCGCCGTAGAGGAGGGAGACACCGCGCAGCTGCACCTGTCCGCCGCCTGTCGGCAGCGGTGACGCGTCAGGGGGGCTTTCGATCTGCGGCTCGCGGTCGAGGATCTCGAAGAGGCGGTTGCCGGAGGCGATCGCCCGCTGCGCCATCCCCAGGGTCATCCCCAGCATCCGCATCGGTCCCGCCAGCATCGCGACGTAGGTGTAGAAGGCGGTGAAGTCGCCGAGGCTGAGGTTGCCGGCGATCACCTGGCGGCCGCCGATCAGCAGCACGAGGGCGATGCCGAGCTGTGGGAGGAAGCCGAGCAGGGGAGAGAAGAAAGCCTGCAGGCGGGTCGAGTAGATGCTCTGGTCGAAGACGCGGGAGACGGCGCGGCGGAAACGGTGCAGCTGGTGCTCCTCGCGGGCGAAGGCCTTGACGATGCGGATCCCGGAGACGTTCTCCTCGGCTTCGGCGGTCAGTTCGGCGATCCGTTGCTGCACCTCCTGCACGGCCGGACGGGAGACGCGGTTGTAGCGGGAGGCGGCGTAGACGACGAAGGGTGCGGGCGCGAGGGCGACCAGCGCCAGCCACGGCTCGAGGACGAACATCACTGCGCTTGCCAGCACGATCGTCAGCAGGTTCTGCGTGATGAAGATCAGGCCGTAGCCGAGGAAGAAGCGGATCGATTGCAGGTCGACGGTCGCCCGTGACATCAGCTGCCCGGTCTGCTGGCTGTCGAAGAAGCCCAACTCGAGCCGCTGCAGGTGGGCGTAGAAGCGCTGCCGCAGGTCGAACTCGACCGCGAGTGAGACCTTGCCGGCGACCACCCGTCGCACCATCGTCAGACCCAGGCGCAGGACCCCGGCGACGACGATCGCGATCGCCAGCGGCAACAGATCGGGCTTGTCGCCGTTCTCGATCGCGTTGACGGCCCGCCCGATCAGCCAGGGGATCAGCACGGTCATCCCCATTGCCAGCCAGGCAAAGACGAGCGAGCCCCAGAGCTGGCGGCGATATGGCCGCAGGAACCCCATCAGACGGCGATAGGTCTGCATACGAGCCACTATACAAAGTGAAGTAAAGGCCCCCGGAAGGACGTGCCGGTGGAAAGAGGTCCATACGGACCTCTTTCCACCGGCACGTCAGTTGAACGCGGCTGCCTTGGCGCTGGAGACTTTGCCGCCGCTGCAGGGTGGCGGTCCGTGACCGGGGCGGGGAAGGATCTGGAAGTTGGTCACCGCGTGGTAGGGGGTGGTGGCGCCGTTGTTGAGAGCGAGGGTGACGACCAGCCGGTAGAAGCCGGCCGGAAGTTCGCGGTAGTAGATCTCAGGGCGCGTCGCCGGCGAGTAGCTGCCGCTGGAGCCGATCCGCTCGGCGAGTACGCCGTTCGGCCCGGAGTAGCGGGGAAAGTCGAAGGAGGCGCCGACCAGCCGTCCACGGCCGACGGGGCTTTCCTCGGCGCGCTGCAACTTGACCGGGTCGACACAGTCGGGAACGCGGTTGAGCGCGAAGCGGATGCTTCCCTCGCCGAGTTGCGGTTCGCCGCCGAAGCGGCGCGGCGCCAGTCTGAAGTTGTGCACCTTGGCCTTGACGACCACCGCCCGATTCGTCTGACGGGCTCCGTTGCGGGGCGAGACAATCTCTACACTTGGTTCTCCCGCCAGGGCCGGCCTTCCCGAGCCACTGCTGCCATCGCTTGTAAGCGAGATTGCCAGTACGGCTATGAGGACAGCCGCCGCCAAGGCTGCAAAGATGCCGGTTCCGCGTAGCACGGGCCGGAACACTACGCAGAGCAGGCGCGGAGCCTCGACATGACCCCCGCAACCGAACTCGCCTACAGGATCGGCGCTGCCGCGCGCCGCCCCGACAGCTGGCTGCAGCTGCTCAAGTTCGGCCTCGTCGGCGGCTCCGGCTACCTGATCAACCTTGCGGTCTTCTCGGTGTTGTCCGGCAGCTTCGGCCTACACCACATCGTTGCCGCGGTTGGCGCTTTCGGCGTCGCCCTCGCCAACAACTTCCTCTGGAACCGGCACTGGACCTTTGAACCGGGCGATGGCCACCCAGGCTTTCAAGCTGCACGCTTCCTTGCTGTCAGCGTCGGCGCGCTGCTGATCAACCTGGCCGTGCTCGAACTTCTCGTCTCGGGGGCCTCGCTGGGGGATCTGACCGCACAGGCGGTCGCGGTCGCGGTCGCGATGCCGTTCAACTTCCTCGGCAACAAGCTCTGGACGTTTGCCTGAGCAAGCGGCGACCTCTCTGATCAAGAGTCAGTCGGCGCCTGGCGGGCCCGGTCGAAGCGAAGGGTGGCCCGAGCGCCTACCAGTCGCCCTCCAGCCAGCTCAGCAGCTCCGGGACGAGCCGCTCGAGATCTGGATCCGGCGAGGCCAGCTCGGTGTCGGCGAGCTGGATCGCTGCGCCGAGGCCGAATGTCGCCCGGTTGGGATCTCCGCCGAGCCAGGCCTCGAGCCGGCCTCGACGCAGATGGTCTGTTCGGAACTCGTGCAGGGCCGACCGGGCGGCGGCGGGATCGGTCTCGGCCAGTTCGATCAACGCCTCCAGCCCGGTTCGGACTCGATTTCCGGGCGGCGCCTCCTCGACGGCGGCGATCGCCCGCTTAACAAACACTTCGTCCAACGGCCCTTTTTCCAGCAGGGCGGTTCTCGTACCCTCTCTCATGTTGGGACCTCCTCTTCAGGTCTCGGCCAGGCCCCGGGGTGTCGCAAGCGCCGCCGGGGCCGCCCTTTTCTCTTCGCTGGTCAACGTAGGCTCGCGCCCGGACGACGAAGCGCCCAAATTCCTCCCATTCGCGACTTTTCCCACTTATTTGACACTTACGTCACGCTTTCGTGTGTCACTCGAATACTTCAAGCTGCTTGACCATTGTTTCCAGCATAGGACCCCATGGGCCCGGGGTCAACGTTCCGTGCCAGACTCCGACGACAAATGAGTACCGGAAAACCGATCTACGACCCCGCTGAGATCGAGGTTTCCCGCCAGGCGGAGTGGGCAGAGCGGGCTGTCTTCGAGACCCCCCGGCCGACCCCGGGCCAGGCTGTCGTCTACATCAAGCCGTCCAGCCCCTTCACCTCGGGCAACCTGCACATGGGTCACGTCCGCGATTACTCGATCGGCGACGCATACGCGCGCTTTCGCCGTGCCCGCGGCGACGCCGTTCTCTTCGGCTTCGGCTTCGACGCCTTCGGGCTGCCGGCGGAGATGGCCGCCATCGAGCGTGGAACGCGACCCGCCGAGTGGGTCGAGCGCTGCGGCGAGCGGATGCTCGGACAGATGAAGCGGCTCGGCTTCTCCTTCGACTACGAGCGCGCCTTCTACAGCTCCGACGAGGCGCAGTACCGCTGGTCGCAGTGGCTCTTCCTGACCCTGCTCGAGGCCGGGATGGTCTACCGCGACGACGCCACGGTCGATTGGTGCGATACGTGCCAGACGACGCTGGCGGCGCTGCAGGTCGAGGACGGCCGCTGCTGGCGCTGCCACAACAAGGTGCGGCTGATCCGCCGTCCGACCTGGTTCCTGCGGCTTTCTCCTTATCTGGAGGAGAACGATCGCAACCTCGACCGGCTTTCCAACTGGGATGAGCTTTCGTTGAAAACTCAGCGCTACATCCTGGGCCGCAGCGACGGCGTCGAGCTCGACCTCTCCGGCCCCGGGGCCGGCGGCCTCGAGGTCTTCACCCCGCATGCCGAGGCTGTCGCCGAGGCGCGCTTTGTGCTGATCTCGCCGCGCCATCCCGAGGTCGAGCGTTGGGCGACGGATGCCGCGGTCGCCACGCAGCTCGACGAGCTGCGCTCGGGGGGCTGGGAGCGCAGCGCGCGCGACGCCTCCGCGGTGCCCGTGATCGATACCGGCGCCTCGGTCGACGTCGCCGGGGGCGGCGAGCTGCCGCTCTTCGTCTCGCCGCTCGTCGACGCTCGTTACGGTCCGACCGCGGCCCTCGGCATCCCGGCGGCCGACGAGGCCGACGAGGCGATCGCGGCGCGGATGTCGCGCAGCGCGAGCGAGCCGCTCGGTGGCGGTGCGCCCGCCGAGCTGGAGACCCGCGAGGCGACTCGCTACCGGGCCTATGACTTCTCGATCTCGCGCCAGCGCTACTGGGGCACGCCGATCCCGGTTCTGCACTGCGAGCAGTGCGGTGTGGTCCCGGTCCCGATCGAGGACCTGCCGGTGGTGCTGCCGCGCGACGTCGAGCCGACCGGCGAAGGCAACCCGCTGGCCGAGCGCCCCGACTTCCTCGAGACGACCTGCCCAGCCTGCGGCGGCGCAGCAAAGCGCGAGACCGACACGCTCGATTGTCACTTCGACGCCCTCTGGCTCTGGGTACCGGCGGCTGTCCCGCCACCCGACCGCGACGAGCAGATGTTCACCCACCCCGATCTCCAGCATTGGCTGCCCTCCGAGCGACTCGTCGCCGGCAACGACAGCGGTGGCTTCGTCTTCGATCAGCGTGTGGTGACCAAGGCGCTGCGCGACATCGGTCCGTTTTCTTTCCTCGAGGACGGGGAGCCCTTCGCCGGCTGCCTCTTCCACGAGATGGTGATCGCCGACGGGCGCAAGATGAGCAAGCACCTCGGCAACGTCGTCGATCCCGACGAGTTGGTGGACGAGCACGGCGCCGACACCGTGCGGCTTGCTGTCCTCTACGCGGCGGGGCCGGCCAAGGCGCTCAACTGGACCGACGGCGCGCTGCGCTTCGCCTCTCGTTTCCTGCGCGGTCTCTGGGACTACACCCAGGACAGCATCGTGGCCGCAGCCGCAGCCCCCACGGATGCCGAGGCGGCGGCGGATACCGCCTTCATCCGCGAGCGCTTGGGCAAATGGTGCGACAACGGGGTGGGGCGGATCGCCACCGACCTGGAGGAGCTGCAGATGCACAAGGCGGTGCGCAACGTCACCCGGCTGCTGGAGCGGATCAAGGACTATGAGAAGCGGATCGTGCAGCGGCGCGGCCAGCTCAGTCGCGAGGATTACGAGACCCTGCTTGAGGCGCTGGCGCTTCTGGCTCGGACTCTCTCGCCGTTCGCGCCGCATATCGCCGAGGAGTTGCTGGCTGCCCTCGGGCAGGACTCCTCTGTAGGATTTCCGGTAGGAGGAGGGACCGTATCCCTCTCAATGGCCAAGAATAATTGATCGACATGCCCGCACCTGCTATACAGAATCGCTCATGATCAGGCGCCAGCACGGAAAGCGCAGGCGGAGATTCGCGAAGGCGGGCGGCCTGCCCTCGCTAGCCAGGAGTGTTGAGGGGCGATGAGCCTCTCGGCCGACCAGCGCACCCGCTCCTGCGCGACGGAGCTGGTCTGCCGCGACTGCGGGCTTCGACTGCCCCTTCTCGATACAACCTTCAAGTGCCTCGGCTGTGGCCAGGGCCTTGACATCGACTACGACTACGAGCTCGCCGCCGCGCGCCTGGCCGACCAGCCCGTCGCCGAGCGGGAGCTCAACATCTGGCGTTTCGAGGAGCTGTTGCCGATCGTCGATGCCGGCGCCCGGGCAAGGGTCGGGCGCTACAGCGGTCGCACGCCGCTGATCCATGCCGATCGGCTCGGCGCCGAGCTCGGTCTGCGCAAGCTCTACCTCAAGGACGACAGCACGCAGCGTCCCAGCCTCTCCTACAAGGATCGCGTCGTCTCGATGGCGGTCGCCCGCCTGCTCGAGCTGGGCGGGGAAGAGATCGGCTGCGTCTCGACCGGCAACGTCGGCACCGCGGTCGCTTCGCTGTCGGCCAAGGCCGGTGTTGCCGCCTACGTCTTCTACCCGAGCAACCTGGAGCGCGGCAAGGCGCGTGCCTGTCGGGCGCTGGGCGCTGCCGTGATCCAGCTCGACGGCAACTACGACGAAGCCAACCGCGCCTGCCGCGAGCTTGCCCTGGCCAGCGGTGTCCAGTTCGCCAACATCACCCTGCGTCCGTTCTACGCCGAGGGGGCGAAGACGATGGCCTTTGAGGTGGTCGAGCAGCTCGGCTGGATCTCGCCCGACCACTTCGTCATCCCCGCGGCTGGCGGCACGCTCTCCTCGCGTGTCCACAAGGGGCTGGGGGAGATGGAGAAGGTGGGAATGGCGGAGACCGCGGCGACCAAGATCCACATCGCCCAGCCCGAGGGCTGCGGCCCGATCGCCACCGCTGTGCTCGATGGCAGCGGCGAGATCGAGCCGCAGCGACCGCAGACGGCCGCCCACTCGCTGGCGATCGGCGCACCCGGCGACGGACCGCTAGTGGTCGACGCGGTGACGTCGCGCGGGGGCTCCGCGGCGACGGCCACGGACCCCGAGATCTTCGAGGCGCTCGATCTGCTCGGCGCCACCGAGGGAATCCTCACCGAGCCGGCCGGCGGCACCACCATCGCCGCCACGATGAAGCTGGCCAACGAGGGCAAACTGGGCGCCGACGACACCGTGGTCGCGGTGATCAGCGGCAACGGCTACAAGACCCTCGACGAGCACCCCGAGAAGTCCTGGCCCGAAATGATCGCTCCCGAAGTCGAGGCAATGGAGCGGACGCTCTCAGACTTCCGCAGTCTCGCCGGCACGTCCCAATCGCGCTGAGCGCGGCGAACCCGGGGTTCGCGACTGATCATCGGCGCTGGTACTACGCACAAACGGCGTCAGGAAACCGGTGTGAATGCGAGTACTGGGATCTCGCGGCCCTGGGTGGTGTCCTGGTACTTGCTGTATCCGCGCGTCAGCTTCTGTGCGAGTTCCCATAGTCGCTCGCGCTCCTCGCCGCCGGCCTCCCGCCCGATGAACTGGCCTTCGTAGCCGCCCGCGCAGAGGGTCACTTCGGGATTCGCGGATACGTTGTGGAACCAGGCGGGGTGTCGGCTGCCGCCGTAGTTCGAAGCCATGAGAATGACGCGCTGACCGTCGGTAAAGAACAGCAGTGGCACCGTCCGCTTCAGTCCCGAGCGGGCCCCGGTCGTCGTCAGCAGAAACGACGGGCGTGAAGACGAGGGTGGAGACGCGACCTCTGGATAGCCTCACGAGCGTCGGATCGATCCGACGTGAGATGTTCTTCAAGAACCAGGTACCCGCCTTCGTCAGTGCGAAGGGGGTGATCAGACGCTTGGCCAAAGTGGGCGGTGCCGTCGGATCGACGACGGGAAGTCCCATAGACAGACGAGCTTAGCCCGAAGTATCGGAATTCGCCTTGCTTTTGGGGTGCGCCCTGGTCTTCGTAACGCCCATCGAGTGGGACTCCCTTGGAGTTCTCGTGCCGGTGATCGACTCCGCGATGCGATCTACGCTGGATCTATGGCAATCAGGGAGTACGTAACCAGGGAGGGGAGGCCACCGGGCAGGGGTAGTCACCTCCCATGCTGCCTCCTTGCCCCAGTGGCTTCCTTGCTGATCTAGCCCGACTTGACGACGGAAAGCAGCGGAAGTGCCTTCGTGCTGTGGATGGCCTTTGGTCCCTCGGTTCCGTGTCCTCCGAGTCGCCTCCGGCAGTGGGGCCCCGGCGAGGGGTGGTGCGCACGGTGCGCGTTGCGCGCTCAAGCTACCTTCAATGATAAAAATTCGAGCGGTTTGTGGCCCCGCGGCTTAGCGGGTTGGCAATGAATTCGCGAACCCTTTTGGTCTGCGCCCCAGAGCCTTGCCGCTCTCGCCAAAAATGGACCGAAATCGACAAGGATGATTGCCGCGTTCCGCTTGCCGATGCGATGCCGGAGGAGGGACTCGAACCCCCGACACGCGGATTATGATTCCGCTGCTCTAACCAGCTGAGCTACTCCGGCCGGGTGGGGGATGGTAGCGGGGGATCGTTTGGGAGCGAACTGCACGCCGGGCCGGCGGTTAGCCTTTGTCGGATGATGGGGAGCGCTCTGGATAGGGCAGTCAGCACGCTGATCCGGGATTGCCTGGACTTGAATCCCTCCGAAGAGATGCTGGTGATCTGCAATCCGATCACCGAAGAGCTCGGGGCGCTGCTGCGGATCAACGCTCAGGGCGAGGGCGGAGAAGCGACGCTGGCTGTCATCTCCGAGCGCGAGTCGCATGCAGCGGAGCCGCCCCGGGCGGTTGCCGCCGCGATGCTTGCGGTCGACGTCGTCGTGGCGCCGACGATCCAGTCGATCTCCCACACCGAAGCGCGCCGCGCGGCTACCGAAGCGGGAGTCCGGGT
The DNA here is from genome assembly GCA_036376775.1 of Solirubrobacterales bacterium. Taxonomy (GTDB): domain Bacteria; phylum Actinomycetota; class Thermoleophilia; order Solirubrobacterales; family 70-9; genus VRUE01. Next base: position 27,588 of record DASUZP010000147.1, on the reverse strand, counting down.
CGCCTCGATGCCAGGGGTGACCGCCGAGATGCTCGCTCGGGTGATGGTGGCCGACCTGAAGCTTTTGCGGAAACGGGGCGCCTCCGTCGGCCGCGCACTCGGTGCGGGCGCCGAGGCGAGGATCACCTGCGCGCACGGATCCGACCTACGGCTCGGCTTGGAGGATCGGACGGCGATCGTCGACGCCGGAGCGCTCAATATGCGCGGCGCCTTCGGCAACATTCCCTGTGGCGAGGCCTTCATCGCGCCGCTCGAGGGAACGGCCGAGGGGACCCTGGTCGTCGACGGCTCGATTGCCGGGATCGGCAGGCTCTCGAGGCCGGTCGAGCTCACCATCCGCAACGGTCACCTGACCGAGGCCACCGGCAGTGACGGCGCCCAGCTATTGGAGCTGCTCACCGAACACGGTGCCGACGGAACCAACGTCGCCGAGCTCGGCATCGGCACCAACGAAAGCGCGACCCTCACCGGCAACATCCTCGAGGACGAGAAGATCCTCGGCACCGCGCACGTTGCCTTCGGCGCCTCGGCGGCGATCGGCGGCACCGTTCAGGTGCCGGTGCACCTCGACTGCGTGGTGCTCCAGCCGACCGTCGAAATCGACGGCTCGACGATCGTGCGGGTCGGAGAGCTGGCGGTAGGGCATTAGGCGGTGCCCCGGCCGCTGCTCGCCGTTCCGAATGTCTCAGAGGGTCGCGAGGCGGCGCAGGTCGAAGCCTTGGAGCGCGCCTTCTCGGCAGGCGTCGAGATGCTCGACCGGCATAGCGATCGCGACCACAACCGGACCGTCTTCACGCTTGCCGGGGAGCCGGCGGCACTGACCGCGGCGCTGGCTCGCGGCGCGGCCGAGGCCCTCGGCGCGATCGACATGAGTGCGCACGAAGGGGTTCACCCGGCGATCGGAGCGCTCGATGTCTGCCCGATCGTCTGGCTCGATCCCGGAGACCGCGACATGGCGCGGGCGACGGCGATCGCAGTGGCCGCCGAGATCGGTGGCCTCGGCATCCCCGTCTTCTTCTATGGCGAACTCGCCGGTGGCCCCGAGCATCTCGAGCGGGCCTACTTCCGCAACGGAGGTCTGGACGAGCTCTGGGTGCGGATGGAGAGCGGCGAGTTGCGTCCGGACCAGGGACCCGAGCTGCCCCACCGCAGCGCCGGCGCGACCCTGGTCACCGCCCGCCCGCCCCTGGGCGCCTTCAACGTCGAGCTCGACAGCCGCGACCTCGATCTTGCCCGCGCCGTCGCCGCCGAGCTGCGCGAGTCCGGCGGCGGTCTGCGTGGCGTACGGGCGATCGGCCTGCCGCTCTCCAGCGGACGCGTTCAGGTATCGACCAACATCCACGACCCGGGTGCGACGCCGCTGGGCACGGTGGTCGAGCGGGTGCGCCTGCTCGCCGCGCCGCTCGGAGCGCGGCCGGTCGAGGCTGAGCTGGTCGGCCTGATCCCGGCGGCTGCCCTGATCGACTATCCAGACGACGTGCCGATCCGGGGCTTCGACCCGGAGCTGCAGACGATCGAGCGCCGGCTCGTGGGTCGATCCTGAGGGCTCCGGCCCGCTAGATTCCGACATATGGCTCAGACGAAGAAGAAGCGCCGACGCAAGCACCGCGGCACCCAAGGAGGCCGGGTGGATCCAAACCGCCGCACAGGTCGCCCCCGTAGCCGCGAGGAGGCCAAAGCCCGCGCTCGCGCCGGCCGCTCGGGTTCGTCCAAAGTCGACTCCCCGCCGACCTGGCGCAGCTCGATCATCCGCGGTGCGGTGGCCGCCGTCATCTTCACCGCCTTGCTGATGCTGATTTTCAAACGCCCGCCCGGCGCGGCGTTTGGCCTCGGCGCATTCATGCTCGTCTTCTACATCCCGGCCGGGTACTACATCGACTCGATGCTGTGGCGGCGGCGCGAGCGTGCGCGGATCCGCGCCCGGGAGAAGGGATGAGCCTCGATGTCCAGATGCTCACCGTCGGGCCGATCGCCGAGAACTGCTTCGTGTTGCGGCGCGAAGGCTCCGGTCGCGGCCTGATCGTCGATCCGGGCGACGAGCCCGACCGCATCCTTGCCGCGGTCGAGCAGACGGGGACGAAGATCGATGCGATCCTGGTCACCCATTGCCACTTCGACCATATCGGCGCTGTCTCGCCGGTAGCGACTGTCACCGGCGCGCCGGTCTACTGCCCTGAGCTGGAGCGACCGATGCTGGCCGACATCATGTCCTTCGTTCCGATGCCCGGAATCGGCCCCTACGAAAGCTACGAGGCGGATGAGACCGTAAGCGGGGGAGAGACGCTCGAGCTGGCGGGGATGACCATCGACGTGATCTTCACCCCGGGGCACAGCCCCGGCCACGTCACCTACTCGGTGCGCGACGAGGACACGATGTTCTCCGGCGACGTGCTCTTCAAAGGGTCGGTAGGCAGGGTCGACCTGCCCGGCGGCGACGGCCCGACGCTGATGCGGTCGATCCGCACGCTGCTCGATTCCCACCCGCCGGAGACCGGCGTCTACCCAGGACATATGGGTGTCACCACACTCGGCGTCGAGCGGGCGAGCAACCCCTTCCTCGCCGAGCTGGCCCGCTGACCCGACCGTCGCGCAGGTAAGGTCGCGGTCATCGTGGCCAGCAAGTACCAAGCCCCCCGCGGGACCTTCGACGTCCTGCCCGCCGACGCCCACGCCCGGCGGCGGATCGAAGCGGCAGCCGCGGCGATCTTCGCCGCCGCCGGCTACGAGCCGATCGCGACCCCGGCCTTCGAGGACACCGAGCTGTTCGAGCGCGGGGTCGGTCGCTCCACCGACATCGTCCGCAAGGAGATGTTCACCTTCGAGGACAAGGGTGGGCGCAGCATCACCCTGCGACCCGAGGGGACGGCGCCGATCTGCCGCGCCTACCTCGAGCACGGCATGCACAAACTGGCGCAGCCGGTGAAGCTGTCCTACGTCGGCCCGTTCTTCCGCCACGAGCGCCCTCAGGCCGGCCGCTACCGACAGTTTCACCAGATCGGCGCCGAGGCGATCGGCACCGACTCGCCGCTGGCCGATGCCGAGGCGATCATGCTGCTCTCCGACCTGCTCGCCGAGCTCGGCGTACCGGGGGTGGAGCTGCGGCTCGGCAGCCTCGGCTCGCCGCAGGCGCGCAGCTCCTACCTGGAGGAGCTGAAGGCGCACCTGCGCGCCCATGAGGCGGAGCTCTCCAAGGACGTCCGCGAGCGGATCGAGCTCAACCCGCTGCGTGCCTTCGACGCAGATGACGAGGGGACGCGCGGCGTGATGGCGAGCGCGCCGACGCTCGTCGAGCGCCTCGAGGGAGAGGACGCCGAGCACTTCGACGAGGTGCAGGGGCTGCTCGAGGCCGCCGGGATCGAGTTCGAGATCGACCCGACCCTGGTGCGTGGCCTCGACTACTACACGCGAACGATCTTCTCCTTCGTCTGCGACGAGCTCGGCGCCCAATCGGAGGTCGGCGGCGGCGGCCGCTACGACGGACTGATCGAGCAGCTGGGCGGACCGCCGACGCCGGCCATCGGCTGGGCTGCCGGCATCGAGCGCATCCTGCTCGCCCTGGGCGAGACCGAGGAGACCGCCGGGCGCGACGCCTTTCTCGCCGTCGCCGATTCCGACCAGCGCCACCGCGCGATGGCCCTGGCAAGCGAGTTGCGCCACGCCGGTCTCAGCGCGGAGGTCGATTTGGCGGGACGCGGCCTGAAGGGTCAGCTCAAGCACGCCGACCGGATCGGTGCCCGCCACGTGCTGATCCTCGAGGCGGACGGCTCGGCACAGCTCCGCGACATGCGCAGCGGCGAGCAGCGCCCGGTCGACACGGCCAGGCTGATCGACGCGATCGGCGGCGACCGGCCGTGAGCGACTCGCCTGCCCTGCGCGCCAACGGGTTCCGCGATACCTGGTGCGGACAGGTGCTCGGCGACCGCGTCGACTCGAGCGCGCGCGTCGCCGGCTGGGTCCACCGCCGCCGCGACCACGGCGGGCTGATCTTCATCGATCTGCGCGACCGCACTGGGATCGTCCAGCTCGTCTTCCATCCGGACTCCTCCGGCGAGGCCTTCCAGCTGGCCCACGAGCTGCGCGCCGAGGACGTGCTCAGCGCCGCCGGCAGCGTCGTCCGTCGTTCGGCGGAGACGGTCAATCCAGAGCTGCCGACCGGCGAGGTCGAGCTCGCGGTGAGCGCCGCCGAGTTGCTCGCCGACGCCGAGACGCCGCCCTTTCAGATCGAGGGCTTCTCGGGCGAGGTGGGCGAGGATGCGCGGCTGCGGTACCGCTATCTCGACCTGCGCCGCGAGCCGATGCGCGAGGCGATGGCCCTGCGCCATCGGGTGACGGCGGCGATGCGCGAGTTCCTCGATGGCGAGGGTTTCCTCGATATCGAGACGCCGGTGCTGACCCGCTCCACCCCCGAGGGCGCTCGCGACTTCCTCGTCCCCAGCCGACTCCAGCAGGGTTCCTTCTACGCGCTGCCGCAGTCGCCGCAGCTGTTCAAGCAACTGTTGATGGTCGCCGGCTTCGAGCGCTACTACCAGATCGCCCGCTGCTTTCGGGACGAGGATCTGCGCGCCGACCGTCAGCCCGACTTCACCCAGCTCGACATCGAGATGTCCTTCGTCGGCGTCGACGACGTGATCGAGGTCAACGAACGGCTCCTGGCGCACGTCTTCGAGCGGGTCGGGGGGCCGAAGGTCGAGCTGCCGATCGAGCGCCTTCCCTACGACGAGGCGATGAGCCGTTTTGGCACCGACCGACCCGATCTGCGCTTTGGCCTCGAGCTGGTCGACCTCTCCGACGCCCTCGCCGAGACCGAGTTCAAGGTCTTCCGTGGGGCGATCGAATCGGGTGGTGCGGTGCGCGGACTCAACGCCGGCCGCCGCGAGTTGCCGCGCTCCGAGCTGGACGGGCTGATCTCGCGCGCCCAGGAGCTGGGGGCGAAAGGCCTCGTCTGGGCCTTCCGCGAGGGCGACGGCTGGCGCTCGCCGACCGCCAAGTTCCTCTCCGAGGGCGAGCTGGCGGAGCTCAACCGCCGGCTCGGCGCGGAGGAGGGCGACCTGCTGCTGCTGGTCGCCGACCGGCGCCCTGTTGCCAATGCGGTGCTGGGGCAACTGCGGGTCGATCTTGCCGAGCGCTTCGAGCTGATCCCCGCCGACGATCACCGCTTGGTCTGGGTGGTCGACTGGCCTCTGTTGGAGCAGAGCCCCGACGGGGAGCGCTGGGAACCGCTGCATCATCCGTTCACCGCACCGGCCGGAGAGTTCGATCCGGCACAACCAGGCGAGGCACGCGCGCTTGCCTATGACCTGGTCTGGAACGGCCAGGAGATGGGCGGCGGTTCGATCCGCATCCATCGCGCCGACGTGCAGGAGAAGCTCTTCGCCGCGCTCGGAATCGATGCCGACGAAGCTCAGGCACGCTTCGGCTTTCTGCTCGAGGCTCTGCGCTTCGGCGCCCCGCCGCACGGCGGCATCGCCTACGGACTCGACCGCATCGTGCAGCGCCTCGCCGGCGCCGACTCGATCCGCGACGTGATCGCCTTCCCGAAGACCGCTTCGGGCGCCGACGCCCTGACCGGTGCGCCTGCCCCGGTCGACGCGATGCAGCTGAAGGAGCTTGGCATCGAGCTGCGTCGCCGAGGTCCGGGCGGGAGCTAGACGATCTAGGCACGGCCGATTTCTCTCGCGGGTTCCTTCTTTTCCTCGTTCTTCCCGCAAGCAACCGCGGCAGAGAGCGGTCAAGATATGGCCATGAGCCTCCTCGATCGCTTTCGTTTTGCCCGTAGAGGCCGCCAGCCCGGTCCCGGGAAGACGCCGGTCCACCTCGATGACCCGGCATTCGACTCGTGGGAGGTCGTACGCGACTTCGGTGACGTGCGAACCGCAAGGGCCTGGCACCAGGCTCTGGAAGAGGCGGGAATCGAGGCTGTCCTGACCGCGGATTGGCCGATCGATCGCTTTGGCCGCGGCGACATAGCGCTACGCGTGCGGGGCGACGACTGGAGCGAGGCCGAGTTCCTGCTTTCCAATCTCGACTGAGCCGCCGCGGGTTTTCGAGTGGGACCGATTTCCAACTCGCCAGCGGGCGCGCACGGTGGTACGGTTGGGCCGAGGCTCGAGCCCGTGCGAGAGCCGTCCCACCGTTTGACCCAACACAAACGGCGCGGGGGCCGATCTCTCTTGATCCTGTGGGGTCCGGAGGAGGCGCCCACCCTTTTCTTCAAGGGATCAAAGCCAGGGGCGGCAACGGCGGGTTGGAGCCTCTTTTTTTGGGCGTGGCTCAGTCGGGTGCGGCGCATGCCTGGCGGCGGCGGACACTGCGCATGGCGGCGTCCTCGGTCGGCCAAATAGCGCTGCTATTCGGCCTCCCTGCGTCCTTGCCCTGCTTGGTCCGGCGCTCGCCAGCCACGCACCGCACCCTCCTTCGACACGCCCATTTGATTTGGGGAGAGATTTGACATTGCGCGCGCCACCCGCGCGCCGCACCCGTTCACCATCGGGGCGCAAATGACCGCCCAGACTTCAGCTGCGGACGAACTCCATGTTGAGCCCCTGTCAGGGGCCAAACATAGACTTCGTTGGCGGGAAGGTGGTGACGATCATGTCGATCGGGTGCTTGCCGAGTTGGCAGCCGCGCAGCATGGGGTCGTTGCCCGGTCTCAGCTACTCGCCGCCGGTGTTGGGCGGCGCGCGATCGGCGGTCGCCTCGAACGCGGCGGACTTCACCCAATCCATCGCGGCGTCTACTCGGTCGGACACACCGTGGTTTCGTCGAACGGCAGGTGGATGGCGGCGACTCTCGCTCTCGGGCCGGATGCGGTGCTCAGTCATCGATCGGCCGGGCAGTTGTGGGGAATAGTGCCGCGATCGAGTCAGGTCATCGAGGTGACCCGCGCGACAAAGGCTTGGCCACGTGCCCGTATGGTCGCGCACCAATCCTCGCTGCCAGAGGACGAGCGGACGAAGGTGGACGGGATTCCGGTCACCACGGTGCCGCGGACGATCCTCGACCTGGCGGCTGTGGGGTCCCGGCGGCAGGTCGAGCGGGTGCTGAATGAGGTCGAAGTCCAGGGGTTGACGGACCGGCTGTCGATCCCGGACCTGCTCGCGCGGTATCCCCGGCGCCGCGGTTCGGCTGCGCTACGCGAGCTGTTGAGCGAAGCTGCCGAGGCGCGCGGGGCGACTAAGCACAAGCTGGAGGAGCGCTTCGTGGAGCTGATCGACTCACATCGTTTGCCACGGCCCCGGTTCAACGCGGATCTGGCGGTTGGCGGGCGGTTCTTCTGCGTGGACTGTCTCTGGATAGACCAGCGCTTGATCGTCGAGCTCGACGGGCGGGCCGTACACGGGACGCGCCAGGCGTTCGAGGCCGATCGGGAGCGCGACAGGCTGCTCATGGTTGACGGCTGGCGAGTGATGCGGATCACCTGGCGCCAGCTTCGCAATCAGTCCTCCGCCGTAGCCTCGGACCTGCGCAGAGCCCTGAACGGAGGACGAGCGCTGCATTGACCGCGCTATTCGGGGCAAATGCAGCGCTCGTGCTGCCAACTACCCTTCCTGTATGAGTCGGGAGCTTTTCGAGCACTACCTGCGCGACGACGCACGGCTTGGGCCGGCGCCGGCCGGCGCCTTCAGCGGTGCCGCCGGGGGGGCGGCCTGCGGCGATCTCTCGCGGCTGTCGCTTGTGCTCGAGCAGGGGCGTGTCGCCGCCGTGACCTTCGACGCCGAGGGTTGCGGGGCCACCCGTGCTGCCACGGCCGCGGTTGCCGAGATGGTCGACGGCGAGCCTCTCGTCGAGGCTGCGCGGATCGGGATCGACGCGGTGGACGAGGCGATCGGGGGGCTGACCCCCGCCAAGCGCCACGCCGCACAGCTCGCTGCCGACGCGCTTCATCGCGCTCTGGCCGGCGCCGCAGCCTCGGCTGAGACGCTCGCCGAGCCGTCCGGCGGCCGTGTCCTCGTCGCCATGTCCGGAGGGGTCGACAGCGCGGTCGCCGCCCTGCTGGAGCGCGAGCGGGGCGCCGACGTGCTCGGCGTCACCCTGAAGCTCTGGGCCGATCCGGAGACCGATGGGGCCAAGGCCTGCTGCTCTCCCGAGGCGGTCCTCGGCGCCCGTGCGCTCGCGCACTCGCTGGGCATCCCGCACCTCACCCTCGACCTCGAGGAGGAGTTCCGCCGCCGCGTCGTCGGCGCCTTCCTCGACGGCTACGGTGCTGGCGCGACTCCGAACCCATGCATCGTCTGCAACGGCGAGGTGCGGATCGCGGCGATGGTCGACCTCGCCGAACGCCTTGGCGCCGACTACCTGGTCACCGGCCATTACGCGCGGATCGTCGAGGACGACGACGGCCTCCTTCTGGCTGCCGCATCCGATCGCGACAAGGACCAGAGCTACATGCTCGCCGCCCTGCCGCCGCCGCTGCTCGAGCGCCTGCGCTTCCCGCTGACCGAGTTGAGCAAGCCCGAGGTGCGCGAGATCGCCGCCCGGCACGAGCTCGCCGTCGCCAAGAAGCCCGAGAGCCAGGACCTCTGCTTCCTCGCCGGGCAGGGCAAAAGCCGCTTCCTGCGCCGGCACGGCGGCCTCGGCGAGCGCGACGGCGCGGTGCTCGACCCGGCGGGAAGCGCGATCGGTCGCCACCGTGGCCACCACAACTTCACCGTCGGTCAGCGTCGCGGGATCGGCGTCTCCTCGCCCGAGCCGCTCTACGTCCTCGCCACCGACGCCAGCGCCAACACGATCACCGTTGGTCCGCGGGCAGAGCTGGCGACGAGGATGGTGCGGATTCGCGACGCCGTTCTGCACCGTGACGGCGGCCGGGTCGACGCAGTCAGACTGCGCTACCACTCAGAGGCCATCCCGGCAGCCGTCGCGGCGGTGGAAACCGGGCGACACTCCGAGCTCGACATCGAGCTCGGCGAGTCGTTCGACGCCGCCTCGCCCGGGCAGGCGGCCGTACTGCTCAGCGGCGAGGCGATCGTCGGCCACGGCACCATCGCGGCGCCTGCCTGACCCGGCTCCGCGTCGCTTAGGCTTCGTTTCCGATGAAAGCCGAGGAAATCCGCGATACCTACCTCTCCTTCTTCGAGCAGCGGGGGCACAAGATCGTGCCCTCGGCCTCGCTGGTCCCGTCCGTCCACGATCCTTCGGTGCTGCTGACCACCGCCGGAATGCAGCCGTTCAAGCCCTATTTCCTCGGCCGCGAGCGGCCGCCGGCGCCGCGGCTGGCCGACGTGCAGAAGTGCTTCCGCACGACCGACATCGAGGAGGTCGGCAAGACCGCCCGCCATCTCACCTTTTTCGAGATGCTCGGTAACTGGAGCTTCGGCGACTACTTCAAGGCGGAGTCGATTTCCTGGGGTTGGGAGCTGGCCACGCAGGGTTTCGGCATGGACCCGGAGCGGATCTGGGCCACGGTCTTCGGCGGCGACGAGGAGCTCGGCCTCGGCCCCGACGAGGAGGCGATCGAGATCTGGAAGCGCCAGGGGATGCCCGAGGAGCGGATCGTCCTGCTCGGCCGCGAGGACAACTTCTGGCAGGCAGGGCCGACCGGACCGTGCGGACCTTGCTCGGAGCTCTACCTCGATCGCGGCGAGGACTTCGGCACGACCGGCGAGCGGCCGGGCGACGACACCGACCGCTTCCTCGAGTTCTGGAACCACGTCTTCATGACCTACGACCTCTCCGCCGACGGCGTGCTGACCGAGCTGCCGATGCGCAACATCGACACCGGCATGGGACTCGACCGGATGGCGGCGATCCTCCAGGACGTTCCCTCGGTCTTCGAGACCGACCTGATCCGGCCGCTGATCGACCTTGCCGAGGAGCTCTCGGGTCGCTCCTACGGCGAGGGAGGGGCGGTGACGCGGGCGATGCGGATCGTCGCCGATCATTCGCGCGGCGCCGCCTTCCTGATCGCCGATGGCGTTGTCCCCTCCAACGAGGACCGTGGCTACATTCTGCGGCGGATCATGCGACGGGCGATCCAACAGGGGCGCACCCTCGGCCTCGAGGCGCCTTGGCTGGGCCGCTTCGCCGAGCGCACGATCGAGACCATGGGCGGCGTCTACCCGGAGCTGGTGGCGGAGCGCGAGACGATCGCCCGCTGGGTCGGCGACGAGGAGGAGAGCTTCGGTCGCACGCTGGAGCGCGGCACCGAGCTGCTCGAGCGGCTGATCGTCGAGGCGGGGGAGGCCGGCACCTCCTGGATCGACGCCGACGATGCCTTCAAGCTGCACGACACCTACGGCTTCCCCTACGACCTGACCAAGGAGCTGCTCGCCGCGCAGGGCCTCTCGGTGGACGACGGCGGCTTCGAGGAGCTGATGGAGGAGCAGCGACGGCGGGCGCGCACCGGCGCCGCCACCGCACACGGCTCCGAGGATCGCCACGAGCGGGTGATCGCCTTTGCCACCGGAGCGCCGCCGACTCGCTTCGTCGGCTACGAGACGCTGCGCGCGACGACCGGTCTCGCCGCTGTCGAGACCGACGACGGTCGGGCGCTGGTCAAGCTCGAGGAGAGCCCCTTCTACGCCGAGGGCGGCGGTCAGGTCGCCGACTCGGGCCTGCTGCGCTGGGACGGAGGGGAGGCGGAAGTAGTCGACGTGTATCGCATCGGGGACGATCAAGTGCTCGAGGTTGTGCCCCGCCGCCCCCGGACGCGTGAGCAAGGACGCGAGGCTTCCGGGGGCGATGAGCGCGTCCTTGCGGAAGCAGAAGAGGCGGCGGTCGATGCGGAGGTCGACCACGAGACGCGCCACGCGACGATGCGAAACCACACCGCGACTCACCTTCTGCACGCGGCGCTGCGCGAGCGCCTCGGCGACCACGTGCGCCAGGCCGGCTCCGCCGTGCGCCCGGACAAGCTGCGCTTCGACTTCACCCACGGGCAGGCGCTCGGTGCCGAGGACCTGATCGCGGTCGAGGAGCGGGTCAACGGGTGGATCAAGGCGAGCCGGCCGGTGCGCTGGCTAGAGATGGAGCGAGCCGAGGCGGAAAAGCTCGGCGCGATGGCGCTGTTCGGCGAGAAATACGGCGAGTGGGTGCGCGTGGTCGAGATCGACGCGGTATCGCGCGAGCTCTGCGGCGGCACCCACGTCGTCAATACCGCCGAGGTCGGCATCTTCAAGATCGCCTCGGAGGGCTCGAGCGCCGCCAACGTGAGGCGGATCGAGGCCCTGACCGGACCGGCCGCGATCGATTGGTACCGCGGCAGCGAGCAGCGCCTGCGCGAGGTCGGCGAGCTGCTCGGCTCGCCGCAGGACCCGTTGAGCGGCGCCCGGCGCGCCGCCGAGCGGTTGCGCGAGGCGGGTGAGGGCGCAAAGGAAGCGACCAAGCAGTTGCTCGGCGACGAGGCGGAGCGCCTGGCGGGCGTGGCGGAGCAGGTCGACGGGATCGGCGTCGTCGTCTCCCAGGCGCCGCTTGCCGACCAGAAGCAGCTGCTCGAGCTCGCCAACCGGGTGCAATCCAAGCTCGGCGGCGAGTCGGCGATCGTCCTCGGCGGTGCCGAGGACGACAAGGTCGGGCTCGTCGTGCTGGTCTCGAAGGGCGCGGTGGGCGGCGGTCTGTCCGCGGCGACGATCGTGCGCGAGGCGGCGGCGGTTGTCGGCGGCGGCGGCGGCGGGCGCGACGAGATGGCCCAGGCTGGGGGTAGGGACGGTTCGAAGCTGGAGCAGGCGCTGGCGACGGCGCGCCGGGCGATCGAAGCAGGGGCCGGATAGTGCGCGTGCTGGCCCTCGATCACGGCACCGCACGAATCGGCTGCGCGATCTCCGACCCGAGCGGGACGCTGGCGACGCCGTTGCCGGTGATCGAACCGCCGCAGGCGCGCTCGGTCGCCGAGCTGGTCGAAAAGCACGCGGTCGAACGGGTCGTCGTCGGCCTGCCGCTGCATCTGAGCGGCGAGGAGGGCTCGCAGGCCGGCCTGGTCCGGATCTTCTGCACCGAACTGGAAGCGATGCTCGACGTACCGGTCGAGACCTACGACGAGCGCTTGACGACGCGGATGGCCGATGCGAGCAAGCGCGAAGGAGCTACGGCACCCCCCGACTCGCTTGCCGCTGCCCATCTGCTGCAGGCCTACCTCGCAGGGCAGGCCGCGATCGAGGGCGCCGAAGAGGATGAGTGACGTCCACCGGCGGCGTCGCATCGTCGCCGCCTCTGTGCTCATCCTTGTCCTGGTCGGCGCCGTCGCCGTCGCTGCCGTCGCCTACCGCCACTTCCACAACCCGGCGCCGGCGCCGGTCGTGCTGAAGACGACCACGGTGACGATTCCCGAGGGCTACACGCGCCGGCAGACGGCGCAGGTAGCCATCGAAGCGGGGCTCACCGGCAGCTACATGAAGGCCAGCAAGGGCCACGAAGGATTCCTCTTCCCCGACACCTTCGAACTGGAAAAGCGGGCCCCCGCCGCCGATCTCGTCGAGCTGCAGTTGCAGGACTTCAAGCGGCGGATCAAGGGGGTGGACACGAGCTACGCGCGCTCCAAAAACCTGACCACCTTCGATCTGGTCACGATCGCCTCGATGATCGAGCGCGAGGCGCAGCTGGAGGACGAGCGGCCGCTGATCGCGGCGGTCATCTACAACCGGCTACACGCAGGGATACCGCTCGGCATCGACGCGACGATCCGCTTCGCCACCGGCAACTACGACGAGCCGCTGACCGAATCCGAACTTGCGGTCGACTCGCCCTACAACACCCGTACCAACGCCGGTCTGCCGCCGGGCCCGATCGGCAATCCCGGGCTTGCCTCGATCGAAGCCGCCGCGCACCCGGCCAAGGTCGATTACCTCTACTACGTGGTCAAGCCGGGAGCCTGTGGCGAACATTCCTTCTCTTCGACCGCGGCCGAATTCGAAGCCGACGTCGCCGCCTACGACGAAGCGCGCGAAGCGGCCGGTGGCGAATCGCCGGACACCTGCGAAGAATGAGACGCCTCGCCGTCATCGGGCACCCGGTCGGCCACTCGCGCTCGCCGGCGATGCACAACGCCGCGCTGGCCGCGCTCGGGCTGGCCACCGAGTGGAGCTACGAGGCAATCGATTTGGCCCCGGATGAGTTCGAGTCGGGGGTGGAGGCCATGGAGGACGAAGGGTTCGTCGGCGCCAACGTCACCGTCCCCCACAAGGGCGCAGCGCTGGCCCTGGCCGACACGCTCGCCGAGACGGCGCGCGAGATCGGCGCGGCCAACACCCTCAGCTTCGAGGCGGGGGAGATCCGTGCCGACAACACCGACGCACAGGGGTTGCTGGACGCCATGCCCGACTCTCCCGCCGGTAAGCGCACGCTCGTGCTCGGCGCCGGTGGCGCAGCCCGGGCGGCCGTCTGGGTGCTGGTCCGCGAGGGCGCCGGGGTCGATGTCTGGAACCGGACGGCGCTGCGCGGCGAGCACCTTTGCGATGAGCTGGGCGGGGTACCGGTCGATGCTCCCGACAGCAGCACCTACGAGCTGATCGTCAACACCACTGCGGTCGGACTGCGGGGCGAGGATCCGTTTGCCGAGCTGCCCCTGGATGCAGCCGGCTTCGCTCCGGGCCAGACCGTCGTCGACCTCGTCTACGGCGAGCAGCCGAGCCGCCTGTTGGCGACAGCCGGGGCGGCGGGTGCGACCGTCGTCGACGGAATCGAGGTCCTCGTCCGCCAGGGCGCGCTCTCGCTGCGGATCTGGACGGGGCACGAACCCTCGCTCGAAGCGATGCGTGCCGCGGCTCGCAGATAGCCTAGGCGACACCATGAGCACCCGCTTCCGCTTCACCACCGCAGGCGAGTCGCACGGTCCCGGCCTGGTCGCGATCGTCGAGGGCATGCCGGCGGGGCTCGAGCTCGACCGCGAGGCGCTCGACCGCGACATGGCGCGGCGCCAGCTCGGCCATGGGCGGGGCGGACGGATGAAGATCGAGACCGACACGGTCGAGGTCCGCTCCGGCGTCCGCCACGGCCGCACTCTGGGCAGCCCGATCGCGGTCCTGGTCGCCAACCGCGACTACGCCAACTGGGAGGAGCGGATGAACCCCTGGCCGGTCGAGGGCTTCGAGCCCGACGAGGTCCACCTGCCCCGTCCCGGCCACGCCGACCTGGTCGGCGCGCAGAAGTACGGCCACCGCGACATCCGCAACGTGCTCGAGCGCGCCAGTGCCCGCGAGACGGCGGCGCGGGTGGCGGCGGGCTCGCTCGCCCGCGGCCTGCTCGCCGCGCTCGGCGTCAGCGTGCACAGCCACGTCACCCAGATCGCCTCGGTGAAGGCGCCGGAGCGGCCCGACCTCGGCCCGGAGGACTTCGCCGGCGTCGACGAGGATCCGGTGCGCTGCCTCGACGCGGAGGCGAGCGCGGCGATGGTCGAGGAGATCAACCGCCTGCGCAAGGCCAACGAGAGCCTCGGCGGCAGCTTCGAGGTGCGCGTCTTCGGCCTCGTCCCGGGCCTCGGCTCGCACATCTCCTGGGAAGAGCGGCTCGACGGGCAGCTCGCCGGCGCCGTCGCCTCGATCCAGTCGGTGAAGGGGGTTGCGATCGGCGAAGCCTGGGACGTCGCCGGCCGCCCAGGCTCCGAGGCCCACGACGAGATCTTCTGGTCCGAGGAGCACGGCTACCAGCGCGAAACCAACCACGCCGGCGGCCTCGAGGGCGGCATGACCAACGGCCAGCCGCTCTCGGTGCGGGCGGCGATCAAGCCGATCTCGACCCTGACCAAGCCGCTGCGCTCGGTCGACACCGAGACCAAGCAGCCGGCGCAGGCGCTGCGCGAGCGCACCGACTCGACCGTCGTGCCCGCCGCCGCGGTGGTCGCCGAGGCGATGGTCTGCCTGGTCCTCGCCCGCTGCTACCGCGAGAAGTTCGGCGGCGACCACATCGATGACGTGCACGCCGCGCTCGCCGCCTACGAGAAGCGCATCGACTTCCGCGGGTGACCCGGGTGCCCCAGCCCGCGATCGTCTTCATCGGCTTCATGGGGGCGGGCAAGTCGACCGCGCTCGAGGCCGCGCGCGAGGCCGGCCTCGCGACGACCGAGATCGACGAGCTGATCGAGGCCGAGCTCGGCATGCCGATCGCGACCGCCTTCGAGCAGCTCGGCGAGGCGGGCTTCCGGGCGCGCGAGGCGGAGATCGTGGGGAGCCTGCTGGAGGACGCCGACGGCGGCGCGATCGCCCTCGGCGGCGGCAGCGTGCTCTCCGAGCGCGTTCGCGACGCGCTCGGCCGTCACGTCGTCGTCTGGTTGCAAATCGACGCCGAAGAGGCCTGGCGGCGGATCGAGGGCAGCGACCGTCCGCTGGCGAGCAGCGCCGCCGACGTGGCCGGGCTGCTCGAGTTGCGGCTGCCGCTGTACGAGGAGCTGGCCGGCGCGATCCTGCCGCCGTCAGATCGCGGCCTCGTCCGCCGCGCCCTGCCGGCCATCCAGGCTCTCACCCGCCTGTCCCGCGCGACGAGGCTGCTCTGGGCGGCCAGCAGCTCGGGCGAGTACCCGGTCTTCGTCGGCTCGAACCTGCTGCGCGGAGACTGGTGGCCGCTGCGGGGGCGGCGTTTTTGCATCACCGATGCGACCGTCGGGCCGCTCTACGCGGATTGCCTCTGGCCGATCGAGGCGGGGATCGAGGTGGAGCCGGGCGAGGGAGCGAAGACGATGGCGGAGGCGGAGGAGGTACTGCGCGCACTCGCCCAAGTCGGGATGACCCGCGAAGACCACCTTGCGGCACTGGGCGGTGGAGTCGTCGGCGATCTGGCGGGGTTCTGCGCCCACCTCTACCAGCGCGGGGTTCCGCTGGCGCAAGTTCCGACCACGCTGGTCGCTCAGGTCGACTCGGCCTACGGCGGCAAGACCGGAGTCGATCTGCCGGAGGGCAAGAACTACGCCGGTGCCTACCATTTGCCGGCGGTTGTGATCGCCGACACGGAGACGCTGGCGAGCCTGCCACCCGAGGAGCTGGCGGCGGGCTTCGTCGAGGCGCTGAAGACCGGGCTGCTGGCCGGCGGGTCGCTGTGGGAGCGGGTGCGGGGAATCGAGTCGCTCGATCCCGGCGAGCTCGACGACGTCGTCTTCGCCTGCGCTCGCTACAAGTGCGCGGTCGTCGCCGAGGACGAGCGCGACTCCGGCCTGCGCCAGGTCCTCAACCTCGGCCACACGGTCGGGCACGCGATCGAGGCGGCGAGCGGGTACGCTCGCTACCGGCACGGGGAGGCGATCGGCCTCGGGCTGCTGGCGGCGCTGCGCCTGTCGGACGCGCCGGCCCTGCGCGACGAGGTCGAGGAGATTCTGCGGCGGCACGGGCTGCCCATCGCGCTCGACCCGGCGGTCGAGGCCGATGCGATCCTCGACGTCCTGCAGCGAGACAAGAAGCGCATCGCGGCAGGCGTCGGCTTCGTGCTCCTCTCCGAGCCCGGCGAGCCACGCACGGGGCAGCTCGTCGATCCGGCTAAGGTCGAGGCCGCCGTGAAGGAGCTCTACGCATGACTTCCGCCCACAACCGGGTCGCCGTCCTGCACGGCGTCAACTTCGACGTGCTCGAGCGGCGCGACCCCGAGATCTACGGCGGGCTCTCGCTGAGCGAGCTCGAGATGACGATCCGGGCGGCGGCGGGCGAGCTTGGCCTGGAAACGATCTTCTTCCAGACCAACTCCGAGGGCGAGTTCGCCGAATACCTGCACCGCGCGCCGGAGCTGGCCGACTCGATCGTGATCAATGCCGGTGCCTGGACCCACTACAGCCGTGCGATCGCCGACGCGCTTGAGCTGACCGGCCTACCTGCGGTCGAGGTCCATCTCTCCGCTGTCGAGTCGCGCCAGGACTGGCGCAAGGACTCGGTCTTCGACGGGTTGGTGCTCGGGAAGATCTCCGGCAAGGGGCCGGACGGCTACCGCGACGCGCTCGCGGTGCTCGCCCGCCACCTTGGCGTCTCGGCTTCCGGATGAAGGGTCGCGGCGACCGCCTCGCGGCCTCGCTGGCCGAGCGCGAGCTCGACCTGATCCTCGTCACCGAGCTGGTCAACATCGCCTACCTGACCGGCTTCACCGGGACCAACGGAGCCTGCATCTGCGGCCCCGATACGCGCCTCTTCCTGACCGACTTCCGCTATACCGAGCGCGCCGCGGCGGAGGTCGAGGGCTGGGAGACGGTCACCGTCAGAGACGACTGGCTCGGCGGTATCGCCGCCCACCTCTCGGGTCGCTTCGGCTTCGAGGACGAGCACGTCTCGGTGCGCCTGCTCGAGCGCCTGCGGGGGAAGCTGGCCGCCGGGGTCGAGCCGGTGGCTGCCGGCGGCGCGGTCGAGCGCCTGCGCCGGGTCAAGGACGAGGACGAGCTGGCGGCGATCGCCGCAGCTTCCGAGCTTGCCGACGATGTCTGGCGCTGGAGCCTGGAGCGCGGCCTCCGCGGTCGCCCCGAGCGCGAAGTCGCCCGCGCCGCCGAGGCCCGGATCCGTGAGCTGGGTGGCGATCCGTCCTTCCCGGCGATCGTCGCCGCCGGCCCTAACGGCGCCTTGCCGCACGCCGAGCCGGGCGAGCGTGAGATCGGCAGCGGCGAGCTCGTCGTCTTCGACATGGGCGCAAAGCTGGACGGCTACTGCTCGGATGGCACGCGCACCTTCGCCGTCGGCGAGCCGGGCGAGCGTGCTCGCGAGGTCTACGAGACGGTGCGAGCGGCGCAGGCCGCGGCGCTCGACGCGGTTGCCGCCGGGGTCGGTGGCGAGGCGCTCGACGGCGTCGCCCGCGAGCCGATTGCCGCGGCCGGCCATGGCGACCGCTTCGGTCACGGCCTGGGCCACGGCGTCGGCCTCGAGGTGCACGAGGCACCGCGACTCTCGCCGCGCTCGGAGGATGTCTTGGCGGCGGGCGAAGTGGTGACGATCGAGCCGGGCGTCTACCTGCCCGGTGAGCTCGGCGTGCGGATCGAGGATCTCGTGGTGGTCGGTGACGGCGGCTGCCGCAACCTCAGTGCCTTGCCTAAAGAAATTCAGCTGGTCGAGTAGCTGCAACGCTAAGTCTGAGCGCGGGACGGTCGATGCGCCATCTCGTGAGACTGCGCACCGACACGCATCGGCCCACGGCCGAGTCGTTGCTGGCGATTCGCGACGACGCCCGTCGTGAGCGCCTGCTCGACATGGAGCTGCGGCTGCGGCCCTACCGCTTCGCCTGCTTTGCGATCCTCGCTCTGGCCCTGGCCTCGGTCGGCGCCGAGATCGGCTGGTGGTGGATGGCGCCGCTACTCGCCGGGCTCGGCGGTTTCGCGGTCGCCGACAACTTCATGCGCACCAGCCAGCACCCGGCCCTCTGGGTGGCGGCCGCCTGGGGGATCCTGCCGTTGTTGCTCGCCGATGCCGTCCTCGTCACCGGGGGTGCCGCAAGCCCGGTGCTGATGTGGTTCGCGTTGCCGGCGGTAACTCTCGGTGCCCGCTTCTCTACGCGGGGAACGATCCTCGGCACCGCCTACATCCTCGTCTTGCTGCTGGGCAGCACGGTCGGACTCGACCCGGCGACCGCGTCCACTCACCATCAGGAGGTGGTCGCGGCCGTCGCCCTGGTCCTCAGCACGGTGACCCTGTCCGGTGCGCTGGTCGAGTCCGACCGTGCCCACCGGCGCCGGGCGACGCTCGATCCGCTCACCGGCCTCCTCAACCGCACCGCGCTCGAGCAACGACTCGGTGAGCTTGACGGCCAGCCGACCAGAGAGGACGGCCCCGCCCACGCTTTGCTGCTCTGCGACCTCGACAACTTCAAGCGGGTCAACGATCGACTCGGGCATGCCGTCGGGGACGAGGTGCTGCGGGAGGTCTCCTACACGATGCGCACCAACCTGCGCGGCGGCGACTCGATCTACCGCGTCGGCGGCGAGGAGATCCTCGTTGTCCTGCCAGGGGCGACGAAGGACGACGCTCTCGGGGTCGCCGAGCGGCTGCGGCTGGCGGTTCGAGAGCGCCGACCCGCCGGCGTCCTGGTGACCGTCAGCATCGGCGTCGCGGTTGCCCGAAACGGCCCGCTTGGCAGCGACGAGCTGGTCGGACTTGCCGATGAGGCCCTCTACTCGGCCAAGGCGGCGGGACGCGACCGGGTGATGTTCTGCGCCAACTGACGGCCCGCGGGGCCGGGTCGTTCAGCGGCTGAGGTCGAGCCCGGCCTGCAACCGCGCCGCGAAGGCAGCGACCAGCTCGACCGCGGCCTCGAGGTCGCCGAGGTCGACCAGCTCCACCGGGGAGTGCATGTAGCGGAGCGGGATCGAGACCAGCCCGGCCGGCACTCCCGAGCGAGAGATCTGAATCGCGTCGGCGTCGGTGCTGGTGGAGCGCCCGCTGGCGCTGACGGTGTACTCGATCCCGGCCTCCTCCGCGGTCTCGACCAGCAGCTCGAACACTTTCGGCGAGAGGGTCGAACCGCGGCCGATCGCCGGCCCGGAGCCGAGCGGGTGGCTGCCGACCTCCTTCTCGTCGATGCCGGGCGCGTCGGTGGCGTGGGTGACGTCGATGGCGAGGGCGAGATCCGGCCGCACCTCGAAGGCCGAGGTCCGCGCCCCGTACAGGCCGATCTCCTCCTGGACAGCGGCGACCGCGGCGTAGCTGCAGCTCAGCGAACCCCGCTCGTGACAGCGGCGCAGCGCCTCCAGCGCGACGTAGGCGCCGATCCTGTTGTCCATCGCGCGGGAGACGAGCCGGTCGCCGGCGAGGCGCTGCGGTTCGGCAGCGATCACAACCGGGTCGCCGACCCGGATCAACCCGGCCGCCTGCTCGCGGTCGGCGGCGCCGACGTCGATATGGAGGCCCTTCAACTCGACCACCTTTTTGCGCTGGTCGGGATCGAGCAGGTGGATCGGTTTACGGCCGACGACGCCGGGGACGAGCCCGTCGGGTCCCCGCACCTCGACCCGCTGGCCGACCAGGATCTGTGGATCCCAGCCGCCGATCGGAGCGAACCAGAGGAAGCCCTTCTCGTCGATATGGGTCACCACGAGGCCGATCTCGTCGATGTGGCCGACCACGGCCAGCAGCGGCGCCTCCTCGCCGACGCGGGCGATCGAGGAGCCGAGGCCGTCGGTCGAGAGCGTCGCGAAGGCGGCTTCCTCACGCCAGATCGCCGCCGCCGGCCCCTCGTGACCGGAGGGTGCGCCGGCGCGAAGCAGTTTGTCTAGCAGCGAGGGAACGTCAGCCATAGCGAAGGCAGCAGTATGTCGAGTCGAACAGACGTCCGCAATCAGGCGTTTCGAATAGTTTTCTCCAGATGAGCGAAGCCACGACGACCTGCCTGGTCACGGGAGCCTCGAGCGGCATTGGCGAGGCGACCGCCAAACGCCTCGCGCGCGAGCCCGGCGCCGCGCTGATTCTGGTCGCCCGACGGGAGGAGCGGTTGCGGGCGCTGGCCGAGTCGCTGCCCTGCGAGGCGAGCTGGCTCGCCGCCGATCTGACTGCTGCCGACGCGCCCGAGCGCATCCGCGCCCACGTCGTCGAGCGGCACGGCGGCCGCCTCAACCTGCTCGTCAACAACGCCGGCGCCTCCTGGCGCGGCTCCTTCGGCGATGTCGGCTACGAGAACGTGCAGCGCCATATGGAGCTCAACTTCGACGCGGTCCTGCGCCTCACCGAGGCGCTGTTGCCGCTGCTGCGCAGCTCGAGGCCGAGCGCGATCGTCAACGTCGCCAGCACCGCCGGCCGCGTCGCCCGGGCGCGGACCGGCGCCTACTCGGCGAGCAAGTTCGCGCTGATCGGCTGGACCGACTCGCTCTATGCCGAGGAGCGCCCGCACGGCGTCCATGTCGGCATGGTGCTGCCGGGCTTCATCGAGACCGAGGGCTTTCCGGCGACCGAGCTGCGCGAGCGGGCGCTGACCCGCTGGACCGTCTCCAAGCCGGAGAAGGTCGCCGAGGCGATCGTCGAGACGGGCCTGGGCGGTAAGGCCGAGCGCTACGTGCCGAGGCCCTACGCGCTGGCCGCGGTCGCCCGCATCCTCGCCCCGCGCCTGGTCCGTCGGGTCCTCTCCGGCGGCGCCGCGTCGAGCCTCACCACCAGCACCGCCGCCGAATCCGGCGACTGAACACTGCGCCCGGCGGGGGGCGCGCTACAGTCGTTGGCGGGAGCGCCGCGAGGCCATGGAAGCGCCCACCTGCTACGCAAACTCAAACGGAGTCAACATCGCCTACCAGGTGCATGGCGAGGGCGATCTGGACCTCGTTTTCGTGCCGGGCTTCGTCTCCCACGTCGAGCTGCTCTGGGAGGAGCCGGCGGCGGCACGGTTCATGCAGCGGCTCGCCTCCTTTTCACGCTTGATCGTCTACGACAAGCGCGGCCAGGGCCTCTCGGACCGCCCTGCGGCTCCGCCGACCCTGGAGGAGTCGATGGATGATCTGCGGGCGGTGCTCGAAGCGGCGACATGCGAGCGGCCGGCTGTCTTCGGCATCTCCGAGGGCGGGCCGATGTCGATGCTCTTCTCCGCGACCCATCCCGAGCGAGTCTCCTCGCTGGTCCTCTACGGCACCTTTGCCCGCGTCCTCGAGTCCCCCGATCACCCCGCCGGCGCTCCGGCCGATGCCTTCGATGTCTGGAGCGAGATGCTGCGCCGGGAGTGGGGAGGGCCGGTCGGATTGCGCTACTGGGCCCCGAGCGCGATCGGCGACCCGGACTTCGAACGCTGGTGGGCGCGATTGCTGCGCCAGGGGACCAGCCCCGCTGGGGCGACGGCCCTGATGGATCTGTACCGCGAAAGCGACGTGCGCGCAGTCCTGCCCAGCATCGGCGTGCCGGTTCTGGTCGTCCATCGCGAAAGGGACCGGCTGGTCCCGGCGCGCCAGGGTCGTTTCCTCGCCGAACGGATTCCGGGCGCGCGCTTCGTCGGCTTGCCGGGTCAGGATCACCTTGCCTGGACCGAAGACCAGGACGTGCTGCTCGACGAGGTCGAAGAGTTTCTGGTCGGCAGCAGGCGAGGCCGCGAGCCGGAGCGGGCTCTGGCGACGATCCTCTTCACCGACATCGTCAGCTCCACCGAGCGGGCGGCCGATCTCGGCGACCGCCGCTGGCGCGACCTGATGCAGCGCCACGACGCGGTCATCCGGCGCCAGCTGACCGTCCACCGGGGCCGCGAGGTTAAGACGCTGGGGGACGGCTTTCTCGCCACCTTCGACGGCCCCGCGCGGGCGATCCGCTGTGCGGGGGCGATCCGCGACGAGGTATCGGTGCTCGGTATCGACGTCCGGATCGGCATCCACACCGGCGAGGTGGAGCTGATCGGCGACGACGTGGGCGGCATGGCGGTCAATATCGGCGCGCGGATCGGCGCTCTCGCCAACCCGAGCGAAATCCTTGTCTCCAGCACCGTCAGGGAGCTGGTGGTCGGTTCGGGCCTCGGCTTCTCCGATCGCGGCACACATGCGCTCAAGGGAGCTGCCGACGAGTGGCGCGTCTTTGCCGCCGAGCCGTCCCTCGGCTGAGCCGGTCAGCGTTCGAAGCGTCCGAAGCGGCAGTAGCGGAAGTGGAAGACGATGCTGATGTTGTTGGCCGAGAGGCCGCTGCGTTCGGCCAGGATCGACTCGTGGGTGCCTTTGATCTTTTCGCCCGCGATGAAGTACTTGCCGACGTTGCGAAGCCGCGACTTGAGCAGCTTCATCGTTTCGAACCAGCGATCGAGTCGATGGCTGTCGGCGGCCGGCGGCGGCACGCCGATCAGGCGCGTGATCAGCGAGCCGAACGATTCCGAGAGGCGGATGAACTGCTTGCCGGCGGGCTTCAACTTGTTCTCATTGACCCGCTCCCGGGCGCCCGACATGATCCGTTCGTTGGCGGTCCGGTTCGCCATGCAGATCGGCTCGACCTGGGATACGTAGCTTTCGCGCGTCTGTTCTTCCCCGCCGGCCAGCGGCGCGATGGCAAGCATCGCGAGTGCGATCGCAGCGAATATCCCCAGCGGTCCCTTCATTCCCTGACGCCTCCTAGGTTAGACGGTGGCACCGACCGGCCGGCCACAGCTAGGATTCGGCGCCGTGATCTCGACCAACCAGTTCAAGAACGGCAGCCACATCGAAATCGATGGGTCCGTCTTCAAGATCATCGAGTTCCAGCACGTCAAGCCGGGCAAGGGCGGGGCGTTCGTGCGGACGAAGCTGCGCAAGCTCGATGACGGCTCGGTCCAGGACAAAACTTTCCGGGCGGGGGAGAAGTTCAGGCCGGTCCACACTGAGTCGCGCAAGATGCAGTACCTCTACGACTCCGGCGAGGCGGCTGTCTTCATGGACAGCAACGACTACGAGCAGATCGAGATCCCGAGCGAGATCGTCGGCGAGTCGATGCAGTGGGTCCTGCCCAACGACGAGGTCGACGTCCTCTTCGTCGACGAATCCCCGAGCGACGTGCAGGTTGCCAGCGCGATCGAGATGAAGGTCGCGCAGACCGAGCCGGGCGTGAAGGGCGACACGGCTTCGGGCGGCGGCAACAAGGCGGCGACGCTGGAGTCGGGCGTGGTCGTCCAGGTCCCCCTCTTCATCAACGAGGGCGAGACGATCCGGGTCGACACCCGCAGCGGCGAATACATCTCGCGGGCGTAGTTCCGCCGTCGGCCGCCCGAAGCGCGAGAATAGGCCGATGCGCAGATCCGAACAGCGCCGCGACGCCGTCTTCGCCTGCTACCAGCGCGACGTCACCGGGCGCCCGCTGGAGGAGCTCTTGGCTGAGGCGCGGCCGTTCACCCGCGAGCTCGCCGAGGCGGTCGAGTCACACCGCGAGGAGCTCGACGCGGCGATCGCCGGTCACGCCCGCGGCTGGGAGCTGAAGCGGATCGCGCCGCTGGAGCTGAACGTGATGCGGGTGGCGCTCTATGAGATCGAGCACAGCGAGGACGTGCCCGACGAGGTCGCGATCGACGAGGCGGTCGAAATCGTCAAGGAGTACTGCGGTGCCGACGCGCCCGGCTTCGTCAACGGCATCCTCGGCGCGATCGTGCGCGAGCGGCAGGGCGGTGCGGTGAAGTGAGCGAGGAGGCGCGGCTGCGCGAGATATCCACCCGCCTGCAGGCGATCGCCGCCGAGCTGGAGGGCTCCGAGGCGAGCGACGAACGGGCCGCCGAGCTGGCCCGCGAGGCGGCCGAGCTCTCCTCCGAGGCGGTCGAGGAGGCGAACCGCCGCATCCGCGAGTCGGGGAATTCGTAGTGAGCAATCCCTTGCGGTGCGCCTTACGTGTCTGTGGGAAACGTAAGGCGCACCGGAAATGAGCTATCCCGAGGATCTGCGCGCTCTGGTCGACGCCGAGCTGGAGCGCCTGCGTTTTGCGGCGCAGCCCGCCACGGCCGGGCTCGAGGAGGCGATGCGCTACTCGTTGCTCGCCGGCGGCAAGCGGGTGCGTCCCGTCCTCGCTCTGGCTACGGCGCGCGCGCTTGGCGCCGACCCCGGGCGCTACCTGCGAGTTGCGGCGGCGCTCGAGCTGATCCACACCTACTCGTTGATCCACGACGACCTGCCGGCGATGGACGACGACGAGCTGCGGCGCGGTCTGCCGACCTCGCACGTCAAGTACGGCGAGGACGTCGCGATCCTCGCCGGCGACGGTCTCTTCGCCGAGGCGATCCGGCTCTTCTGCGAGCAGCCCGGCGATCCCGCCCGCGTGCTTGCTGCCCTGGCCGATCTGGCGGCGGCAACCGGGGTCGACGGCATGGTCGGCGGCCAGTACGTCGACGTCGTCGGCGAGGCGGGCGATGCAGAGGCCCTGCGAGCGCTGCACAGCCTCAAGACCGGCCGTTTGATCGTCGCCGGCGTCAGCGTCGTACTGATCCTCGAGGGAACGAGCGAACCTGAGACAATCCCCTACAACCGGTTCGCCGGTGAGCTCGGCGTCCTCTTCCAGATCGTCGACGACATCCTCGACGTGACCGGAAGCGACGAGCAACTCGGTAAGCCCCACGGAAGCGACGAGAGACATGGAAAACTCACCTACGTCAGTCTCTTCGGCCTCGAGCGGGCCCGCGAGCTGGCGGCCGAGTCCCACGCCAATGCGACGGCGGCGCTGGCGGAGGCCGATGGCGACACGGGCGACCTGAGAGGGATCGCCGACTACATCTTCACCAGGAACGAATGAGCGACAGATCACAGCCACTGTTGATGGGGATCGATTCCCCCGCCGACCTGCACGAGCTCGACGACGATCAGCTGCAGCAGGTGGCGCAGGAGATGCGCACCTACATCATCGACACGATCGGCGAGATCGGCGGCCACTTCGGCGCCAACCTCGGCACCTGCGAGCTCGCCGTCGCCCTGCACAGCCTGCTCGACTCGCCCCGCGACAAGGTCCTCTGGGACGTCGGCCACCAGGCCTACCCGCACAAGATCCTCACCGGCCGCCGCGAGGGGCTGCCGACAATCCGCCAGTACGACGGCCTGGCTCCGTTCTGCTCGATCTTCGAGTCCGAGCACGACATCATGGGGGCCGGCCACGCCTCGACCTCGATCGGCTATGCGGTCGGGCTGAAGGAGGCGATGCGCAAGGGGATCGGCGAGGACGGCAAAGTCGCCGCCGTGATCGGCGACGGCGCCCTGACCGGCGGCGTCGCTTACGAGGCGCTGCACGCCGCCGGTGGCCTGCAGACGCCGATCGTGATCGTCCTCAACGACAACGGCATGTCGATCTCCCCCAACGTCGGCGCGCTCTCGCGCTACTTCAACCGGGTGCGGCTCAACCCGCGCCTCTACCACGCTCGCGAGGGGGTCGAGGACCGGCTGACCAAGCTGCCGCTCGGGCTGGGGGGGCGGATCGAACGGCTGGGGCCGGAGATCAAGTCGGCGATCAAGGCGTACTGGGCGCCCGGCCTCTTCTTCGAGGAGCTCGACCTCGCCTACATGGGCGTGATCGATGGCCACGACGTGCATGCTCTGCGCAACTCCCTGCGCGAAGCGTTCGAGGCCGACCGCCCGGTGGTCGTCCACATCCACACCGTCAAGGGCAAGGGCTTCGCCCCGGCCGAGGAGGGCGGTCTGGAGGGGATGGAGAAGTGGCACGCGGCGAAGCCGAAGTCGATCGTCAACGGCGCGCCGGCGCCGAAGCCGGTTCCGGTCAAGGAGTCTGACTCGCCCGAGGCGATCGCGCCCGAGCGGCTGGAGAAGCCGCCGGCTGCCGGGGCCCCGCCGCAGTACACCCAGGTCTTCGCCGAGGCGATCGTCGCCGAGGCGGAACGCGACGAGCGCGTGGTCGGCATCACCGCGGCGATGGCGGGGGGGACGGGGCTGCAGAAGCTCGCCGACGAGGTCCCCGAGCAGTACTACGACGTCGGCATCGCCGAGCAGAACGCGGTCCTGCTGGCCTGCGGCCTGGCGCTGCAGGGGGCGAAGCCGGTCTGCGCGATCTACTCGACCTTCCTCCAGCGGGCCTACGACCAGATCATCCACGACGTCTGCCTGCAGGAGCTGGACGTCGTCTTCGCGATGGACAGGGCCGGCCTGGTCGGCGACGACGGGCCGACCCACCACGGCGCCTTCGACGTCTCCTACTTCAGGCCGCTGCCGAACGTGGTCGTGATGGCGCCGCGCGACGAGGCGATGCTGGTCCACATGCTGCGCACCGCGATCGCCCACGACGGCCCGGTGGCGCTGCGCTACCCGCGCGGCGCCGCGGAGGGCGTCGAGCTGCCGGCGGAGCCGGCGGAGATCCCGATCGGCAGCGGCGAGCTGCTGGCCAACGGCGAGCGGGTGGCGCTGCTCGGCTACGGCTACGGCGTCGCGGTGGCACAACAGGCGGCCGAGATCCTCGCAGGGCACGATCTGCGGCCGACCGTTGCCGATGCGCGCTTCGCCAAGCCGCTTGACGCCGAGCTGCTGGAGCGGCTGGCGCTGGGACACGACCTGGTCGTGACGATCGAGGAGAATGTGCTGACGGGCGGGTTCGGCTCGGGTGTGCTCGAGCACCTCGAGGACTCCTTCGCCGACCGCCCCGAGGACCGGGCGCGGGTGATGCGGATCGGACTTCCCGACCGCTACGTCACCCACGGCAAGCCGGCGCTGCTGCGCGAGGAGGTCGGCCTGACGGGCGAGTCGGTGGCCGAGCGGGTGCTGGCGGCGCTGCGATCCGGCACGCCGGCGCTGAGTTAGTGTCCCTAAATCCGCCTGGCCCGTTAACCGAATTTCTACCTGCGCTTGCACCAAAGCGCTCAATCGGCTAGCTTTCCCGACGGCCTCCTTGGTTGCACCGGAACCGGCCCCGCTTCGCGGAACGTTTCTGGGGTTACTACAGGGAGAGGAGGCGCGTATCTCTAGATATGCAGGGTCCGTTGGGCAGGCGGACCTATGCCCGCAACCGGCAGCGCAGCGCCGGTTGCGGGACGGGTTGGTCAGTCGGCCCCGTCGCCGGACATGGCGGCAAAGCGCAGCGTCGCGGGGGTGTCGATGTACTCGCCGGTCTCCAGGAGGCTCTTGAGCCCGGAGAGGATCATCGTCCAGCCGCCGTAGACCTCCGAGTTGGCGTCGGCCGGCAGCTGGTCGTGGGTGACCGTAAGCCGGCACGAGGTGCCGACCGGCTCGATCTCCCACGTGACCCGGGAGGTCCCGACCGCCTTCACGTCATCGCTCCAAAGCGCGGTCATCGACTGGACCAGCCGCCGGGGCGGGTCCACCTCGACGTTCTCGCCCTCGGCGATGTCGACGACGCCCGGCACCCCGGA
>DASUZP010000146.1:0-5483 GCA_036376775.1 Solirubrobacterales bacterium | reverse complement strand
CTGTGTAGGGCGGTGACAAATTAGGCCACGTAGCGGCGGCGATTGGTGCGGCCGCGCCGGAGCAAAAACCGGCCAGTGGTTAGGCTGTCTCCTTTTTTGGGGGCGGCCGGGGATGTTTGCCGTGGAAGTCTACGCCGCCGTTCGGCATTTCGTTTTCATCGAGGGCAACAGCCGGCGCGAGGCGGCCCGGGTGTTTGGGCTGAGCCGTGAGACGGTGTCGAAGATGTGCCGGTTTTCGTTGCCGCCCGGCTACACGCGAACGAAGCCGGTGAAGAAGCCGAAGCTTGGAACGCTGCTGCCGGTGATCGACGCCATTCTGGAGGCTGACGGGGCGGCGCCGGCGAAGCAGCGGCATTCTGCCAAGCGGATCTTCGAGCGGCTGCGCGACGAGCACGGCTATGCCGGCGGCCTGACGGTGGTGAGGGACTACGTCCGGGTTGCTCGCGGGCGATTGCGGGAGACCTTCGTGCCACTGGCCCATCCCCCCGGGCAGGCGCAGGTCGACTTCGGCGAGGCGATCGGCGTGATCGGCGGCGTCCGGCAGAAGATCCACTTCTTCTGCATGGACGTGCCGCAGTCGGACGCGCCG
Organism: Solirubrobacterales bacterium; assembly: GCA_036376775.1. Lineage (GTDB taxonomy): Bacteria > Actinomycetota > Thermoleophilia > Solirubrobacterales > 70-9 > VRUE01. The sequence continues at coordinate 4,894 of DASUZP010000146.1, read as the reverse complement.
TTCGTGAAGGCCTACCCGGCGGAGACGACGGAAGCGTTTCTCGACGGGCATGTGTCGGCGTTCGCCTTCTTTGGCGGCGTGCCGTTGTCGGTGCTGTACGACAACACGACGATCGCGGTGGCGAAGATCTGCGGCGACGGCAGGCGCGAGCGGACCCGGGCCTTCACCGAGCTTCAGAGCCACTACCTGTTCCGCGACCGCTTTGGCCGTCCCGGCAAGGGCAACGACAAGGGCAAGGTCGAGGGGCTGGTGAAGTATGCGCGATCGAACTTCATGACGCCGATCCCCCAGGCGGCAAGCTTCGACGATTTCAATGCCATGCTGGAAGAGCGCTGCCGGCGCCGACAGGGCGAACGGGCCGGTCGCCACGGCGAGACCATCGGGGAGCGTCTCGTCGCCGACCTCGAAGCCTTCCGGGATCTGCCTGCCGTGCCGCTGGAGGCGTGCGAGAAGCGGGCGGCGCGGGTCTCGTCGACCGCCCTGGTCCGCTACCGCAGCAACGACTACTCGGTGCCGACGGCATACGGCTTCCGGGATGTTGTGGTGAAGGGCTTCGTCGACGAGGTGGTGATCCTTTGTGCCGGCGAGGAGATCGCCCGGCATCGTCGCTGCTATGGCACGGGGACGTTCGTGTTCGAGCCGCTGCACTACCTCGCGCTGATCGAGACGAAGCCGAATGCGCTCGACCAGGCGGCGGCGCTGAAAGACTGGGATCTGCCGGAGGCGTTCCAGCACCTGCGCCATCTCCTCGAGGCGCGCATGGGCAACCGCGGCAGGCGGGAGTTCATCCAGGTCCTGCGGCTGATGGAGGCGATCCCGATGGAGATGGTGGCGAGCGCGGTCAGCGAAGCGATCCGGCTCGGCGCCATCGGCTTTGATGCGGTCAAGCAGATCGCGCTGGCGCGTGGCGAGCGGCGGCCGGCCCGGCTCGACTTGACAGCCTATCCACATCTGCCGAAAACGGACGTCAGGATGACGACAGCGGCCGACTACGCCGTTCTCGTTCCCGGGACAGCGGCATGACCGGCAAGGCGGGCGTCGATGCGATGCCGGCGGGAACGACGAGCGGCACCCCGCAGGTTCTGCTGGCGCATCACCTCAAGCAGTTGAAGCTGCCGACCATTCTGCGGGAATACGACAAGGTCGCCCGCGAATGCGCCGGCGACGGCGTCGATCATCCCCGCTACCTGCTGCGCCTGGTGGAGCTGGAGCTGATCGACCGGGAACGCCGAATGGTCGAGCGGCGGATCAGGGCGGCACGCTTCCCGGCGGTCAAAAGCCTCGACACCTTCGACTTCATCGCCATTCCCAGCCTCAACAAGATGCTGGTGCTCGAACTGGCCCGCTGCGAGTTCGTCCTGCGCCGCGAGAACGTCATCGCGCTCGGCAATTCCGATCCCGCTTCATAGTGCCCATCTCGCTATCATCCTATAAAGGCAAGATATTTTGGTGCGGATCGACAGACGGCGGACGGCGCTGACGACGAGCTTCTGCGGTTTGCTTCACCGTCGCATCGTCGAGATCGCGGGTGCGGATCACCCACGGAGCGCCTTTGCAGTGTTGCGTGGCCGGCAGGATCTTCTCCTGTATCAGGCGCCTAACCGTTGCTTCGCTCACCTCGAGGATGGCTGCCGCTTCTTCCAGCGTGGTCTCGCCACGCTCGGCGCGCTCGCCTTCGCGGTAGGGCGGGATGCTGCGGTGGTTGCGTAGCCAGCACACGCGCGAGCGGGTCCAGCCGTTGCCGCGTCCGGTCGCTTTGCCGGCGCGGTTGAGAATTGCCGCGATCGCCTTGTCCGGGAGCTGACGGGCGAGCACGGTGACGAGCGCCACGACATCCGCGGCCGTACCCCAGCGGTGCTGACCGACGCGGTTCTTGCGCACACGCAGCGGCGTGTGATCGCCGCCCACCCACCGGATCACCAGGTCGAGCGCGTCGTCCTCGACCCGGACCACGATCTCGTCGATCAGGGTACGGATGATCCGCTTGCGGGTCGAAGCCGTCGCACCAGGGCTGTGCCAGGCGCGCTCGACGTCGGCGCCGAGCGCGAGCAGGCGTTCGCGCTCGGCGTGGGTGAGCGTCGTGTGTGAGTTCGCCGCCAGCGTCTCCCGCTCGTCCTCGAGCGCGCGCACGGCGAGCAGGCGCTCGTTCCAGCGCTGCTCCAGCTCGGCAGCGACGAGGCGATTGTCGGGGTCGACCGCATCGTACTGCCGCCGCGCCCGGGCTGCCTCGTAACGCGCCTGCTCGAGCGCGAGGTCGACCTGGCGGCGCTTCTCCGCGTTCTCCGCATGCCGCGCTTGCATGGCGCCGATCCTCGATGCCGAGTGGCTGAAGACGCACGATCACCTCGGCGCCGACGGCGCGATCGATCCGCATGCCGCCGAACGAGATGCAGGGATCGCCGCCGTGATTGAGATGGCCGCCCCGGCAGTGGTACCGACCCGTGTTGCCGTTCTCGCCGCTGTAGGCGACATGCAGCTTGCGGCCGCAGTGGCCGCACCGCAGCAGACCGGCCAGCAGCGCTTCGCCGCGCCGGATCGAGCCGCGGCTCATGAAGCTCCTGCCATTGGCGTTGTCGCCGATCAGGCGCTGGTTCCTCTCAAACTCCACCCAGCCAATGTAACCCTCGTGGTGGTCGAGGATCAAAACCTCCCAAGCGCTGCGATCCTTGCGGAAGCCGCGCACGATGCGCTTGCGACCGGCCTCGATCGTGACGCGGCTGCCGGTGCGCCCGAAGGCATAGGCGCCGGCGTAGATCGGGTTCGTCAGCAGGTGACGGAGGGTGTTGTAGACCGGCAGCTTCCAGACCACCTTGCGACCGTCCGGACCATATTCGCTCGCCGGCAAGGGCAAGCGCTCTCGGCGCATCCACAAGTGGACCTGGCGGACCGTCTGCAGGTCGCTGAACTTGTTGAACACGAGCGCGATGGCCTCCTGGACACGGCGATCGGGATCCTTCTCGATCCGATCGTGCGCGCTCTTGAGGTAGCCGATCGCCACGGTGAGGAAGAGCTCGCCGCGGCGGGCCTTCTGCTTCAGGGCTTCGAGCGAGCGTTGGCGGAACAGCGACAGCTCCATCTCGCTCATCGTGCCCTTCATACCGAGAAGCAGGCGATCGTTCGGATGCCGCGGATCGTAGACGCCGTCCTCGTCGATGATCAGCGTACCGACCAGACCGCAGAACTCGAGCAGCGTATGCCAGTCGCGCCCGTTGCGGGCGAGCCGCGATGCCTCGATCGAGACGACGGCGCCGACCCGACCCTCGCAGATCGCCGCCAGCAGCTTCTCGAAGCCCGGGCGGGCGATGCCGGAGCCGGAACGGCCGAGATCATCGTCAATTACTTCCACGGCGGCCCAGCCCAGGGCGCGTGCGCGATCGACCAGGCCGTACTGCCGGCGGCGGCTCTCGTGATTGTGCAGAACCTGATCGTTCGTCGACTGGCGGACATAGATGAAGGCGCCGCGGGCAAGGTGTTCAGATGTGATCCTGGTCATCACCGGCCTCCTCGCCGCCGAGATCGTCCGGCTCGTTCTGGCGTGATTCCATGCCGGCCGCCTCCGACAGCAGCGCCTGGAGCAGCGGCGTCAGCTTGGCCCTCAGGTCGGGCCGAAGCTCCGCCACCCGTGTCGCTTCGTCGAACAGCTCCCTCTGGTTGCCTTGCGCTCTCCGCATGATCGGCTCCCTTGCAACGGGGCGAATCCCCCTCGCATGAGGCCATGAGCGCGTCGACGAGTGCGCGGAGATCCGCCAGCATCTCGACCGGAAGCCGCGGGTGTGCAACGAGTTGGTAGGAGCTTGCCGGCCTCGGCTCGGTCATCCATGTCGGCAGCAGCGCCAGCGTCCGATCAGGTTGCCGGACGACAAGATGTTCGGTACCGGCATGGCGCTTCGAACCGACCACCACGACCATCGCACCGCTGCGCGGATGAAACGGATAGAGAATCCGAACCTCAAACGCCGGACACCCGGCAGTATGACGCTGCTTCGTCCGGCACCGGCAAGACGCATGCAGCCCTGGCTCTCGGTCTTGCCGCCTGCCAGAAGGGGTTCAGCGTCGCGTTCACTACCGCGGCCGCCCTCGTGCATCAGCTGATGGAAGCGCGCGACGAACGACGCCTTCTGAAGCTGCAGCGTGATCTGCAGGCGGTGAAGCTCCTGATCGTCGACGAACTCGGTTACGTGCCGCTGTCCCCGACCGGAGCGGAACTCCTGTTCGAGGTGTTCTCCCAGCGCTATGAGCGCGGCTCGACCCTCGTCACCTCCAATCTGCCGTTCGAGGACTGGACTTCGGTGCTGGGATCGGAACGGCTCACCGGCGCGCTGCTCGACCGGCTGACCCACCACGTTCATATCCTCACCATGAACGGCGACAGCTACCGGTTGAAGCAATCCGCCGGACGCCGTCGTCCCGCCACCCCGGCCGATCGGGTGGAGCAAAACCAGGCCATCGCCGAGACCGTCGATCCCGAGACCGGCGAAATCGGCAAGCCCTGATCCCCGAGGCAAAGCCGACGACGGCACAGCAAGGGGCCCCCTTGCCGTGTCGCACCGCTCTCGCCCAAATGGCCTGCTTTTACTCCGCTACAGTGGCCCAGAATTGCTCCGCCGTTGACAGCCTCGTCGAGTCCTCGGAGATCCCAACCAGCACGCCGCGTCCAAGTGGTCGTGGACGCCTTCAAAGTATCGTCCAAGGGCGTTAACCTGTGCTTACCGGAGGGCGACGCGCTCGATTGTCAACGGCGGAGCGATTCCGGGCCACTGTGTCGTCGGCTTTGCCTTGAGGATCAGCGCTTGCTGATTTCGCCGGTCTCGGGATCGACGGTCTCGGCGGTGGCCTGGTTTTGCTCCGCCCGATCGGCCGCGGTGGCGGCACGACGGCGCCCGGCGGATTGCTT
>DASUZP010000145.1:0-15840 GCA_036376775.1 Solirubrobacterales bacterium | reverse complement strand
GTCGGCGGGGTGGCGTCGTACTCGACCGCCCTGCACCTCATGCGAACCGGCGCGGTCGGCGTGCTGGTCGGGGTCGGGCCGGGCGCCGCCTGCACCACGCGCGGGGTCATCGGCGTCGGCGTTCCCCAGGCCACCGCCATCGCGGACGCCGCCGGCGCGCGCATGACGCACCTCCACGAGACCGGCCGGTACTGCCACGTGATCGCCGACGGCGGCATGCGGACCGGCGGGGACATCGCCAAGGCCATCGCCTGCGGGGCCGACGCCGTGATGATCGGCTCGCCCCTGGCCAGGGCGGTCGAGGCGCCCGGGCGGGGCAACCACTGGGGGATGGCCACCTTCCACCCCGACCTGCCCCGCGGGACCCGGGTCCGGACCACCCCGCTCGGCACCCTCAAGGAGATCCTGCTCGGGCCGGCCCCGGTCAACGACGGCAGCATGAACCTGTTCGGGGGCCTGCGGACCTCGATGGCCACCACCGGCTACGAGGACATCCGCTCCTTCCAGCGGGCCGAGGTGATGGTCGCTCCGGCGCTGATGAGCGAGGGGAAGAAGCTGCAGAACGAGCAGTCGGTGGGCATGGGCTCCAATGGGCGGGCTGCCGTTTCGGCGGGGGTTGCGGTTTCGGATGACTGACGCCCCACCCCGGCACCACCCACCGGCAGTGGCGTGAGCGATTCACTGCTGAAAGCCCAAGCCTCCGAGTCGACCGAGCGCTTGCCCGATGGAGCCCATGCTGTCGAGGAGGTTCTTGTCCTTGATTTCGGTGGCCAGTATTCGCAGCTGATCGCGAGACGCATTCGCGAATGCGGCGTTTTCGCTGAGCTGTTGCCGGCGACTGCTTCGGCTGAAGCCATACGGGAGAGGGCACCCAAAGGCCTGATCCTCTCCGGTGGGCCTGCATCTGTCTATGAGCCGGGGGCGCCCTCGTTTCCTACGGAGCTGCTCGATTTGGGGATTCCGATGCTGGGCATCTGTTATGGGATGCAGGCGATGGTTCAGGCGCTCGGCGGCAAGGTCGAAGGGGCGGAGTCGGGCGAGTTCGGGCGGGCCGAGCTGACGCTGCGCAATACCGGCGGCCGTCTGTTGGGCGGCCTGCCGGAGGAGCAGAACTGCTGGATGAGCCATCGCGACGCCGTCTTCGAGCCGCCGCCGGGCTTCACGGCGCTTGCCTCGACGCCGGCTTCGCCGGTCGCCGCCTGCGAGGCGCCCGACCGCGGCCTTTACGGGATCCAGTTCCACCCCGAGGTCGTCCACACTCCCTACGGGACCGAGGTCCTGACCCGCTTCCTGCGCGACATCGCCGGCTGCGAGGAGCAGTGGTCGCCGCAGTCGGTGATCGCCGAGCAGGTGGCGGCGATCCGCGCCCAGGTCGGCGACGGTCGCGTGATCTGCGGGCTCTCCGGCGGGGTCGACTCCTCGGTCGCGGCATTGCTGGTTCACCGCGCGATCGGCGAGCAGCTCACCTGCGTGTTCGTCGATCACGGATTGATGCGGTTGAACGAGGCCGAGCAGGTGGTCGAGGCGTTCGGTCAGTTCGGCATCCCACTGGTCCACGTCGAGGCCGAGGAGCGCTTCCTCGCCCGCCTCGCCGGCGTCGAGGAGCCCGAGCGCAAGCGCAAGATCATCGGCGCCGAGTTCATCCGTGTCTTCGAGGAGGAGGCGGCAAAGCTCGAGGACGCTGCCTACCTGGTCCAGGGCACGCTCTACTCGGACGTGATCGAGTCCGGCGGCAGCGACGCCGCCGACACGATCAAGTCCCACCACAATGTCGGCGGCCTGCCCGACGACCTCGAGTTCGAGCTGGTCGAGCCGCTGCGGATGCTCTTCAAGGACGAGGTGCGCGCGGTCGGCGCCGAGTTGGGGCTACCGGAGCGGATGGTCTGGCGCCAGCCCTTCCCCGGCCCCGGCCTGGCGATCCGCATCGTCGGCGGCGAGGTGAATCGGGAGCGGTTGGACATCCTGCGCGCGGCCGACGCGATCCTGCAGGAAGAGATCCGCGCCGCGGAGCTCTACAGGCAGCTCTGGCAGTCTTTCTGCGTGCTGCCCGTCGTCCGCTCCGTCGGCGTGCAGGGGGACGGTCGCACCTACGCCTACCCGATCGTGATCCGCGCCGTCACCTCCGACGACGCGATGACCGCCGACTGGGCGCGCCTGCCCTACGACCTGCTTGAGAAGGTCTCAAACCGGATCATCAACGAGATCGAAGACGTCAACCGCGTGGCACTCGATATCTCCTCCAAGCCCCCAGCCACGATCGAGTGGGAGTAGGCGAAGGCTAGGGTCGGACGGCAATGCCGTCCTTTGCTGTCTCGATAGCAATCCTCAGCCTCTTGCAGGCGGCGCTCGTGGCGCTGCCGCAGCCGCGCCGGTTCGACTGGCTCGAGGCCTTTCGCAGTCCCTGGTGGGCGCTGGTGCCGGCGCTCTCGATCGTCGTCGTGATCGGGGTGGTGGCGGCGGAGGGGGAATCGGCGACCTTCCTTTCCTGGCTGGCGCTGGTTGCGGTGCCGCCCTTCGCGGCGCTGGCTCTGGGTTGGTTGGTGCGCGGTTCCCGGCCCGAGTGGGCCGCCGCCATCGCCCCGCTGTTCCTGCTGGCCTGGGCATCTCCCGACTCGTTGATCGGCGAGACCGCGGCGACCGCGCTGACCGCGCTCGGCTGCATCGGCCTCGGTTGGCTGCTGGTCTCGGTGACGCCGGCCCGCTGGCTGAAGCTGGGGATCTACGCGATGGCCGCGGTCGATACCTGGTTCGTCGCCGCCGACCTGCTCCAGGGGCCCAACGCGACCCTCACCGCCGCGGCGCCAAGCGGGCTGCCGCGCCTGCAGGTCGCGCACTTCGAGGACGCGCTGATGGGCTTCGGGGACTTCTTCGTGGCTGCCACCCTCGGTTGCTTATTGGCTCTCTCCCGCCGTCGGCAGCAGCTTCTCGGAGCTGGACTCGTGGCTGCGCTGGGGCTCGGGTTCGACCTGTTCTTCTTCGCCGTCGACACGCTGCCGGCCACGGTCCCGGTCGCCGTTGCCCTCGCCCTGATCGAGCTGTGGGACCGTCCTATCGCGCTACGCGGGCGAACTCGCGAATCGCCGCCGCGACGGCATCGGGTCGGTCCTCGGGCGTGAAGCTGTAGGCATCGTCGATGCTCTGGAGGCGGCCGTTTCGCAGCGCGTCTGCGTAACGCGCGGCGTGGGCGAGCGGAAACACCTCGTCCTCGCGCGACCAGATCAGCTGCACCGGCAGCTCGGATGAGGCGATGAGATGCTCGCCGGCGGCGCGCACCGGTACCGTCGAGGCCGACGCCATCGCCTTGGCGACGTCGCGCAGGACGCCGCTCTCGCGGCTTGCCGGCAGGGCGTAGGAGTCGGAGACGCTCGCTTCGATCGGGTGCTTGAGCAGGAGGCCGTATGCGGCCGGCATGGCGCGGACCGCGGGATCCTCCAGCGCGCCGAGCAGCTCGCCGAGGATTTTCGGATCGCCCGCCGCTGCCGGAAGCCCGTCGAAGGGCGGTGGTGGCCACTCGTCATACGGCGTCTCGCACGAGGTGAGGACGAGGCGTGAGACGCGGTCGCCGATCCGCTCGCCGTGTTGCGCCAGCGCGATCTGCGCGTAGGCCCCGCCAGAGTCGTTGCCGACCAGCGTCGCCGCGGTCAGCTCGAGCCGCTCCAGTGCCTCGACGATCAGCGCGCCGATTCCGCTCGGGCTGAGGTCGGCGCCCGCGGCCATCGGCAGGCGATGGGAGCCGAGCGGCAGGTCGAGGACGAGACAGCGGAAGTCGCGACAAAGCAGATCGACCGCCTTGCGCCACAGGTTCGCATTCGCCAGCCAGCCGTGGCAGAAAACCAGCGCTGGACCCTCGCCACGCTCGAAACACTCGATCGCCCCGGCGGACAGCTCGACCGTGCGACCCGGGCCCAGCAGATCCGAGCGCCATCGATGCGTGTCGTTCATCCCGTCTCGGCTGTGCCCGGACGATCGAAGGCCGCTTCGGCGAAGGGAACGAGGCGGGCGGCGAAGCCGTCCGGGTCGCTCACCGCCGGGGCGTGGCCGGTATCGAACACGGTCAGTTCGGCACCGGGGATCGCCGTGGCGAGGCGGCGGCCGACCTTCAGCGGAATGACCGGATCGCGCTTGCCCCAGAGGATCAGGGTCGGGGCCGAGATCGAGGCCGCGTTGGCGCGCAGATCGTGTTCGGGCGAGGCAAAGCTGCCCCAGAGCTCGCTGACCGCACGCAGGCCAGGGTCGGCCCGGGTGGTCGCGATGCCGAGATCGCGGACGCGCCGGTCCTCGTCGCTGCCGGGGCGCATGTAGCGGTTGGCGAACCAGGGGTAGATCGCGCGCAGGAAACGCGGTCGGGCCATCAGCGCGCAGAAGGCCCGGACCTGGGGAGGACGGCCGAGAAAGCCGCCGCTGTCGACCAGGACCAGGCCACGCACCAGTTCGGGGCGGCGGATCGCAAGCCGGGCCGCGGCGAAGCCGCCGACCGAGTTGCCGACGAGGATCGCGCCCGCGGGAGCGAGACGCGCGACCAGTTCCTCGGTCAGATCGGCGAAGCGCATCGCCGTCGCCGGCCCGTTGCCCGACGGCGATTCGCCGTGGGCCGGCCAGTCGGGGGCGATCGAGCGGAAGCGCGCGGGGAGGAGGCTGCGCAAGCCATCCCAGTCGTGGCGGTCGTGGGCACCGCTGCTCAGCAGGACGATCGGGTCGCCCTCGCCCCGCTCGTCATAGGCGATCGGGCCCGTCGCGGTCTCGAACAGCGCCATGAGCGCGACCCTAGCAGATGACTGACCGGTCGGTCATATCAGATGACCGACCGGTCAGTTAGCCTGTCGCCGTGCCCACCGAAGCTGTCACCGCTGCCGGCAACCGCACCTGCGAGGCGCTTTTGGACGCCGGCGTCGCCGTCGCCGAGGGCCACGGCCTGAGTGGCCTGAGCGTCAACCGCGTCGTCGCCGAGGCCGGGGTGGCGAAGGGCACCTTCTACGTCCACTTCGATGATCGCGCCGCCTTCGTCGACGCCCTCCACCAGCGGTTCCACGCCCGTGTCCAGGACGCCGTCGTCGCGGCGACCGAGGGGACTCCGCCGGGCGCAGACCGGATCGTCCGCGGCGTGGAGGCCTATCTCGACACCTGCCTGGAAGATCGAGCGGTGAAGGCGCTGGCGCTGGAGGCGCGTTCGGATCCCGCCCTCGACGCCTCGATGTCGGCCAGGCACGAGCGTTTCGCCGCCGGCGCCGTGCCCAGCTTCAAGGCGATGGGCTGGCCCGATGCGACCGCGGCCTCGCATCTGCTAGCGGCGATGACCGCCGAGATCGCGATCCGCGAGCTCGAGGCCGGTCGCCGCCTGCCGGCAGCACGCCGCTCGCTGCGCCGCTTCCTCGGTAGCTGAGTGGCCGTTCTCAGAATTACTGATCGCGCGCTTGCCGCATGCGCTCGATGTCGGTCAAATCCTCAGGCCGACCAGCCTGTTCCTTCAGCGCGACGAGATCGTCGTAGCTGACGACCTTGATTCGAAGGCCGCCGATCTCATCCTCGATTGCCGCGGGAGCGAGCCTGTCCCAGAGCCCAGTATCGCCGATCCATTGCATTACGTCGAGTCGGCCGAGTCGAGTGTGCAGGACCCAGTTTCCACCCAAGGCAAGTGCGTTGGGGTCGAGCGGATCCGGAAGCTCATCGTCCTCGAACTCATTCGTGCCTTCGACCTCCGCATTGAGTTTTTGGAGGACCGCAGCAAGCCTTTCCAGATTGGCGGGATTGGAGGCTGGAACGATATCCACGTCCTTCGTCGCTCGGATATGGCCGTGGTAGCCGACCGCGACGCCGCCAATGATCAGGAACTCGACGTCCTCATTGACGAGCTCACCGAGGATCCCCCTGATGTCAAGCTCAGACACTGCGCCTGCGTCGTCCCGCGTCGGCAACCTGAGTCATGAATTTCGATAATTCAAAAACCTGTTCGGCCCGCTGGGCTGGCGTGAGATCCAGGAAATCGCGGCGAATGGCGGCGCGCTCCGCTTTGCCCTCCGGGGTCCAGTTGCCGGTCCGCTTTGGAGGCTTCATTGCTCCTACGGTACCGCGATTCCTGTCGAGAAAAGGCCCGTCTCCGGGTCTTCAGCTGTAGGCGTCCCATTCCTTGAGGTAGGGCAGCGGGTCGAGCGGACTGCCGCCTTCGTACCAGCCAGGCGCGGTCCAGATCTCGAAGTGGAGGTGGCAGGCGGTGGCGTCGCCGGTCTGTCCGACCACCCCGATCGGTTCGCCGGTGCGGACGGTCATCCCCTCCTGCAGCGGCGAGGGTTCGAGCAGGTGCATGTAGGCCATGTCGAAGCTGGTGCCCTTGCCGTCGATGACGATGTAGTTGCCGGCGGCGCCCTGGTAGCCGGCGTACTGGACGCTGCCGCCGCGGGCGGCGACCAGCGGCGTCCCGCAGTCGGCCATCACGTCCTGGCCCTCGTGCGTGTGGCCGGAGCGCGCGGCGCCGAAGCGGCCCGCGGCGCCGCCGAAGTCGTGTGCGCCGAGGATCGGGAAGGCGAAGCCGTAGAGGTCGAAGCCGAGGCTGAGCGGGTCCGAGGATGCCGACGAGGAGGCGCGACGGGCGACCTGGCCGCCGGCCTGCGGCACGATCCGGAACGAGTAGTGGCCATTCCTGGCGGGCCGACCGTCGCCCGCGGTCCCGTCCCAGCGGACGCTGTCGGGCGTTTCCGGAGCCACGTCGTTGCGATAGAAGCTCACGATCGTTTCGCCGCCGTTTCCGACGATGTCGATGCGCAGATCGTTGGTGGGCTGGTCGCTGCCGATTTCATAGCGCAGCCGCGGCGCGCGGGTGCCGTAGTAGAAGGACTTGCGAGGCCAGGTCTTGGCCGAGATCAGACTCAGGGTTCCCGCGCTCGGGGCTGGGTCGGGCGAACCGCTATGGCTGGGCGGGGGAGGGGCGCTGCCGCTCGGCGTGGGGGCGCCGCCGGTAACCGCGGATGCGGACGCGGCGAAACAGGCGAGCAGGGCCGCCGCCACGATTATCGATATCGATCCACCAAGCCAAGGCCCGGCGCCAGCTCTGCTGCGTGCCACGTGCCCTCTCTTTCGTTCGCCTGCGGAGTTAGCTGTCGGGCTCGCGCTGAAAGAGATGCGCTACGGATCGACATTCGTCCGATTCGCCCCTGGGACCTGTAAGGCCCCTGCGGTTCCTCCGCTCCCGTCCACCGTGGCGGCCGGGATTCGGCTGTTGCTGGCGCGGCAGTATAGAGAGCGCCCCGGTTACAGGGCGGCCCCTGCGCGCGCAGGGGACTTGACGGCTATCATCCCGGAGCCGCTGGGGCTTCCCCGCGGCTTTTCTCTGATGAAGACCTACGTCGCCAAACCCACCGACCGCCAGCGAGACTGGCTTGTCGTCGATGCCGAGGGTCAGACCCTGGGCCGCTTGGCGACGCGGATCGCCGACGCGTTGCGCGGTAAGCGCAAGCCCGAGTACACGCCGCACGTCGACACCGGCGACTTCGTCGTCGTCATCAACGCCGAGAAAATCCGGGTGACCGGGAAAAAGCTGGAGCAGAAGCGCTACTGGCGTCACAGCGGCTACCCCGGCGGGATCAAGTCCCGCAGCTTGGCCGAGATGCTCGACCGTCGCCCCGAGGAGGTGATCCGCAAGGCCGTGAAGGGAATGCTTCCCCGTAACCGCCTGGCCCGAAAGCAGCTGACCAAGCTCAAGGTCTACGCCGGCCCGGATCACCCGCATGCGGCGCAGAAACCACAGCCGATGGAGATCAAGTGATGGCAGACGAGCCGCAGCAGAACGAAGAGACTTCAGAGGAGTCGCAGGCCCAGGGTTCGGATGCCTCAGCCGCGGGTCCTGTCGCCGGGGGTAGCCCTCCGGCTGACCCGCCGGAGGGTCAACCCCCGACGCCACCCGCGGGTGAGGGGTCTGAGGCACAGGACGAAACCCCTGCGGAAGAGTCCGCTGAGCCTCCGATTGCGGAAGCTGAGGACGCCGACGAGGCGCCGGCGGAGGAGGTCGGTGAGTCTCCTGTTGCTGAGCAGGAGGAGGAGCTCGAGGTTGAGGCGGCTCCTGCTGAGAAGAAGAAAGATGTCATTCCCGGTGCCGACCTGGAGCCGATCGCGGTTGAGGTCGACGAGCGGCCGCTCAGTGCTGAGGAGCAGGCGCGGCGGGAAGCCGAGGAAGAGGAGAAAGCGCGGCGCGAGGCCGCCCTTGTCGGCGATTCCGACGAGGAGGAGCAGGCGGCCAGCCGCGCTCCCGCGAAAATGGCCGGCGACGCCCGTTATCTGGCGACCGGCAAACGCAAAAACGCGATCGCCCGCGTCACCCTGCTGCCCGGAAGCGGCAAGATCGAGATCAACGGCCGGCCCCTCGAGGAGTTCTTTCCCCGCCCCCTGCATCAGACGACGGCGTCTCAGCCACTCACGATCACCGGCTACGAGGGCAGCGTCGACGTCCGGGCCAGAGTTCACGGCGGCGGCGTCAGCGGCCAGGCGGGCGCGGTGCGCCACGGCATCTCCCGGGCGCTGATCGAGGTCGACCCTGAGCTGCGCGGCGAGCTCAAGCGGCGTGGCTTCCTCACCCGCGACGCGCGCGCCAAGGAGCGGCGCAAGGCGGGGCTGAAGAAGGCCCGCAAGCGGCCGCAGTTCAGCAAGCGCTGACGAGGCGGCTGTGACCACGGAGCGCAAGCTCTTCGGAACCGATGGGGTCCGAGGAGAGGCTGGGACGTTCCTCACCGCGGAGCTGGCGCTCGCCCTGGGCCGGGCTGCCACCGCATCTCTGGAAGTGGCTCGACCGCAGGTGCTGATCGTCCGCGACACGCGCGAGTCGGGGCCGATGCTGGAAGCCGCGCTGGCCGCCGGGGTCGCTGAGGCCGGTGGGGACGCGCTGCTCGGCGGGGTGCTGCCGACGCCCGCCGCTGCGGTGCTCGTTCGTCGCCTCGGACTCGACCTCGCCGCGGTCGTCTCCGCCTCCCACAATCCCTACAAGGACAACGGCATCAAGTTCTTCAGCAGTAACGGGACGAAGCTAGGCGACGAAGCCGAGGCGGGGATCGAGGCCCTGCTCGAGGCCGGACCGACGCCGGCCGACGCCGGCCACGTGCGCGAGCTGAACGGTGGCGAAGAGGACTACCTGCGTGCCCTCGAGGCCGCTTTCCCGCTCGATCTCACTGGCGTCAAGGTCGCGCTCGACTGCGCCAACGGCGCCACCCATCGCGTCGCCCCGGCGATCTTCGAACGGCTCGGCGCAGAGGTCGAGGCGATCGCCACCGAGCCCGACGGGCGCAATATCAACGACGGCTGCGGCTCCACCCACCTCGGCAACCTTGCCGAGCACGTCGCCGGCTCGGAGGCGACAGTGGGCTTCGCCTTCGACGGCGATGGCGACCGGGTCCTGGCCGTGGACGGCGGCGGTCGCAGTCACGACGGCGACGAGCTGATCGCCCTGCTGGCGCGCAACCAGGCCGAGCGCGGCGAGCTCGGCGGCGGCGTCGCGGTCACCGTGATGAGCAACTTCGGCTTCCATCGCGCGAGGGAAGCCGACGGGATCGAGGTCGCCGTGACCAAGGTCGGCGACCGCTACGTCCTCGACGAGCTGCGCGAGCGCGGCTGGGCGTTGGGCGGCGAGCAGTCGGGCCACATCATCGATATGCGCTTCGCCGCGACCGGCGATGGCATCGCCGCGGCGCTGATGACGATGCGCGCCCTCGCCGGACGCGACCTCGCCTCGGTCGAGGCGATGGAGAAGCTGCCGCAGAAGCTGGTCAACGTCGAGGTCGCCGACCGCGAGGCGATCGCCGGCGCGACGGCGGTCTGGGAGGCAGTCGAGCGCGAGGGAGCCGAGCTGGAAGGTCGCGGCCGCGTCCTCCTGCGCCCCTCCGGCACCGAGCCCTTGGTCCGGGTGATGGTCGAGGCCCCGAGCGTCGACGAGGCCGACGCCGTCTGCAAGCGCCTTGCCGACCTGGTCGGCAAAGAGCTGGGCTGAAACTCGCCACCGTCTACTCTTGGCGGCCTTCTATGTGCGGAATCGTCGGATATGTCGGAGGACGTCCCTGCCGCGACCTCTTGGTCGCCGGCCTGGAGAAGCTCGAATACCGTGGCTATGACTCGGCCGGCGTCTCGGTAGTCGAGGACGGGCGGGTCGACAGCGTCCGCGCGGTCGGCAACCTCGCCAACCTGCGCGCGGCGATGGACGAGCAGGCGCAGGGAGGGGGCGTCGCGGTTGCCGCCGAGCAGGCGACGACCGGCGTCGCCCACACGCGCTGGGCCACTCACGGCCGTGTCACCGAGGAGAACGCCCACCCCCACAGCGACAGCTCCGATCGGGTGCACATCGTCCTCAACGGCATCGTCGAGAATCACGCCAGGCTGCGTGCCCGGCTCGAGTCCGAAGGACAGGAGTTCAGCTCGGAAACCGATGCCGAGGTCGTCGCCCATCTGATCGCCGGCCACTACGAGGGCGATCTCGCCGCCGCGGTCCGCGCCGCCTTCGCCGAACTGCGCGGCCACTATGCCTTCGTCGCCATGCACGCCGACAGCCCCGACCAGCTGGTCGGGGCTCGCAAGGAGTGTCCTCTGGTCGCCGGGGTCGGCGAGGGGGAGAGCTTCCTTGCCTCGGCGATTCCCGCCTTCCTCGCCGAGACGCGGCGGGCGGTGGCGATCGAAAACGACGAGATCGTCACCATCGACAGCGCCGGCGTGACGATCGCCGACGCTGAGGGCAATCCGGTCGAGCGTTCGGCCGAAGAGATCGACTGGGACGAGGCCGCCGCGGAGAAGGGCGGCTTTGAGACCTTCATGCTGAAGGAGATCCACGAACAGGCCGACGCCGTCGCCGAAACGATCGCCGATCGCCTTCCCGGCGATGACAGCGTCGATCTGGCCGAGCTCGAGCTCGACGACGATTTCCTGCGCGAGTTGAGGCGGATCGTGATCGTCGCCTGCGGTACCTCCTACCACGCCGGTCTGGTCGGTCGCTACGCGATCGAAGAGTGGGCGCGGGTGCCGGTCGAAATGGACGTCGCCTCCGAGTACCGCTACCGCAACCCGGTGGTGGGGGAGGGCGACCTGGTGATCGGCATCACCCAGTCGGGAGAGACCGCCGACACGCTGGCGGCGATGCGGCTGGCGCGCGAGCGCGGCGCCACGGTGATGGCGATCACCAACGTGCTCGGCAGCCAGGCGACGCGCGACGCCGACGCGGTTCTCTATACCCGCAGCGGTCTGGAGATCAGCGTCGCGGCGACCAAGACCTTCGTCGCCCAGGTGGCGGCGATGTACCTGATCGGGCTGCGGCTGGCGGAGCTGCGCGAGACGTTGTCGCGCGAGCGGCTGGCCGAGCTGATCGCCGAGATGAAGTCGTTGCCATCGAAGGTCGAGACGACGCTGGCGGGCTGCCAGGAGCGCGTCCGCGAGGTTGCCGCCACCCACTCCGACCAGCAGTTCTTCCTCTATCTCGGCCGCCACATCGGCCTGCCGGTCTGCCTCGAGGGGGCCCTGAAGCTGAAGGAGATCTCCTATATCCCGACCGATGCCTACGCCGCCGGCGAGATGAAGCACGGCCCGATCGCCCTGCTCGACGAGTCGACCCCGGTCGTCTGTGTGGCGACGGCAAGCCCCGTTCTCGGCAAGGTCCTTTCGAATGTCGAAGAGGTGCGGGCGCGCGGCGCCGAGACGATCGCGATCGTCACCGCGGGCGACGAGCAGGCGGTGAAGGTCGCCGACGAGGCGATCGAGGTCGCCGCCAGCGACTGGATTCTGCAGCCGATCCTGGCGATCCTGCCGTTGCAGCTGCTCGCCTACGACATCGCCCGCGGGCGTGGCCTCAACGTCGATCAGCCCCGCAATCTGGCCAAGACGGTCACGGTCGAGTAGCGGCGCCAGTAGGATGCCGGCCGCATGAAGCCCCGTCCCTATATCGCGGCGCTTGCCGCGGCCGCCCTGATCGCCCTTCCCGCAGGTTGCGGCGGCGGCTCCTCGTCCTCGGGCTCCGACGTCGCCGAGCTCGCGCCCCCCGGCGCCCCGGTCTTCGTCGAAGGCGCCGTGAATCCCTCGGGCGAACTGAAGTCCAACACCGATTCTGTCGCCATGCAGATCGCCGGAATCGACAACCTCGGCGAATACGTCGTCGAAAAACTGGAAGGCTCGGCGCAGGACGACGACGAACCGTTCGACTACGCGAAGGAAGTCGAGCCGTGGCTGGGAGAGCGCGGCGGGATCTTCTTCGAGAAGCTCGAGGGCGAAAACTTCACCGGGGTCGGGGCGATCGTCGAATCGACCGACACGGACGCCACGCAGGAATTCGTCGACGCCCGGGTCAAGAGCAGCGACGATCCCTACCGACAGGCCTCTTACAAAGGGGTCGACTACGAGGTCGGCGGCTCGGAAGGGAACGCGATCGGCGTCGTCGGCGACTTCCTCGTCGTCGCCGAAGGCGGCCTGATCTTCAGGGAAGTGGTGGATGCCTCCGCAGGCGACTCGCTCGCCGCCGAAGACACCTTCGCCGAGGCGATCTCCGCTGCGTCGGAGGGCAGCCTCGCCGACATCTACGTCGATGTCAGCACCCTGATCGACCAGTCCGGCGGGGGCCCGATCAGCCCCCAGCTGCGCCAGATCATCCAGAACGCCGGCATCCCCCGCGACGTGATTACGGCGGTTGCCAGCATCGTGCCCGGCTCCGACCAGATCGAAGTCGCCCTGAGCAGCACCGTCGCCGGTCAGAAAGCGCCGACGGGCGACGCGTCGTCGCTGCTCGGCTCGCTGCCGGGCGACGCCTTCGTCGGTCTCGCCGCCTCCGGCTTCGGCAACCAGTTGGAGGAAGCGATCGACAGCCTCGACGAAGAAGGGATTCCCGGCACGGTCCCGCCAAACCAGCTGAAGAAGGGGCTGAAGCAGCTCGGCATCGACCTGGAAGGGTTTGTCGGCTCGCTGCAGGACGCGGCGATCTTCGCGACGGGGAGCAGCGAAAACAGCCTCGGCGGGGCGCTGGTGCTGACCACGAAGGGATCGCAGGCGACCGAAACGATCGCCAACATCGGCAAGCTGCTGCGCAGTGTCCACGTCGCCGGCGTCACCGCCCTGAGCGGCAAGTACGACGGCTTCTCGATCCGCAGCGACGAACTGGGCAACAAGCCGATCGTCGTCGTCGCCAAAGAAGAGCGAGTCGCGATCGGCTATGGCCTTGCGCCCACCCTCGCCGGCCTGCTCGCCGAAGCGGGCAAGGGCGAGACGCTTTCCGAAGACCCCGCCTACGACGACGCGGTCGCCTCGCTGGAAGGTACGCCCATCGCCGGCTTCGCCGACGGGCCCGCGGCCCTGAGCCTGGCCGACGCGCTGATCGCCAGCTCCGACGACGGCTTCGAAGAAGCGAAGAAATACCTCAAGAACATCCGCTTCCTTGCCCTCGGCGCCGCCACCCAGGAAGACCTGGCGACGGCCAGGCTGATCATCGGCCTGAAGTAGGGCTCAAGTCAGGCTGAGCTGGCGTCGCTCGCGGACGATCCGGAATGGATCGTCGGCCTCTCGCGGGGGGCGCTTGGAACGAATTGCTTCACGCAAGCCTCTGGCGTCGTCGCCGGCAAGGTAGTAACGGGCGCGTCGCTCCCCGACCGCTTCGAGCAGTCCCAGGTCGACCATCGCTTTCAGGTCTCGGGAGGCGGTTTGATTGCTGATCTCATCGCCGGACATGTCTTTGCCCGCGGCTTGGTAGCTCCCTCGACGGATTCGCAGGCCGTAGGCCGTATCGACCAGCGCGGCGGCGCAGCGTTCGGGCAGGTCGTGTCTTTCGGCCAGCGCTACACAGCCATTCCACAGCTCCTCGATCTCAGCTCGCCTGCGTTGCATGGTCCGGATTTGGAGGAAATGGGCGCGCAGGCAGAAGCGAATCCATGGCCGCGCATCGCGATCCGGATGCCACGAGCCGGCGCCGACGTCAGCGAGCACGTCGTAATAGGACTGCGTGTTGCGTCCGAGGAACTCCTCGATGCTTGAGAAGACGGGCGCCAGCACTCGGTCGCGTGCAAGCACGAGGGTCTGGAGGCATCGCCCCATGCGACCGTTCCCGTCGCTGAACGGATGGATCAGAACCAGGTTCAGGTGGGCCATCGCCGCTTTGACCAAGACGGGGCTCGCGTCGCGACGAGTCTCCTGCAGCAGCTCGGAAATCAGTGACGGAACCTCGGTGCTAGGAGGCCCTTCGTAGACCGTTTCCCCGCCTTCCTTCTGGACGTAGATGCTGCCAGGACGCCACTGGCCTGGATTCTTCCGCAGGTCGTGCTTGATCATCATGAAGTGCAGGCTCTTGAGCAAGCCTTCGTCGACCTCGAGCGTGTCGTCGCCCGCTATCTGCAAGACGTAGGTCATCGCGTCTCGGTACCCGGTCAGGGCAAGCTGGGTCTCCTCGTTTGCATCGAGGGTCGGCTCGCCCTCGACTGCGGCGACGACGTCGTCGAGGGAGGCGTTGTAGCCCTCGATGCTGTTGGAGCCCTGGACTGCCCGCGCGAATGCCATCTTTCTCAGGGTCCCTGCCCAGCGGCGTGGCTCGGCCACGCGGTCCTGAAGCTCGTGGCGGAGATCTGCAATCAGGCCAAGAACATCGTGCTCGTCCTCGCGGAGTTCGGGTGTTTCGAAGATCATGATGTTTACAAAGTATCAATCAAATGACGTTTTGTAAATGTCATAAGATCACCACAGGTTGTGCCTAAACGAGGCTAGGGTGAACCTCCATGGAGCCCTGGCTGAACCCCCTCTACGACGCCGGTGGGATGCGGGCTGTCGATGCCTGGGCGATCGAGGCGATGGGGGTCCCCTCGCTGGAGCTGATGGAGGCGGCGGGGCGAGCGGTGGCGGAGGCGGCCGGTGAGCTGGCGCCCGGGGGGCCGGTGCGGGTCGTCTGCGGCAAGGGCAACAACGCCGGCGACGGGCTTGTCGCGGCCCGATACCTGGCCGAGGCCGGTTTCGAGGTCGAGGCGCTGCTGCTCTGGCCGGCCGCGGAGCTGAGCGGCGATGCGGCCGCCAACCTGGAGCGTTTCCCCGCCGAGCACGTCGACGGTGAGCTCGGCCCGCGGCTGGCCGGTTCCGCTGCGGTCGTCGATGCGATCTTCGGCACTGGCTTTGCGGGCGAGCCGCGCGAGCCGGCGCTGGGGGCGATTGCCGCGATCGCCGCCTGCGGCGCTCCGGTTGTCGCCTGCGACATCGCCTCCGGCGTCGATGCCTCCAGCGGCGAGGTCGCCGGGGTCGCGGTCGAGGCCGACTTCACCGTCAGCTTCCACGTCGCCAAGCTCGGTCACCTGATCGCGCCGGGAAAGTGGCGGACGGGCGAACTGCGGGTGGCGCCGATCGGGATACCGGCCGGCGCCCCGGGGGAGCCGTTCGCCGGGACCATCGATGCTGCGGTGCTGGAGCTGGCGCCGCGCCGAGGGCCGCGCTCGACCAAGTTCAGCTCGGGGCAGGTGACCGTCGCCGGCGCCTCGCGGGGGTTGACCGGCGCTGTGCAGATGTCCTCGCAGGCCGCGATCCGGGCCGGTGCCGGCTACGCCACCGTGGCGGTGCCGGCCGATCTCGAGTCGATCTTCGAGCAGGGCCGGCCGGAGGTGATGTCGGTCGGCTGCCCGGGCGGCGACGGTTGCCTGGCGCCGGCCTCTGCAAAGCCCTTGCTGCGTGCTTTCGAGCGGGCTGCCGCCGGCGTTCTCGGGCCGGGCATGGGCCGCGACCCGGGCTCGGTCGAGCTCGCCCGCGAGGTCCTCGGCGCGATCGCGGCGCCGCTTGTACTGGACGCCGACGGCCTCAACGCCTTCGCCGGGGAGTTGGGACGGATCGCCGCGCGGGAGGCGCCGACGGTGCTCACCCCGCACGCGGGCGAGC
>DASUZP010000144.1:0-9086 GCA_036376775.1 Solirubrobacterales bacterium | reverse complement strand
CGCGCCGCGCCGGCGAAGAAACGCAGGTTGTCGGCCATCACCGGCACCTCGTCCTCGAGCACGGCGCCGCGCGGCTTGCCCGCGTCGGCCGACTCGAGGTCGGCGATCTGCTCGCCGCGCTCCTCGATCATGTCGGCGATCCGCAGCAGCGCCCGCGCCCGTTCGCCCGGCGGCGTCGCGGCCCAGCCTTCGAAGGCGCCCTTGGCCGCGGCGACCGCAGCGTCGACGTCGGCCTTGGTCGAGAGCGGCGCAGAGGCGATCGCCTCGGCGGTCGCGGGATTGACCACGTCCTCCATCCCCCCCTCGACCGGATCCACAGCCTCGCCGCCGATGAAGTTCCTCAGCTTCGTCTTCGCCGCCACCGCCATCACTCGCGCACCTCCGCATGTCGGGGCCGACGGGCCGAATCCGGTCGGTATGCGTCCGCTTCCGGCCCGTCGGCGGGGATTTCTAGGGCTTGCTCTACGGGAACGCACTCCACTCCGACGGCCTCGGCGACCGCCGGGTGGGTAACTTGACCGGCGGCCACGTTGACCCCCGGCCGCAGACCCGGGTCGCGGCGGATCGCGGCGGCGACGCCCTGGTCGGCGAGGGCGATCGCGTAGGGCAGGGTGGCGTTGGTGAGAGCGTGGGTCGAGGTGATCGGGACCGCGCCGGGCATGTTGGCTACGCAGTAGTGGGCGATCCCGTCGACCTCGAAGGTCGGATCGTGGTGGGTGGTCGGATGCGAGGTCTCGAAGCAGCCGCCCTGGTCGATCGCGACGTCGACCAGCACCGCGCCCGACTTCATCAGCGCCAGCTGCTCGCGCCGCACTACATAAGGGGCGCGCGCGCCGTGGACCAGGACCGCGCCGATCACGAGGTCGGCGCGGGGCAGCATCTCTTCGACCGCGAGGGTGGTCGCGAATACGGTCGAGCAGGCGCCGGCGAAGGCGACGTCGAGCTCGCGCAGGCGGTCGATCGATTTGTCGTAGACGAAGACGTCGGCTCCCATCCCGATCGCGACGAAGGCGGCGTTCATGCCGACCACGCCGCCGCCGATCACGATCACGTTCGCCGCCGCCACGCCGGGCACGCCGCCGAGCAGGATGCCGCGGCCGCCGAGCGGCTTCTCCAGCATGAAGGCACCTGCCTGGGTGGCGATCTTGCCGGCGATCTCGCTCATCGGCGCCAGCAGCGGCAGCCGCCCGCGTGCGTCCTCGACGGTCTCGTAGGCGATGCAGGTGGCACCGGAGCCGCAGAGGCCGCGGGTCTGCTCGGGGTCGGGCGCGAGGTGAAGATAGGCGAACAGCAGCTGGCCCCGGCGCAGCATCTCGATCTCGGCCGCCTGCGGCTCCTTCACCTTCAGGACCATTTCCGCCTCGCCGAATACGGCGCCGGCAGCGGCGACGATGCGGGCCCCCTGCGACTCGAATTCGGCGTCGGCGATCGCGCTGCCCTCGCCTGCGCCGGCCTCGATCAGAACGCTGTGGCCGTGTTCGGTCATCTCACGCACCCCGGCCGGCGTGATCGCGACGCGGTACTCGTCGGGCTTGATCTCCTTCGGAACACCGACAATCATCAGAGTCCTCCACCGCCCGCCCGCGGCGGACGCGGAAGGGACACGCCATCCATATCTGACCCTTTGGCCGTGGCCCGAGAGCAGAGTACGCGGGCGGCGTTCATTGTCCCACCAGCTCGCGCGCCCGCAGCGCCAGCCAGAACTCGATCCGGTCGTGGGCACGCGAGAGGTCGCGCCCGGTCAGCTCTTCGACCTTGCGCATGCGGTAGCGCAGGGTGTGGCGGTGGCAGTAGACCTCGCGCGCGGCGCGCTCCCACTGGCCGTTCTGCTCGATGAAGGCCTCCAGCGAGCGCAGCAGCTCGCCGCCGTACTCCTCGTCGCCCTCCTGGATCGGGCCGAGAACGCTGTCGCAGTAGAGCGCCAGCGCGTCGTCGTCCTGGATCGAGAGCAGCAGGGTGAAGGCGCCGAGGTCGCGCCAGGAGGCCACCTCGGGAGCGTTGCCGTTCTCCGAGAAGGCAGTCGCCTCCAGCGCGCAGCGGGCCTCGTGGAAGGAGTGGCGCAGCTCCTCCGGCGGCGCCGGACGGCTGGCGGCGGCGCGCACGGCGCCGCGCTCTTTGATCAGCGCCCGCCGCGCCTCCGAGGCCAGATCGACCGGGTCGCGGTCGGCGGCGTCGACGACGGCACAGAGCAGCTCGCGGCTGCCGCTGACATGCGGAGCGACGACTGCCGGGCAGGCATCTGCAGCGAGCGCGCGCTCCAGCGCCGGCTCGGCGGCAGCCGGGTCGTCGAGGTCGAAGACGAGGACGGCGGCCTCGTCGCCGATCCCGAACGGCTCGAGCCGGCGGCGCAACTCGGAGGGATCCAGTCGACCTCCGAGCGCGCCCGCCAGCACGTCCCCTGCAAGTCGGCGCTCGGTCTCGCGGGCGACGCGGCGGCGCATCAGCTCGAGCGCGACGACGGCGACCGCCTGCTGCAGGATCAGCCGCTCGAAGTCGCCGAGGCCGCCGGAGTCGCGGACCATCACGACCCAGGCCTGCGGCGGGCCGCCGCCGGGGGAGATCACCGGGTGGGCGAGGGCGCGGCCGGCAACCGAAGGGTGAGTGGGGACGAAGGGGTGACCGTCGGCGATGTGGGTCAGCGCTTCGTCGCGGATCGCGTTGACCGCCTCGGCCGAGAGCTCGCGGCGGAAGCCGCGCCCGGCCAGGCGCTCGCCGCGGCTGTTGAGGATCGCCACGGTGCCGCCGACCGCGGAGGCGATCGTCGCCACGATCTCCTCCAGGCCGCGCTCTTCGAGGACAAGCCGCTCGAGCCGGCGCTGCACGGCGATGCCGCGCTGCAACACCTCGTACTGCTCGTTGACGAGACGGGCGAAGGCTTTCTCGGTGATCGCGATGAACGGGGTCGAGTAGGGCACCTCGAAGAGGGGGAAGTCGCGTTTCTTCGCCTCCTCGAGCAGTGCTTTCGGCATTTTCTTGTGGTTGAAGCCGGTGCCGAAACCGAGCCCGGCGAGGTTGTGCTCGGCGAGCAGGCGGATGTAGGAGCGCTGTTTGGCGGCGCTGTCGAGCGGGATGCCGGTGGTCAGCATCAACTCACCGCCGGAGAGCCAGGGGGTGGGGTCCTCGAGCTCGGAGATGTGGATCCAGCGCAGCGGCGCCTCGGCCGCGCGCGTGCCCGCGGCGAGGTCGAGGCCGACCTCGTCCAGCAGGCTCTGCACGGTGAGCATCAGCGTGCCTATCAGCCGCGCCTCGGACTCCAGCCCGCCGCGCCGCCGGCCTGGCTTCGGACCCGCTCCCAGGCGTCCGTAAGCACACCGCGCAGCACGTCGTGGATCTCTTCGAACTGCTCCGTGTCGGCGATCAGCGGCGGCGCCAGCTGGATCACCGGGTCGCCGCGATCGTCGGCGCGGCAGATCAGACCGCGCTTGTAGAGCTCGCCGGAGAGATAACCGCGCAGCAGGTCCTCGGCCTCCTCGTCGTCGAAGCTCTCTTTCGTCTCCTTGTCCTTGACCAACTCGATCGCCTGGAAGAAGCCGGCGCCGCGCACGTCGCCGACGATCGGCAGGTCGTGCAGCGTCTCCAGCATCTGGCGGAACTCGCCCTCCTTGGCGAGCACGTGGCCGCAGAGGTCTTCGCGCTCGAAGACGTCGAGGTTGGCCATCGCGATCGCGGAGGCGAGGGGGTGGCCGGCGAAGGTGAAGCCGTGGGCGAAGGACTCCGTACCCTCCATGAACGGCTCGGCAATCCGGTCGGAGACGACCATCGCCCCCATCGGCGCGTAGGCCGAGGTCAGCGCCTTCGCCATCGTGACGATGTCGGGTACGTAGCCGAAGCGGTCGCAGCCGAAGTAGTGGCCGAGGCGACCCAAGGCGCAGATCACCTCGTCGGAGATCATCAGCACGTCGTAGCGGTCGCAGATCTCGCGCACCCGCTTGAAGTAGCCGTCCGGCGGGACGAAGCAGCCGCCGGCGTTCTGAACCGGCTCGAGGATCACCGCGGCAACCGTCTCGGGGCCCTCGAAGACGATCCGCTCCTCGATCGCGTTTGCCGCCCAGAGCGGGTGGCGGTCCTCGGGCCAGCGGTAGGTGTTGGTGTTGGGCACATGGCAGCCGCCCGGGGCGAGCGGCTCGAACTGGGAGCGCAGCTCGGTGATGCCGGTCGCCGAGAGGGCGCCGAGCGAGGTGCCGTGGTAGGCGATCTCGCGGGCGATCGTCTTGTGCTTCTGGCCTTTGCCGCGGATGCGGTGGTAGTTGCGGGCCAGCTTCAGCGCCGACTCGACCGCCTCCGAGCCGCCGGAGGTGAAGAAGACGCGATTGAGGTCGCCGGGGGCGAGCGCGGCGATCCGCGCCGCCAGCTCGATCGCGCGCGGATGCGCGTAGCTCCACAGCGTGTAGAAGTCGAGCTCTTCGACCTGGCGTGCCGCCGCCTCGCCGAGCTCGGCGCGACCGTGGCCGGCGTTGACGCAGAAGAGCGCCGAGAGGCCGTCGAGGTAGCGGTTGCCGTGCTCGTCGTAGACGTAGCAGCCCTCGCCGCGGGCGATGATCGGGATCTCGTGGTCGGGCCCGTATGAGCCCATCCGCGAGAAATGCATCCAGAGATGTCGCATCGCCAACTGCTGGAGGCTGGTGTCCACAGCTCCGCTGGATTGGGACGCAATGGCCATGCGTTTTCTCCTCTCGCCTACGACGTTCTGGACAAAACTAGCTCGCTCGACTCTCGCATTCAAGTGTTCATTGGGTCAAGTCATCTCGGAACCGTTGTACGAAAAGTACAAGGCCCTGGCTTCAATTTGGGACATTTGCAACTTGCCAAAAAAGCAGCGTACGCCGTACCGTCGTAGTCATCATGGAGAACGCTGCCGTGCCCGCTCCCGCTCCCGCAGCCGCCCGCGTACCGAGCAGCGGCGACAAGGGTCTGAAGAAGAACGCGATCGGCTTCGTCTCCAGCGTCGTGATCGGGGTCGCCTCGACCGCGCCGGGCTACAGCCTCGCCGCGACCCTCGGCTTCATCGCCGCCGCCGTCGCGCTGCAGTCGCCGGCGATCCTGCTGCTCGCCTTCGTCCCCATGTTCCTCGTCGCCGCCGGCTACTACTACATGAACAAAGCCGACCCGGACTGCGGCACGAGCTTCTCCTGGGTGACCAAGGCGATGGGCCCGCAGCTCGGCTGGATCGCCGGCTGGACGATCGTCGTCGCCGACATCATCGTGATGGCCAACCTGGCCCAGATCGCCGGCCTCTACACCTTCCTCCTCTTCGGCTGGGACTCAGCCGCGGCGTCGACTGCGGCGGTGACCGTGGTCGGCGTGCTCTGGATCGTGATCATGACCGCGATCGTGCTGATCGGAATCGAGCTCTCGGCACGAACCCAGGTCGGCCTGCTGGCGGCGGAGATCGTCACCCTGGCAGCCTTCGCCGTGGTTGCGCTGGTCAAGGTCTACGCAGGCAGCGCCCCGGCCGGCTCGATCGACCCGAGCCTCTCCTGGATCAACCCGTTCAGCCTCAGCCCGAGCGAGCTCTCGGCCGGCCTGCTGCTGGCGGTCTTCATCTACTGGGGGTGGGACACGACGGCCACCGTCAACGAGGAGACCGAGAACCCCGACGAGGCTCCCGGGCGGGCGACGGTAGTCAGCACCCTGATCCTGCTCGGCATCTACCTGATCGTCGCCGTCGCCGCCCAGGCCTATGCCGGCGTCGACCAATTGGTCACCAATCAGGAAGACGTGCTGAGCGCGCTCGGCACCGAGGTGTTCGGCTCGCCGCTCGACAAGATCCTGATCATCGCCGTGCTCTCCTCGGCCGCGGCGTCGACCCAGACGACGATTCTGCCGACGGCGCGCACGACGCTCTCGATGGCCCGGTCGAAGGCAATGCCGAAGAGTCTCGGCAGGGTCCATCCCCGCTTCCTCACTCCCCACGTCTCGACGATCGCGATGGGGACCGCGTCGGTCGTCTGGTACGTCGGCCTGACCCTGGTCAGCGAAGACATCCTCTTCGACTCCCTGGCGGCGCTGGGCCTGATGATCTCCTTCTACATCGGCCTCACCGGGATCGCTTGCGCGATCTACTACCGCCACGAGCTGCTGCGCAGCGTCAAGAACTTCCTCTTCGTCGGCCTCGGGCCCGCTTTCGGCGCCGCGATCCTCTTCTACCTGCTGATCAAGAACGGAATCGAACTGGCGGATCCGGCCAACTCCGAATCGGGCAACTCTTGGTTCGGGCTCGGTCCGCCGCTGGTGATCGCGATCTTCTTCCTCGTCCTCGGCTTCATCCTGATGGCGGTGCAGTGGCGGGCGATGCCGGCGTTCTTCCGCAAGCGGACCGAGGTCGCCCCAGCGGGCTTCCTCGAGGGCGAATCCGAACCGGCGAGCGGCGGCATCGCCTCCGGAGGGGAGAGCTGAGATGGGCTCGATAGTCGTCGGATACGACGGGTCGGACTCGAGCAAAGCGGCGCTCGCTCGGGCGGTGGAGCTGGCGAAGAGCCTGGGCGACGACGTCGCGCTCGTCTTCGGCTACTCACCGCCGGGAATCTGGGGCGGCGAGATCGCCGAACACGAGGAGGCGATCGAGGAATTCGGCGAGAAGCTGATGGGGGAGGCCCGGCAGCAGGTGCAGACCGACGGGGTCGAGGTCAGCTACGAGCTGGTGCCGAAGCGCGGGGCGGAGGCGCTGCTCGACATCGCCCAGCAGCGCGACGCGCGGATGATCGTCGTCGGCGGGGCCGGCAAAGGGCCGCTGAAAGGGGCGATCCTCGGCTCGACCCCTTACAAGTTGCTGCACCAGACCGGGCGGCCTGTGCTCGTCGTTCCGGCGTAGCTGGTAGGGCAGGGGCCGGGGTCGCCCTGGTGGAGCCCAGATTCGCTTCGCCTGCGGCTCCGCTCATGATGTTTGTGCCGCTTCGCGGCAAGAGACACTCGCCGGTGCGCCGCTTCGCGAGGCTCCCCCAGGGCGACCCCGGCCCTCTCCTGAGCCCAAACTTCACACGCAAGTACAGATTGCTTGGCTCAGCGGCCTATGTGGAAGCCGACCAGCTTGGGGAGCTTGCTGATCAGGGAGCTGGCGGGATTCGGAGCTCGGTCGGCAAGCTCGGCCTCCTCCTTTGCTACGAGTGCTCGCCGGATGACTTCGCCGCCCAGCCAATGGAAGGGCTCCGGCGGGACGCGTTGGGGCGTCGGGTCGATGAAAGGCAGACGCGAATGCTCGTCGCGGCGGTCTAGAGCTAGCGAGGCGAGGGTTCGGCCGACCATGTAGGAGGGGCCTACGCCGTTGCCGGTGTAGCCGGCTGCGGCGTAGGTGTTGCCGCCGCGCAGCGGCACGACGATCGGTAGGTGGGTGGGCGAGGCGTCGACCGGGCCGCCCCAGGCGTGGGTGAGGCGGCGGCCCGCAAGGCCGGGGAAGTAGTCGCGCAGGCGCGCCGCGGCTGCTTCGACCACCTCGCGGTCGAGCTCGGAGCGGCCGTGCAGGCGCGCGCCCATCGCAATCCGGCCGCCGCCCCAGCCGAAGGCGATACGGCCGTCCGGGGTGGTGCGGAAGTAGTCGATCAGGGCGCGGCTGTCGGTGATGCACTCGCCGCCCGTCCAGCCGATCTGCTCGAGCAAATCGGGAACCGGCTCGGTGAGGACGATGTGGGAAGAGGTGACGGTGAGGGCGTTGCGCAACGGCGCGCCCGGCGCCTTGGCGACGGCGCCGATGGCGACCACCGCGGCGCCCGCCCGCACCGTGCCACCGTCGGTCTCGGCGACAACCCCGCCTCCCGCCCGATGCTGGACACTTTCCCCCCTAATAGGGGGGACAAAGCTCCAGTCCGCGGTGAGACGACGCACGGAGGAGTGCTCGTGGAGCTCCACGCCGGCGCCGAGCAGGCGCTCGCGCAGGCCAAGGGCGAGACGGGCCGGCTGCACGATCGCCGCATCGCGGTAGAAGGCCGCCCCACGAAAGGCCGGCGAGGCGCAACGCCGGGCGACCTCCTCTCGGCCCAAGACCCGAACGGGCGCATCGACCTCCGCTCCGCTCCCGCCATCGGAGGTCGCCCAGCCGCCCGCCGGCCCTCGTTCCAATTCGCGGCATGCCGCCACCGCCTCGTCCCAGGTCCCGTCGTGGGCCGGCGCCGTCGAGACCTGCAGGTAGCCGCCGCGGCGAAACCAGGCCTCGACCTCCTGCTCCCGGCAGAACGACTCGATCCCCGCAATCGCGTCGCGCGACGCCTGCGCCACGGCCAGCCCTCCAGCATCCCCCCACCGCTGCCGCATGTTGGGCAGCGAGAACCACATCACGTTGCAGAACCCCCCATTTCGCCCGCTCGGCCCATAGCCGCAGACCTCACTCTCAAGCAAGACAACCCGAGCCTCCGGCTCGAGCCGTTTGACCTGCCAAGCAGCCCACATCCCCGTGTACCCCCCGCCGACCACAACTACATCGGCCTTCCGCTCCCCCACCAGCTCCGGCATCGGCACAATCTGACCAGCCTCCTCCAGCCAGTAGCCATGGGCGCTGTGCTTCATTGCCGCGAGTGTGACAGGACGGCGGGAGTCGCCTCGACGATGCCTCGCGAAGCGGCCCCGGCAGGGTGGTCCTGGGCCGCGAAGCGGCACCGGATTCCACCGCCCAAGGGGCGGTGGTGGGCACTCGGCGAGGCGACTCCCGCCGTCCCCCTAGACTCCCCGTCGATGTCGACCTTCGACCTACTGGCCGGCCTTCCGCTTGAGATCGAGGGCTACGAGCTGCAGCCGCTCGAGTACCAGACCCCCGGCTTCGAACGCCTCAGCACCGTGATTCACCTCTGGGGCGGCGGCGAGGACGGACTCGGCGAGGACGTCACCTACGACGCCCTCGATCACGTCGCCCTGCAGGACGCCGGCGCGGTCCTCGACCTGACCGGCTACGCGACCTTGGGCGAGTTCTGCGAATTCATCGGCGGCGTCGACACCTTCCCCGCCGAGCCGCAGCGCGAGGTCTCGCGCCGCTACCGGCGCTGGGCTTTCGAGGCAGCGGCGCTGGACCTGGCCCTGCACCAGGCGGGCACCGGCATCGCCAAGGCGCTGCGGCGCGAGCCCCGCCCGGTCACCTTCGTCTGCTCGATGCGGCTCTCGCC
>DASUZP010000143.1:0-5597 GCA_036376775.1 Solirubrobacterales bacterium | reverse complement strand
TATTTACCAGCGTCGGCCTGCCCGACTCGAAGGCGCCTTCGAGCGCCGGCCGCAGCTCGGTCGGATCGCGGACAACGACCCCGTCGCAACCGAGCGCCTCGACGACTTTCTCGTAGGGCGTTTCCGGCCGGAGCTCGGCCGCGACCGAGTAGCCATAGAGGAATTTCATCGGATGATGCTCGAGCGCCCAGATGCCGTTGTTGCCCATCACACCGACCACGGGCAGACCGTGACGCGCCAAAGTGTCGAACTCCATGCCGGCGAAGCCGAAGGCTCCGTCGCCGAGCAAAAGGCAGACCTGTCGCTCCGGGTGCGCCAACTTGGCGCCAATCGCCTGACCCGGCCCGGCACCGAGACAACCGAACGGACCTGGGTCCATCCAACAGCCCGGCTCGAAGGTCTCGATGAAACGGCCGGCGTAGGAGACGAAGTCGCCGCCGTCGCCGATCACGATCGCGTCGCGATCGAGCACTTCGCCCAGCTCCTTGTAGACGCGGACCGGATGCAGGGGCGAGCGGCTGTCGTTCAACTCCTCCTGCTCCGCCGCGCGCTTCTCAGCCTCCACCCCGCGCAGCTGCTCGAGCCAGGCATCGCTGCGTCCCCGCCCGCCGGAGACCGACTCCCGGATCGCAGCCAGCGTCGCGGCGACGTCGCCGACCAGGTCGACCGCGGGCGCCCGATTGGCGGTCAACTCGTCAGCGGCGGCATCGAGGCGGATCAGCTTGGTCTCCTCGCCGAAGCTGCCTCCGAAGCCGAGCCGGAAATCGATCGGGACGCCGACGACGAGCGCCACGTCGGCGCCCTTCAGGCCAGCCCCGCGCGCCCGGCTGAAGGACAGCTCATGGTCGGCAGCGAGGCAGCCGCGGCCCAGGCCGTTGAGGAAGACCGGGATCCCGAGCGTCTCGGCGAGCGCCCGCAGCTCCCCCTCGCCACGGCCCCAGTAGAGACCGGACCCAGCCATGATCGCCGGGCGCTCGGCGCCGTCCAGCAGCGCCGCCGCCTCCTCGACCCCGGCCGCCGGCTGCGACTCGGGAAGCGCGAGAGCAGGGACCTCGGCCTCCGCCTCGCTGAAGACGACGTCGAGCGGATAGTCGACGAAGGTCGGTCCGCAGGGCGCGCTCAGGGCCAGATCGAGCGCCGCCGCGGTCCGCGCCGCGATCGGGCCCGTCTCCTTCACCGTCTCCGCCGACTTGACCAGCGGCGCGACGAAGGGCAGGTGGTCGATCTCCTGCAGCGAGCCCGAGCCCCAGCGCAGCTCGGGCGCTCGGCCACCGAGGATGCAGACCGGCGAGCAGTTGGCTTGGGCGCTGGCGATCGCGCTGATGCCGTTGGTCACGCCCGGCCCGGCGGTGAGCGCAGCCACGCCGACCCGCCGGGTCGCCTTGGCAAAGCCCTCGGCCGCGAACGCAGCGGACTGCTCGTGCCGCACATCGACGATCTCGATGCCCTCGGCTTTGCAGCCGTCGTATATGGAGAACAGGTGCCCACCCGAAAGCGTGAAGAGATGGCTGACGCCCCTGGATTTCAGGGCCTTCGCCACGAGTCGCCCCCCATGCACGGCCATTCGGCGAGCCTATCGACGGGGGTACCATCGCTGGGGCCCGGGTGGCGAAACTGGCAAAAGCGGCGCACTTAAAATGCGCTGCCCCTCAGGGGGCTTGCGGGTTCGAGTCCCGCCCCGGGCATTTCTCGCGTCTAAAGAGCCGATAAAGATTTGTACGGACCGCAACTATCTCGTTGCTACGGTGTCCCTACTTACGAAGACAAGGCCATCCACGACGTCTTCCCTGGAGAGTGAAGCTTGGAGGCATCGGCTCTAACCCACGCCAGTCAACGCGGACTTCTAGCCCGCCGTTCTCCCCTTCTGAAGCTGCAGGGGGATGCGAAGCTGATCGCGATGGCCCGCAGCGGCAACGCCGGCGCCTTCGAGACGATCGTCGACCGCTACCAAGGTCGCCTGCTGGGCTTCTGCCGGCAGATGCTGCGCTCCACCGAGGATGCCGAGGACGTGCTTCAGGAGGTCTTCGTCAACGCTTACCGGGCGATGCTCGCCGACGAGCGCGAGATCAACCTGCGGCCGTGGCTTTACCGGATCGCCCGCAATCGTTGCCTCAACCACCTACGCAAACCGACCGCCGATGCACAGGAATCGATGGACATGGTGCCGGTGGTCGAGGCCGCGACGACCGCCGAGAAGGTCAGCAACCGCGAGGAGTTCCGCCAGCTGCTCACCGACGTCGGCAAGCTGCCGGAGACGCAGCGCACCGCGTTGTTGTTGCGCGAGATGGACGCGATGTCCTACGAGGAAATCGCCGCCGCCATGGAGACCAGTGTGCCGTCGGTCAAGTCGCTGCTGGTGCGGGCGCGGATCTCCCTCGCCGAGGCAAGCCAGGCTCGCCAGCTGACCTGCGGCGAGGTACGGCTGGAGCTGGCCGAGGCCGCGGAGGGTCTGCGCAAGGTCGCGGGGCCGGTACGCCGCCACGTGCGCGACTGCGAGGAATGCGCCGACTTCCGCTCCCAGGTCCGCTCCAACGACAAGGTGATGGCAGCGCTGTTCCCGGCAGGCGCCTTGGTCGCGCTGAAGGGCTTCATCGTTTCCAAGCTCGGCTTCGGCGGGGCAAGCGGCGGTGCGACCACCGCCGGTGCGGGCGCGACCGGCAGCGCCGGAGCAACGGCAGCGGCGACGGCCACCAGCGCCGGCGCGGTCAGCAGCGTCGGCGCCGCGATCGGCGGCAGCGGCGCTGCCGGCGGGCTCGGCGCAGTCGGCGGCGCGATCGGCACCAAGGCCGTCGCTGGTGTCGTCACCGCGGCCGTGATCACCGCCGGCGCGGTCGAGGTCAATCAGAAGGCCGACACGAGCCCGACCCCGCGGACCAACCCGCTTACGCGGACCGTCGCGCACCGCCCGCCGTCGCTTCCTCAGCGCAACATCCCAGCCCCCCAGCACAAGCCGCAGCCAGTGGAGCAGGCGGCCGCGACCGCCCCTCAGCCTGCGGCGGCCGACCCGACCCCCGCAGATCCAGCGCCGCTGCCCGCCGCAGCGGAAACCGCGCCCCACACGGAAGCAGCAGGACAGTCGAACACGGTTGCAATAGACGACGAAACGACGGCCACGGCCAAGACCCCGGCGCCGAACATCACCGCAGCTAAATCGCCGACCACCACGGCCGGCGCCCCGGCAGGCGGCGATACGGTCGTCGTCACCGTCGGCGGCGAAACCGCGCCCCCAGCCGACAGCGCGCCTCCGGCGGAATCCACCTCGCCCCCCGCGGAAAGCTCGCCCCCGGCGGAATCGACGCCGCCGAGCGAAGAGGCGACCGAATCGACGTCTGCGGTCGAAGCCGAATAGCGCCTAAGTAGCGCCTAGCCCAGTCCGATCACTTTCAACCGGCGCATCAGGCATTTGGCCGCAAAGGCACGGGTGTCGGCGATCGAAAAGCCGAACAGCTCGTAGTCCTCGTCTTCGGGCGCCCAAGGTGGCGAGAGCACGCCCTCGGCGGCCGGCAGCGACTCCTCCAGCGTGCGCTGGATCGCCTGCTTGTAGCGATCGTCCTCGTGGGCCTTTTCGCGTAGGAAGACCGAACCGAAGGCGACGTGACGATGCTCGTCGCGGGCGACGTTCTGGAAGCCTTCGACGAAGCCCGGCAGCGTCCCTTCGCGTTCGTTGAAGTCCATGATGAAGTGCTGGCCGGTGAGCGCCAGCATCCCCTCGATCACCATGTGGTAGAGCGTCACCGCCTCGACCAGGGCCTCGGTGTCCTCCGGTTCGGCCGAGAGGCGGTCGGTGCGCTTCTTCAACATCTCATCGAAGAGACGGCCGAAGTTGTCGTTGAGGTGCTCGGAGGTCTCCGCCAGCATCTCCGTCAGCCCGTCGGACTCGAGCACGCCGACCTCGCGATAGAAGCGCTCGAAGAAGCGCACGTGGCGGGCCTCGTCGGCAATCTGGGTGCAGAGGAAGATTTTCTGATCCTCGGTCGGGGCGGCGCGCATGATCGGCCCCAGCTCCTCGGCGACCTTCTGCTCGCCGATGAAGAACGAGGAGAGCCCGTACATCCGCTGGAAGCGCTCTTCCTCGTCGATCCGCTCCTGCCAATCCTCGCGGTCGCGGCTGAAGTCGAGCTCCTGGGTCTGCCACTGCTGGCGCTCCCAGAGCGCGTAGAGCTCCTCGTAATTGAGCAGCTTGATGTCAGCGGTACGGTCGGCGGCCTCGTTCAGGGCCGGATCGGCGGTCGCCTGGAAGTCGGCCCGCTCGGTCCGCGACTGGGTTCCGGTTGCCTCTTTGGCCTCCATCTTCACTCTCCTCGGCTCGGCTGCGGCGGTCGAGCCGAGACTAGCAGGGATACTGGCTAGTCAGCCAGTTTTGCTCAGGTCGCGTGCGTCTCCCCCGGCTTCAACAGGACCGCCTGCGAGGAGGTCTTCGACTCGACCTCGGACTTGAAGGCCGCGCTGTCGGTCTCGATCGGGGGAAAGGTGTCGTAGTGCATCGGGATCGTCGTGCCGGCGCCGATGAACTCGACGGCGACGACCGCGTCATGACGATCCATCGTGTAGTGGCCGCCGATCGGCAGCAGCGCTATATCGACCGGATTGCGTTCCCCGATCAGCTTCATGTCGCCGAAGAGGCAGGTGTCGCCGGCGTGGTAGACGGTCACGCCCCCGATCGAGATCAGCAGACCCGCGGGCGTCCCGGTGACCGTTCCCGGCGTCGGGCTGAAGGGCGCCTCGCCGGAGCCGGCGATCGTGCTGGTGTGCCAGGCCGGGACCAGCTTGACCCAGCCCCACTCGAACTCGACCGTGCCGCCGAGGTTAGGGTCGTAGACGTTCTCGACTCCCTGCTCTTCGAGCCACTTGGCAATCTCGACGATCGCCACGCACTCGGCCCCGGTGCGGGTCGCCACGCCGACCGCGTCGGCCATGTGGTCGACGTGGCCATGGGAGATGACGACCTGGGTGGGCTCGACCTCCTCCGCGGTCGC
The DNA here is from genome assembly GCA_036376775.1 of Solirubrobacterales bacterium. Lineage (GTDB taxonomy): Bacteria > Actinomycetota > Thermoleophilia > Solirubrobacterales > 70-9 > VRUE01. Next base: position 621 of record DASUZP010000143.1, on the reverse strand, counting down.
CACCGCTGCCGGGTTGTTCGGCTTCAGGAACGGGTCGACCAGCACGGTTGCCTCCCCGTCGCTCAACTCGAAGCACGAGTGGCCGTGAAATTTGATCTCCATCGTCAGCGCTCTCCTTCCGATTGCGGGCTTTCGCCCTCGCTCATCTCCTCTTTCAACGCCCAACCGACGGCGACCCCGACCATCATCCCCATCCGGGCCTCCTCCGCCAGGAGGGTCCGCACCGCGGCGATCCGCTCCTCGGGGTCGGGAACGGTGGCGGCCTTCAACGACTCCGACTCGTGCGACTCGCCGAACCAGCCGCCCTCGGCAAGGGCGGCGGCCAGCACGCGCTGCAACTGGGGCGCCGCGCGGGCGACGACCGTTTCCGCCTCGGCGAAGCGGTCGGCCTCCGCCAACCGCTCGACCGCCGCTTCGAGCCGCTGCTGATCGTCAACGTCGTCGGTGGACATCGACCGCCCAGCCTAGTGTCCTAAGAGCCTGTCTCATAACCTGCGTGTGCGACTGGCGAGTGCCGGACCGAGCGGGGGTAGGACGCAGGGAGGCCGAATGGCAGCGCCATTTGGCCGACCGAGGACGCCGCCCCGCGAAGTGTGTCCGGTGCCGCCAGGCGTGCGCGGA
>DASUZP010000142.1:0-38222 GCA_036376775.1 Solirubrobacterales bacterium | reverse complement strand
TCGCCAGCGACGAGCACACCAAAGGCGCCGAAGACCCCAGCTCCGCGCAAGGAGACCTGAAGCGCTAGGTGGCGCTCTCAGCTTTCGGCACCGCGCTCTCCCTGATGCCGTAGCGCTCGTAGAGCCGCCGCAGCGGCGCTGGCGCCCACCAGTTCCACTTGCCGAGCAGCTCCATCAGCGAAGGCACGAGCAGGGCGCGGATGATGCTGGCGTCGATCAGCACCGCAAGCGCCGTCCCGACCCCGTTCTGTTTGATGAAGATGATCTTCGAGGTGGCGAAGGCGCCGATCGCGACGGCGAACAGCAGCGCCGCCGCGGTGACGATCCGCCCCGTCCGCTCCAGTCCGATCGCGACGCACTCGGAATCCGAGGCGCCGTTGTCGCGCGCCTCTTTGATCCTCGACAGTAGGAAGACGGCGTAGTCGGTGGAGAGGCCGAAGGCGACGGCGAAGAGCAGGATCGGCATCGTCTGCTCGATCGCCCCCGAGCCGGTGTAGTCGAGCAGGCTTTCGAAGCGCCCGTCCTGGAAGATCAGTACCAGCAGACCGAAGACGGCGCTCAGATTGAGCACGTTCATGATCAGCGACTTGATCGGCAGCACCACCGATCCGGTCATCAGGAAGAGGATGACCAGGGTGGCGAGGACGATGATCGCGAAGGCGATCGGCAGGTGGCGGGCGAGGCTGCCCTGGAAGTCGATGAAGTCCGCCGTCGCGCCGCCGACCAGAACGGTGGCTCCTGGTGACGCCGCGACGTCCCGGATCCGGTTCACCGTCGACTTGCTCGCCTCGGAGTTGAAGGGATTCGCCGAGATCGCCTGGATCGCGACGACACCGCCTCGCAGAGGCTGCGGCGGGGCGACGGCGGCAACGCCCGGGGTGCGGCGGACACGCGCGGCGAGCACGGCGGTCGCCTTCGGCGTCGCGCCCTTTACGGAGACCCAGATCGGCGTCTCCCGATAGGGCGGGAATTTCGCGCTGACGGTGTCGTAGGCCTGCCTCGCGCTGGCCGACTTCGGCAGCACGGACGGGTCGACGGTGTTGAACTTGATGTTGAAGAAGGGCAAGCCGAGGACGATCAGGAAAAGCGCGCTGAGCGTTGCGACCGGAATCGGGCGGCGCATGACGAACCGCGAGAGCCGGTACCAGAAGCCCTGCTCGTCGGGCCGCGCGTCGGCTTCGGCGCGGCGCCGCAGCGAGCGCGGCGAAAGCGCGTTGATGCGGGTGCCGAGCAGGGTCAGCACCGCCGGCAGCACGGTGAGCGAGATCAGCGCCGCCAGCAGCACGACCAGCGAGCCGCCGAGGCCCATCGAGTAGAGGAAGCGCTGGGGGAAGACGAGCAACGAGGCGAGCGCCGCAGCGACCGTCAGCGAGGAGAAGAAGACGGTTCGTCCCGCCGTCGCCAGGACCCGGCGCATCGCCGCCAGCCCGGGCCCGTCCTTGGCGATCTCCTCGCGATAGCGCGAGACGATGAAGAGGCTGTAGTCGATCGCCAGGCCCAGCCCGAGCCCGGTCGTCAGGTTGAGGGCGAAGATCGAGATCGAACCGAACTCGCTCGCCACGCGCAGGATCAGGAAGGTGCCGACGATCGCCAGCACCCCGATCATCACCGGCAACAGCGAGGCGACGAGGCTGCGGAAGAAGACGAACGAGAGCAGGAAGAGCAGCGGGAAGGCGAGCATCTCCGCTTTGCGCAGGTCTTCCTCGACCTGCTTGTTGACCTGCTCCTGGGCGACGGCGGCACCGCCCACGGTCACGCCGGGCCTGCCGGCAAGCCGGTCGGCGATGTCGGCGCCCGCTTCCTGCCACTTCTTGTCGTCGGTCTGCTTCAGCGCTACGGCCAGGTAGGTGGCGTTGCCGTCGCGGGAGACGAAGTCCCGGGAGTGGGTGGTGTAGTAGCCGCTGACCGACTTGACGTCCCGCCGAGCCCGCAGTTCGCGTTCCAGCGCCGCGATCCGTTGGCGGGTCGAGGGCTGGTTTATCGGGGCGTCGTCGATCAAGACGAGTATCGCCGGGACGCGCAGCCCTGCGTCCTCCAGCTGCTGCCTTGCCTTTACGGCCTCGGTGGCGGGGTCGTCGGCGCCGTAGGGGTCGAGCCTCGAGGCGACCGAGCCGCCGAGCGCGCCGGCAAGGAGGAAGAAGGCGATTGCGATCAGGCCGATCCGGCGGGCATGGCCGTCGGCGAGGCGGGCTAGCGAATCGAACATCAGCTGCTCTCTTTCTCTCGTGCCGGGTCGAGCAGCTGGGTCTCCATCCGCTCGCACCACCCGGCGAACCACTCGTTGAACTCGATCCCTGCCCGCAGCACCATCAGCGGGAAGGGGTCTTTCAGCTCGATCTTTTCCGGCTCCAGCGAGCGCAGCCGCTCGCTCAGGTCGAGCCGCTTCCTGCGCATCGCACGCAGCGTCTCGACCGCCTCGGCGGGCTTCAGCGCGCCGGCGAAGAACAGTTTGAGCAGCCCTTCTTCGCGCATCTCGGCGGTCTCGGGGGGCTTGCGCAGCCAGTCCTTCAGCTCGGCCTCACCGTCGGCGGTGATCGCGTAGACGGTCCGCTTGCGGTCGCCGCGCGAGGCGTCGATCCCCTCCACCAAGCCCGCCTCCGAGAGCCGTTTCAACTCCGGGTAGATCTGCCCGTAGCTGGCGGCCCAGAAGAAGCGGGTAGTGTCGTCGACCAGCGCCTTGATCTCGTAGCCCGACCGCGGTTCGCGGTAGACCATGCCGAGGATCACGTAGGCGGTCGCACTCAGCTCCATTACATCCAGATATATCGCATTGATATATCTGGATGTGTGATCTGGCTCACGTTCTCAGTTGCTACACCTAGCGCGGCTCTTCCAAGAGAGCGGGCAACTCGGTCATCGATTCGAAGGTTTTGGCGCCCTCGCGCTCCAGGCGCTCGCCGCTGTCTCCGGGCGCATAGCCGAGCACCGACATCCCGGCCGCCTTGGCGCCGACCACGCCGAACGGGCTGTCCTCAACGACCACGCATCGCTCCGGTGGCGTGGCCATGCACGACGCCGCGTGCAAGAACAAATCAGGCGCGGGCTTACCCTGCGCCCGACTTCATCCGCTGAGTAGATTCGCCCGGCGAAGCGATCCCACAGGCCGGTGAGGCCGAGGGTGAAGCGCATCTTCTCTTGGCTGCCGAATTCAACACCGAGTTGGGCGTCTAGCGCAGGTTGGAGCTGCTTCTCAGCCCACTTGCTCCGGCATGAACCGGTAGCCGATCCCGAAATGGGTGTGGACGTATTGCCATTCGGGCGCGGCCTGCTCCAGCTTGGCCCGCACCTTGCGCACGAGCACGTCGACGGAGCGATTGCGGCGCGGCATCTCGCCACCCCACATCAATTCGTAGACCTCGGGCCGCTGCACGACGCTGTCGATCCGCTCGAACAGCAGGAAGAACAGCTGGAACTCGCGCACCGTGAAGCCCACTCTGCGATCGTCGACCAGGACCTGCAGCTCGGCAGGCCGGACTTCGAGATTCGCAATCCGAAGCGGCGTTTCAGGCGACTGGGGAGCCGGCGGTTCTACCAGCATGGAACGGCACCCTGCCCGAACCGCGCTTCCAGGCGGTGAACTCTCTGTTTCGAAATTGAAAAGATTTGGATAACAGCCGCCGGGGCTATCCTCAGGCGCTCTCTATGAATGCGACGAATTCCGACATCGTGGTGATGAAGTTCGGTGGGACCTCCGTCGCCGGCGCCGAGGAGATCAAGCGCGCGGCGCGGCGGATCGTCGCCGCGCGCGAGGCCGGCAGCCGGGTCGTCGCGGTGCTCTCGGCGCGTGGCAAGACGACCGACGAGCTGGTCGCCCAGGCGCTGGAGATCTCCGAGCGGCCGGTGGCGCGCGAGATGGACATGCTGCTCTCCACCGGCGAGCGGATCTCCTGCGCCCTCTGCGCGATGGCTATCCACGACATGGGCCACCAGGCGATCTCGCTGACCGGGTCGCAGGCCGGCATCGTCACCGACTCCTCCCACACGCGGGCGAAGATCATCGACGTGCGCGCCGAGCGGATCCGCGAGACGCTGGAAGAGGACCGGATCGTCCTCGTCGCCGGCTTCCAGGGCGTCTCCACCGACAGCCAGGACGTGACCACGCTGGGGCGCGGCGGCTCCGACACCACCGCCGTCGCCCTCGCCGCCGCCCTCAGCGCGAGCGTCTGCGAGATCTACACCGACGTCGCCGGCGTCTTCAGCGCCGATCCCCGCATCGTCCCCGACGCGCGCAAGCTGACCGTGGCCTCCTACGAGGAGATGCTCGAGATGTCGGCCTCGGGGGCGAAGGTGCTGCAACTGCGCTCGGTCGAGTACGCGCGCAACAACGGCGTGCGCATCCACTGCCGCAGCAGCTTCGAGGACGGCCCCGGTACCCTCGTGGTCAGCGAAGAGGAAAGCGAGCAGGAGAGCGTGGAGCAGCCTTTCGTAACCGCAGTGACCCACTCCGACGGCGAGGCGCGGGTGACGCTGACCGGCGTCCGCGACGAACCCGGCGTGGCCGGTCGGATCTTCACCGCACTGGCCGCGGCCGGCATCAACGTCGACGTGATCATCCAGAACGAGCCCGTCGGCGACGACGCGCTCGCCGACCTCTCCTTCACCGTCGACCGCTCCGACCTGACGGCGGCCACCGACACCGTCGGCGCCCTCGACGTCAGCCAGGGTGTCCGCAGCGAAGAGCGGATCGGCAAGGTCTCGATCGTCGGCGCGGGCATGCGCTCCCACCCCGGCGTCGCCGCCAAGGTCTTCGAGGTCCTCGGCGGCGAGGGGATCAACCTCGAGATGATCTCCACCTCGCCGATCAAGATCTCCTGCGTCATCTCGGCCGACCGCGTCCCCGACGCGGTGCGCGCCCTCCACCAAGCCTTCGACCTCGGTGCGGACGCGGTCAAAACCGAGGACCCGATGGGGTCTGAGCACCGCCCCACGGTCAGCGGCTGAGGCCTCGTCATACTCGATCCGATGGCGGGCGACGGATACAGAGTCGGAGTGCTGGGCGCTACCGGGGCGGTCGGTTCGACCATCCTCGGGGTGCTCGCCGAGCGCGATTTTCCCGCCGCCGAGGTGGTTCCGTTTGCCTCGGAGCGCTCGGCCGGCAAGTCGCTCGAGTGGGGGGAGGAGGAGCTGGAGGTCCGTGCGCTGAGCGAGGAGACGATCCAGGGGCTGGACGTCGTCCTCTCCTCGGCCGGCGGTTCGGTCAGTGCCGAGTGGGCGCCGAAGCTGGTCGACGTCGGCGCCGTGGTCGTCGACAACACCAGCTACTGGCGCATGCACGACGACGTGCCGCTCGTCGTTGCCGGGATCAATCCCGAGGCGGCCGACGGCCACAGGGGAATTGTCGCCAACCCCAACTGCACGACGATGGTGGCGATGATGGCTCTGGGGCCGATCCACCGCGCGGTCGGCTTGGAGCGCCTCGTCGTCTCCAGCTACCAGGCGGTCTCCGGCACCGGCCAGAAGGCGATCGAAGAGCTGCGCCGGCAATCGGAGCTGGTCCTGGAAGGCGAGAAGGACCCACCGGCCTCGGTGTACCCGCACCGGATCGCCTTCAACGTGCTGCCCCAGGTGGAGGTCTTCGCGGACGGCGACGACTACACGACCGAGGAGCGCAAGGTCATGGCGGAGACGCGCAAGATCCTCGGCCTGGGCGAGGAGGTCGGGATCTCCGCCACCTGTGCCCGCGTGCCGGTCTTCACCGGTCACTCGGAGTCGGTCAACGTGCAGACCTGCGAGGACCTCTCGCCCGAGGACTGCCGCAAGCTCCTCGGCGACTCCCCTGGGGTCGTGGTCGTCGACGACCCCGGCGGCGGTCGCTACCCGCTGGCGATCGACGCCGCCGGTCGCGACGACGTCCTGGTCGGCCGCATCCGCCGCGACCCGGGCCATGAGCGCTGTCTCAATCTCTGGATCGCCGGCGACAACCTGCGCAAGGGTGCCGCCACCAACGCGGTCCAGGTGGCGGAGCTGCTCATAGAGCGCGGCCTCATAGGCTGAGGCCTGTGGACATCGGGTTCGGCGAGGCGGTGCTGCTCTTCGGCGGGCTGCTCGCGGTTGTCGCCGCGCTTTCCGGTCTGATCCGGGGCACCGTCCTCTCGGCGTCGGTCCTCTCGGTCGCCCTCGGCATCGCGCTTGCCGCAACCGACGTGGTCAACGTCGATGCGAACGACCAGTCGATCGTCGAGTTGATCGAGCTGGCGCTGATCCTCACCCTCTTCTCCGACGGGATGTTCGTCGAGCGCGAGCTGCTGCGCCGCCACTGGAGTCCCGTCGCCCGGGCGCTCGTGATCGCGATGCCGATCACGATGGTGCTGCTGGCGCTGGCGGCCAAGGCGCTCTTTCCAAGCCTCGACTGGGCCGAGGCCTTCCTGCTCGCGGCGGTGCTTTCGCCGACCGACCCCGTCGTCACCTCGGCTGTCGTCACCTCGCGCCTGGTGCCGAGCGCTGTACGGCACACGCTCAACCTCGAGTCCGGTCTCAACGACGGCCTGGCGCTGCCCTTCGTCCTCTTCTTCCTCGTCCTCGCGACGCCGGGCGGCAGCCCCGGCGGGGAAGCGGCGAAGCTGCTCGGCGAGGCGCTGGCAGGCGGGGCGATCGGGGTCGCCCTCGGCGCCCTCGGCGGTCGCCTTCACCATCACCTCCCGGGCGGTGGCCTGACGGCGCGTTACGAGGGGATCTACTCGGTCGGCTTCGCCCTGGTCGCCTTCGGCCTCTCCGACGTGACGATCGGCAACGGCTTGATCGCCGCCTTCGTCTGCGGGATCGCGATGGGAGCGAGCGAGCGTGAAGTGCCGCAGGGCTTCGTCGAGTTCGCCGAGAACGCCAGCGCGATCTTCCAGGTGCTGACCTTCTTCGTCTTCGGCGCCCTGATCGTCGCCACCGGCTTCGACCACAGCATCCCGCCGCTGATCGTCTTCGTTGCTTTCGCCCTGCTGATCGCCCGCCCCGCCGCGGTCCTCTTCGCCCTGCTGCGCACCGACCTGCCGCGGTCGGAGCGAAGGTTCATGGCTTGGTTCGGGCCGAAGGGCGTCGCCTCGATGCTCTTCGCCCTCTTCGTCCTCAAGTCTGGCCTGGATCGGGGAGAGCTGATCTTCGACGTCGCCGCGATAACGATCATCTGCTCGATCGTCGCCCATGGACTCACCGACACCGTCGGAGCGCGTTGGCTGTCTCGGAAGTCGGGTGGCGCGGGGGGCGTTTAAACGGTTGGGGGGACCCTCCCGGATGCCCAATCGGATGCAAGAGCCAGCCATCTCAGCACCGCCCCCCGCCGGCGCACGCCAGGAGCCAGGTCCCGTGGGCGATGCGCTGGCGACCACGCTCGGGCAGCTCGCGGTCGCGCCGGAGGCGGTCGCTCTTACGCCGGCCGAGCGAACCGAGATGGAGCGCTGGCGGCAGCGGACCTGGACCAGCCTGGAGCGACGTGCGGGGGTCTTGGCCGAGCGGGATCCTCACGCCTGGTACGAAGCTCTGGCCTTCGAGCGCTGGACCGAGAGCTCGGACACGGGCGGTCTTCCACCGGCCGCGCTCGCGCTGTTCTATCGCCTCAAGCGCCTGATCCCGCGTCGCGCTCAACTCGCGCTGCGCCGCTCTTTAATCAGGCGTCAAGGCCCGCCCCGCTTCCCTCGCTGGCCTTTCGATGCGGCGGGCCACGAGCTGCTGCGGCTCGCGATCGTCGACGCGCTGCTCGAGCACGACGTCGACGCGCTGCGGTTCCCCTGGTTCTGGCCGGACGGAGCCCGAGCCGCGGTGACGCTGACGCACGATGTCGAGTCCGAGCGCGGCCTTGTCGACTCTCACACGGTGGCCGAGTGGGAGGAGCGGTACGGCTTCCGCTCCTCGTTCAACGTCGTCGGCGACTGGTACCCGATCGACATGCGCCTGGTGGAGGAGCTGCGTCGTCGTGGGCACGAGATCGGCTCGCACGCGATCCACCACGATCGCTCGCTCTTCTCGTCCCGTCGCGAGTTCGAGCGACAGCTGCCGCTCCTCGAACGCAGCGCCGAGGAGCTCGGCGCGGTCGGGTTCCGCTCCCCCGCCACCCATCGTGTGGTCGAGTGGCTCGCCGATCTGCCCTTTTCCTATGACTGCACCATGCCTCACTCCGATCCGTACGAGCCGATCCCCGGTGGCACGGCGACGGTTTGGCCGTTCTTCCATGGCGATGTCGTCGAGTTGCCGTACACGGCGCCGCAAGACCACACCCTGTTCAACCTGCTCGGTCACCGCGATTGCACGATCTGGAAGCTGCAGCTCGCCGACGTCCTGCGATGCTCCGGGATGCTCCAGTTGCTCACCCACCCGGACCCCGACTATCTGGGACGTCCGGCGACGGGCCGGGCCTATCGGGACATCCTCGCGGCTATCGCCGACCGCGACGACGTCTGGGTCGCGCTGCCGAAGGACGTTGCGCGGTGGTGGCGTCAGCGGGCGACGGGAGAAGCTCCGCCGAACGACGGGATCGCCACCTGGTCGGCGGATGGAGTCGCGCTCGATCCGGTCGGCGGCTCGCGAGGGACTGGGGTCTAGCCTGGCTTCGGCACCCGAGAATGACGCACCCCATCGCCTGCTCAAGGGCGTCCGCTTCGGCGCAGGGGTGATCGTCCACGCCTTCACCAACCTCTACGGATGCCAGATCGGCGATCGCACCCGGATCGGGACCTTCGTCGAGATCCAGGCGGGCGCGCGGATCGGTGCCGCCTGCAAGATCCAGAGTCACACCTTCATCTGCGAGGGGGTGACGGTCGGCGACGCGGTGTTCGTCGGCCATGGCGTGACCTTCATCAACGACAAGCATCCCCGGGCGACTGACGCCGCCGGCGAGCTGCAGAGCGAGGCCGACTGGGATCTGGTGCCGACCGTGATCGAGGATCGGGCCTCGATCGGATCCGGGGCGACGATCCTCGGCGGCGTCCGTATCGGCGAGGGAGCGCTGGTCGGGGCCGGGGCAGTGGTGACTAAGGCGGTGCCGCCAGGAGCGGTCGTGGTGGGCAACCCGGCCAGGGTGCTGAGTCCGGCCCGCGGTCTCAGCTAGGTGATTGCGGCTGCTTCCACTGAGTCGCCGTCGCGATTGTCTCGCCGGGCAGTTCCGCCCTCGATCTCGATCGTCGTCGGGCGCCCGCCCGCCGCGAGCGAGGCCTCCGAGGCCTCCACTGCCTTGACGATCTCCAGGCCCAGCCGGGCGTTGGAGCGGGGCTCCCCGCCGGTGAGGATCGCGTTGGCGAAATCCCCGAGCTCCAGGCTGAGCGGCTCGCTGGCCTCGATTCGCGGCGCCACCATGTCGCCGGAGCGGTAGGTGAGTCGGTACTCACCGAAGGTCGCCGGCGTCTTCACGTCGAGCCCGCGGTCGTACACGCGGATCGCCTCGTCGGCCGAGGTGTCCTCGTATTGGACCATGCGCTTGCTGCCGACCACGATCATCTGGCGCTGCTTGCGAGGGGCCAGCCAGGAGATCTGGACATTGGCGGCGGTTCCGCTCGCGAAGGTGAGCGTCAGGAAGGCGGTCTCCGGAACCGTGTCGTCAAAGACGCTGCGTCCCGTCGCCGACACCGCGACGATCGGCTCGTCGAGCCAGTACAGGAGTATCGAGAGGTCGTGCGGCGCCAGGTCGCAGATCACGCCGTCTTGCTGGTACATGCCGAGATTCATCCGCGATGAGGTGACGAAGTAGGGCTCGCCGACCACCCCCTCCTGGATCAGCTCACGCACCTTGTTGACGGGCGGGCTGTAGAGGAACGTGTGACCGGGCATGAGCACGAGCCCCCGCTCCTCGCTCATGCGCACGAGCGCCGTGGCCTCGGCAGTCCGCCGCGCCAGCGGCTTCTCCACCAGTACGTGCTTGCCGGCGGCCAGCGCTTTCGAGACGAGGTCGAAGTGGGTGAGCGGAGGGGTTGCGATGAGGACCGCCTGGATGCGGGGGTCTTCGAGAATCCGCTCGAACTCCGGCTCGACGGCGTAGCCCGGGTAGCGATCGAGGAACTGCGCCGCGCGGCCCTCGTTCAGCTCGCAGAGACCGTGGAACTCGAATTCGGGCCGGGTCAGGAGGTTGCGGACGAGATTAGGGCCCCAGTAGCCGTAGCCGACCACGGCGGCGCCTATACGCGCGGGAACGACGCCCATCAGGCGACACCCTTGCGTTCGATCACCACGGGGAAGGTTTTGAGCAGGATCGACAGGTCGAGCGAGAGAGACCGGCGTTCGACGTACGCCAGATCGAGATCGACCATCTCCGTATAGGTCTTTTCGTTGCGCCCGCTCACCTGCCAGAGGCCGGTCAGTCCCGGCTTCACCGCGAAGCGCCTGAACTGGTCGGTGGAGTAGTGCTCGAGCTCATACGGGACCACCGGCCGCGGTCCGACCAGCGACATGTCGCCGCGCAGGACGTTCCACAGCTGAGGCAGCTCGTCGAGGCTCGTCTTGCGCAGGAACCCACCCACCGGGGTGACCCGGTCGTCGACGGCCAGCTTGAAGAGGGCCTGGCCGTCGTCTGCCCGCTGGGCGGTCGCCCCACCGACCAGCTGTGCGATGTACTCGCGGTGCGGCGTCGGATCGGCTTCCGAGTACATGGTCCTGAACTTGTGCACGGTGAAGGGAAGCTCGTTCAGGCCGATGCGCTCTTGGCTGAAGATCGCCGAGCCGGGCGAGTCGAGCCGGATGATCAGCATGATCGCGAGGAGGAAGGGGGAGGAGAAGAGGAGCACGGGACCGGCGACGAGGATGTCGAGCAGGCGCCGGACCGCCCTGGCGATCCTCGTCTCCTCCGGGGGCAGCGCCGGTCGCGAGGCGGTTGGCGTGCGATCGCCGGGCATCGCTCACGCCCGAACCGCTTCGAATTGGCGCACGGCACGCGCGACGCGAGCGGTCTCCTCGTCGGTCTGCAGCGGTCCGATCGGCAGCGAGCACGACCGCGCGGCCAGCGACTCGGCCACGGGCAGGTCTCCTTTGGCATAGCCGAGCCCCGAGTAGGCGGGCGTGAGATGGATCGGCACCGGGTAGTGGACGCCGGTGGCGATTCCGGCCTCCGTCAGCCTGCTGCGGAGCAGGTCGCGCTCGTCGCTGAGAACCGCGAAGTGGTGGTAGACGTGATCGTGCCCGTCGGCGACCGGCGCCGCCGGGGTCACCGAGGCCCCCGCGAGCTGGGCGGTGAGGTCGGCGGCGATCTCGCGGCGGCGATCGTTCCAGGCGTCAAGCCGGCGAAGCTTGATCCGCAGCAGCGCCGCCTGGATGGCGTCGAGACGGGCGGTGGTCCCGGGTATGCGGTGGTCGTGACGGGCAAGCTCGCCGTGAGCGCGAAGCAGGCGCAGGCGTTCGGCCAGCTCGCCGTCGTCGGTGACTACGGCTCCGCCGTCTCCCCAGGCCCCGAGGTTCTTCGCCGGGTAGAAGCTGAAGCAGCCGAGGTCCCCGATCGGGCCGACACGCCGCCCGCGGTAGACGGCGCCGTGCGCTTGACAGGCGTCCTCCACGAGCCGCAGGTCACGCTCGCGGGCGAGCTCGAGTAACGGATCGAGGTCGACCGTGCGCCCCCGCAGGTGAACCGGGATCAGGCAGCGCGTGGCCGGCGTCAGGCTCTCTGCCACGGTCTCCGCGGTGACCGTCTCCGTGGTCGGGTCGACATCGGCGAAGCGTGGGGTCGCGCCCACCAGCGTGACAGCCTCAGCGGTGGCGATGAACGAGTTGGCCGGTACTACGACCTCGTCGCCGGGGCCGATCTCCAGCGCTCGCAGGGCGAGGGCGAGTGCCTCGGTCCCCGAAGAGACGCCGATCGTGTGCTCTGCCCCACAGTAGGCGGCGAGCTCGCGCTCGAATGCGACCACCTCCTCGCCCCCGGTGAACATCCCCGTGCGGGCGACCCGCTCGACCGCGGCCATCAGCTCCGCGAAGAGCTTGGGCTCGGCGTTATCCAGGCGCGCGAAGGGAACCGGTTCGGGGTCTCGCTCCACTGGAGCGACGTCGGCCAGCTCAGGCTGCACTTGCATGTCGCATCGGGCTCGGGTCGACCTTTACTGCGCTCTCGTCGCTTCGCATCGTCGCTTCGACGACGTCCGCCGCCTCGGCCAGGTTCCCGTCTTCCACGCAGAGCCGGAAAACGGGAGTCTCGGCGACGAGTGTGTCCAGCAGCGCGAAGCGGGACAGCGCCCGGTCCGATCGACGGTCCAGCGAGAGCATGTGCGGCAGGAGCCGTCCGTGAGCGGTCTCGCGCAACGGCTGCAGGGCCGCCCGCGAGCGGCGGTCGAGGATGAAGATCCTGGCGAGGGGCCTGGAATCGTCGGCGGAGCGCCGTACCCGCACCAGGCTCGTGCCCGATTCGGGATGGGCCGTCAAGGGCTCGCCGGCATCGCCGAGCTCGGCATCCGGGCCGGGAAGGGTCATCAGCGGCGGGGCAGCATGGGCGAGGACGCCCCTGTCGGTGCGGCTGAGGGCGAGCACGTCGTCGGCGAACAGGCTGTGACCGCGCCGCACGAGCTCCGCGGCAAGTGCCGACTTGCCCACTCCGGAGGCGCCGACGAACGCGCCGGCCGCGCCGTCCATGCACACCGCGCTTGCGTGCAGGGCCTCGAATCCGCGGATCAGGCTGACGCAGTAGAGGACCGTGTCGAGAAGGAAGCGCTGCCATTCGGGGGAGTCAGGTTCGGCGCAGGCGCAGAGCAGCGTCCTGCCGTCGCGGTCGAGATGGAAGCTCGCCCGACGCCCGAAGGTGAGCAGGTGGTCTCCCGCCTGGCCCCGGTCGAGGCGAACGTGGCAGTGGCTTGGGAAGGTCGTCTGCCAGGAGGGCACGCCGTGCGCATCGCTCCAGCGTCCGCCGATCTCCCCCTTGTCCACCAAGCTCACGGACAGGTCCACCTGCTCGTAGGGCTCGGGTTCCCCGCCGGACGGCTGCTCGACGATTGCGAGGTCGAAGTCGAATCGGACTCGGAGGCCGTAGGCACCGAAGGTCTGGCGTCTCACGCTGAATGGAACGGAGTCGCGAGGAGCGTTCTTGCGGCGCCGCGCGCGGTTGTCCGGTGCGGAAGAAACGTCTCCAGCGCAAAGTTCTATAAAAGATGGAAACGGTCTACGTTGCCTACGGATTGGCGTTGCGCTGCTCCTTCCCGCTCCCGGGCATGGCGCCGCGTAAGGCGGAGGGGCTGCCGTCGCTGACGCTGAACCTGGCTCGTCGCGGTGAGCTCGAGGCCGCCTGGAGCGGCGGCGACGGATCCGCGTGGCATGGCCGCCTTGGTGACGGACAGAGGCTCTCGATCGCGCCCGGCCCAGGAGAGGACTTGCTCTTCACCTACGGCGAGCGGGCCCTCTTCAGGCTCGATCGGGCCGCCGGAGTGCTCGAATGCGCACCCCGCGATCTGTCCGAGCTCGACTGGCAGCGAGTCCTCCTCGGCCGTGTCCTGCCCAACGTCAGCCTCGCCTACGGGCGCGAGGCGCTGCACGCCGGCGCGGTCGAATCGCCGCACGGAGTGGTCGCGCTCGCCGCCCCGAGCGGAACCGGAAAGTCCACCCTGGCCACCGAGCTGGTGCGGCGCGGCTGGCCGCTCTGCTCGGACGACGTGCTCGTCCTCGAGACCGCCGGGGGCGAGGTGCTCGCCCACCCTGGCACTCCGCACGTCACTCTGGCTGAAGGCGTGGCCTGGCCGGAGCCGAGCGGCGCCACTCTCGGCGTGCTGGCGGGCGAGCGGTGGGTGGCGATCCGCGATGCGCAGACGCGGCCCACGCGCTTGGCGGCGATCTTCCTCTTCGACCGTGCGGCGGACCTGAGCCTGGCCGTCCGCCCGCTGCGTAGCTCCCCCTTGACCCTCGCCCCCTACATGCTCGGCCTGCCCGATGAGGCCGCCCGCGAAAGCGCCCGCTTCGGCCTCTACTCGGACCTGGCCACCTCGACCGCGTTGCTGCGCCTCACCGCCGGCGCGACGGATTCGCCCGCCGCTCTGGCCGACGCGGTGGGGCAGGCGCTCGACGGCAGCCTGCTTGCCGGGGGAGTGGCTTGATGTCGGGCTCACGCCACGCCGTCGCCGTCCCGGAGGAGGGCGTTGCGGCGCGCGCGGACGAGGTCGCCGCGGAGCAGGGCCCGGCGCTCGAGCTGCATTCCTCCGCCGCGTCTCCTGCCGGGGCTTTCCCGATGGCCCTCAGGGGAGTGGGCAAAAGGTGGCACAAGAAGCAGGCGCCGGTGCTGGAGGGGGTCGACCTCACGCTCGACCTCGGGACCAGGACCTGGGTGGGCGGTCGCAACGGGGCCGGCAAGACGACGCTGCTGCGGATCGCGGCGGGCCTGATCGACCCCGATCGCGGCCGGGCCCAAGTATGGGGCTACACCGCGCGGGAAAGCCGCGCTCGCTATCAGCGCCTGGTTTCCTTCCTTCCGGCCGGCGATCGCGGCCTCTACGCGCGCCTCACGGTCCGGCGGCAGCTGGAGTTCTGGGCGCGGATCGCACTGCTCCGCCGTGAGGAAGTCGGGGATCGGATCGAGGAGGCGATCGAGGCTTTCGACCTCGCCGAGCTCGCCGAGCGCCGCGTCGACCGGATGTCGATGGGGCAGCGCCAGCGCCTGCGCATAGCGATGACCTTCATGACCCGGCCGGAAATCGTTCTGCTCGACGAGCCGTTGACCAGCCTCGACGCGGAGGGGGCGGCGGTGCTCGAGCGGGCGATCGAGCAGTTGCTCGATCGCCATGGCGCCCTGCTGTGGTGCTCGCCCATCGGCGAGCGGCTGGAGCAGGAGTTCGACTCCCGCTGGCTGCTCGAGGGCGGAAGGCTGGTCCCCGCGTGAACGGCCCCCGAGTCACGGTCAGCGCCTTCACCGCGGTGCTGAGGCGGGACCTGCATGTCTTCGTCTCCTACCGCACCCGCTTCGCCAGTCAGCTGCTGACCGCTGTCTTCAGCCTCACCCTCTTCTATTACGTCTCGCGCCTCGTCCACGTCAGCGGCTTTCCCTCTCCCGACAGCTATTTCGCCTACGTCGTCGTCGGCATCGCCCTGGTCAGCGTGCTCTACTCGTGCTTCTCGGTCGCCGAACTGGTCCGCCAGGAGCTGGTCGCGGGGACCTTCGAACGGCTGATGCTCTCGCCCTTCGGACCGATCCGCGGCATGGTCGCGATGTCGCTCTTCCCGCTCCTCTACTCGTTCGTCCTCGGTGCCGTGACGCTCGGCCTCGGCGCGCTCATCTTCGGCCTGCAGCTGCACTGGTCGACCGTGCCGCTGAGCCTGCCGGCGATGGTCTTGGCCCTGCTCGCCTTCCTTCCCTTCGGCCTGATCTTCGCCGCGTTGACGATCTCGACCAAGCAGGGCAGCGTCGGCACGAGCTGGGTGATCGCGCTGATATCGATCGTCGGCGGGCTGTACTTTCCGATCTCCCTGCTGCCGGGTTGGGCGCAGACCGCGGCCGAGCTACAGCCTTTCACCGCGGCGACCGAAGTCCTCCGCCATCTGCTTGTCGACAGCCCCCAAGAAGCCTCGCTCGGAGAGGCCCTCGCCAAGCTGTTGGGGTTCGCGGCTGTCCTCCTGCCGGCCTCGGTCTACGCGGTCCACCGCGCGATCCGCTACGGCCAGCGACGAGGAACGATCATCGAGTACTGAGGATGGGACGGAAGCGATGAAACCCGAGACGACCCATAGCGGGCCCTCCTTGCTGGGCCAGCCGATCCACCTGCCCCAGCACGTGGTCTACCGCAGCTTCCCCGCTGAGACCGTCGTGCTCAACCTGCAGACCGGCAAGTACCACGGGCTGAATCCGAGCGCCGGGCGCATGCTCGAGGCGGTGGAGCGGGCCGGCTCGGTGGGTGCCGCGGCGGCCAAGGTCGCCGCCGAGTTCGAGCAGCCCCAGGCGGTTATCGAGCGCGACATGTGCGATCTCTGCCGCCTGCTGCTCGATCGGGGGCTGGTCGAGATCGGCAGCCGCGATGCTCGGTAGGGGGGCCGCCGCCGTCCAGCCGCTGCCCGCCGACCGCCGCCTGGGCCCGGCCCAACGGGGCCGTCTGGCGGTCGAGATCCTCGTCGCCTACCTCGGTGCGCGCCGCGAGCTGGGACGCAGTCCGATCGAGACGGTGGTGGATCGGTTGAGGAGCGGCGCGGAGCGGCCGCGCCCCGAGGCCCCGGACACGCTCGCGGAAGCCCGCCGCCTCGGTCGCGCGGTGGGCCGAACGCTTGGCCTGGCGCCGGGCGATACTCGCTGCCTGGTCCGTTCGCTGGTGCTGATCCGGCTGCTGTCGAGGCGCGGACTCCCCGCCAGGCTCGTGATCGGCGCCCGCTCCGATCCGGATTTCCTCGCCCACGCCTGGGTCGAGCACGGCGGCGAGCCGGTGCTGCCGACCGGCGACGGCACGTTCGGACGACTCGTCGAGCTCTAGTGTCGGCCGGCGGGGGCGCAAGGGCGACGATGTTCGGCCTCGACGTGTGGACCGAGGAGACGCTGCCCTTCCTGCGTGGGGCGAATGCCGCGGCGACGGGTCGACGGCTCGACGTCTCGCTGCGGGACGGCGGGATCGAGGCCCTGGAGTGGCCCGAAACGGCCGAGCTGATCTCCGACGAACGCCTGCCCGGCGGCGAGGTGAACTTTCGCATCGAGGCGGACGCCGAGGCCGGTTACCTGATCTGGGGGCCCCACTACGGGGCGAGCCTGCTCTCGGCCGACGCCCAGTTCCTGCGGGGCGCGCTGGGCAGGGGCGGGATCGACTCCTGGCAGCGGCTGCTGATCGCGCAGGCGCTGCCCTTCGCGGCGGTGCTGCGCGGACTCGAGGTGCTCCACGCCAGCGCGGTCGTGGCCGAGCCGGGCGCGGTCGCCTTCCTCGGTCCCTCGGGTGCCGGCAAGACCTCCCTGGCCCTCGCCCTGTGCCGGCGCGGCGCCAGCTTCCTCGCCGACGACGTGCTGGCGATCGAGGCAGGGCGGGAGTTCCTCGTCGGGCACCCGGGGGCCGCGATCGCCGGCGTCGACCACCTCGAGGCCGATTCGCTGATCGGCAGCGGGCAGCTGAGCCAGGAGAGCGTCCTCGCCGTCAACAGCCGCGAGCGCGTGGTGCGGATTCCCGAAGCGGCGGCGCCGGCGGCGCTCGCGGCTCTCTTCTTCGTCGATCGCCGTGCCGACGGGCCCGCGAGGCCGCGCTTCGAGCCCGCCGCCGACGCGCAGATGCTGCTCGCGGCCACTTTCAACCTGGTGCTGGCGGCCCCCCAGCGCCTGCGCACCCTGCTCGACGTCTGCGCGCAGGCCTGCCTGGGCAGGGTCGAGCGCGTCGTCGTCGGACCGGGCGTCGATGCGACGGAGCTCGGCGCGGCGGTCGAAGCGCGACTGCGCGGAGCGGCATGAGTCGCGGGCTCGCGGGCAGCTTCGAGTCGGGGCGGTTGACCCTGAGCGGCCCCGAGCCCGACTCGGCCGGTCTCCTCTGTGTGCTCGACGGGCACCTCGACAACGCCGCCGAGCTCGGCGCCGAGCTCGGCGTGGGGTCCGCGGCCCCCTCGTCGCCCGGGCCGCTCCTCGCCGCCGGCTACCGTCGCTGGGGGCTCGACCTGCCGGGTCGCATGCGCGGCGATTTCGTCCTCGTCCTCTGGGATCGGCGCCGGGGCGAGGGGCTGCTCGCCCACGATCAGCTCGGCGCCCGGCCGCTCTTCCTGCACGAGACCGCCGGCTGCCTGCGCTTCGCCACCGAGGTCCGTGACCTGCTTGCCCTCCTGCCCCGCCGCCCGGGGCCGGATCCCGCCTGCGTCGCCCACTGGCTCGCGCTCGGCGGGCGGCCGGGGAGGCGCACCCTGTTCGCGGGCGTGCGCCGCCTGGGGCCGGGCGAGATGGTGCTGCTCGACCGCCGGGGCTTCCGCGAGCGGCGCTACTGGAAGCCGCGCTTCGAGGCTCCCCTGGAGCTACCCCCCGAGCGGCTCGGCGAAGCGTTGCGGGAGGGGCTGGAGCGAGCGGTGGAGCGCCGGATCGGCGCCTCCGGCGCGACCGCGGTGACGATGAGCGGCGGGCTCGATTCCTCCTCCGTCGCCGCCCTCTGCGCGGCGCGGGCCCCGGACCGGGTCCTGACCTGCTCGGCCGTCTTCCCGGAGCATCCCGAGGCCGACGAGTCGGAATTGATCGCCGAGCTGCGCCGAGCCCTCGAGCTGCCGGGCATTGTCGCGGCCGTGCGACCGGGCGGGCTGCTGGCGGGGGTGTTCGAGCACATCGCCGCCTGGCAGCTGCCGCCGGCGGGGTGGGGGGACCCCTGGAGCCTGGCCCTGCTCCATGCGGCGAGGGAGAGGGGCGCCGAGACCGTGCTCGACGGCGATGGCGGCGACGAGCTGTTCGCTCCCCGCAACTACCTGCTTGCCGACCGACTGCGGGCCGGGCACCCTCTCGAAGTGTTCGCTCTCGCCCGCCGCTTACCGGGCGGTGCCTATGCCGGGCGGCGCGAGGTGGCCCAGGTCGCCGGCTCGTTCGGCTTCGCCGGGGCGCTCCCGGCCCGCCTGCAGACGGCGACGCTCGCTCGGCAGACGCGGCGCGAGGCCCCCGGCTGGCTCCGCCCTCATGCGGTGAGGGAGCTGATCGCCACCGGCGACCCCCTGGCCTGGAAGCGCCTCGACGGCCCGCGCTGGTGGGCGCACGCGGCTCACGGGCTGGCCTATGAGATCGAGGCCGCCGGCGTCTTCGAGCATCAGCGCCGCCGCGCCGCCATGGCGGGGCTCGCGGCCCGCCACCCGATGCTCGACCTCGACCTGGTCGAGCTCGGCCTGCGCCAGCCCCCCCGAGCCACCCTCGACCCCCGCTTCAACCGGCCGCTGTTGCGCCAGGCGATGGTGGGCCTGCTGCCCGATTCGATTCGACTCCGCCCGGGGAAGGCGTGGTTCCAGTCCCTCATCGTCGACTGCCTGACCGGTCCCGACGGAGAGCTGCTGCGGCGCATCCTCGCCGACCCGAAGGCCGAGCTGGGCGCCTACGTCGATATGGCGGCGATGCGGCGCGATCTGCTCGAGGACGAGCGCGGGCGCAGAGAGGAGCCCTTCCGCTGGATGTGGCAGGTCTGGCGGCTCCTCACCGCGGAGTGCTGGCTGCGAGCCGAGGCCCGGGGAGCCGGGGAGCTGGCTTCGCTTGCTCCTTTGGCCGGTTCCGCGCGCGTCGAATTGGGAACCTCGGAAGTCCTACCTTTTTCCACCTAGTCCTTTTTCCCGCCTTGACCGTGGCCGGTCTGGACCTACACTCGACGGTGTCGTGGTCGCCTTGCCCGAAAAGCTTGGCGGCGTCAATAGCCCGATAGGAGCTGCACGATGGATGACAACAAGATGAGTTCCGGGAGTTACGAGGCACCTCGGATCGTCGACTATGGCGATCTACAGGAGCTGACCGCAGCCTGCCTCGGCGGCGGCGGTGGCGATCTCGGTTATCCCGGCACGGTCGGCGAATTCACCGTCGGCCCGAGCAACCCCGCGGCGGGCTGTACGTCCAAACCCTAACGTCCTCAGCAGGGACCAAAGGGCAGGCGGCTGCCCCGATGTGCGGTGCGAAAAGCCATCTTCGAGATGGCTTTTCGCTGTCCGGGCCCTGAACGCAAGTCCAGGTGGCGCCTCGCCGTTATCTAGCTGTGCCGAGCCAGTGCGCCGAAGCGGATCTACGGGGTGCCGAGGAGTCGGACGCCCACCCGGTGGCGGTGGTCTGGCCGCGTGGCTCCGAGGATGGCGAGCTGACGGCGGTCCTGGCCGTCGCGCAGCGCGAGTCGAGGTGGTTCGAGCGGGTCGACGACCTCCTCGCGGAGGTCGAGCTCGAGGCCCCCGCCCAGATCGTGCTCCGAATCGAGGCCGGCACCCGCTTGCCGGGTGAGATCGAGCGCCTGCAAAAGGCGTTCGGCGAGGCCCAGGTCGTCCTCGTCTGCGCCGAGGAGCCGCGTGGCTGGGAGATCCGGGCGGCGGTGGAAGCCGGCGCCGCCGGGATCGTGCTCGAGAGCGAGGTGGGGCGAGCGCTCGAGCCCTGCCTGGCGGCAGCCAGGACGGGACAGGTATGCGTGCCGATGCGGCACGGGCGGCGCATCGATCCGCCGGCCCTCTCCGCGCGCGAGAAACAGATCCTCGGCCTGGTCGTCATGGGCCAGACCAACGCGCAGATCGCCGAACGCCTCGTCCTCGCCGAAAGCACGGTAAAGAGCCATCTCTCCTCGGCCTTCGGCAAACTGGGAGTCCACTCCCGCCACGAGGCCGTCGACCTGATCCTCGATGCCGAGCAGGGGCTCGGCATGGGGATCCTCGGGCTGGGGAGCGAGCCCCTGGAGACGCCTTTGACCGCGGCGGGCTGAGGCCGCCGGTGGAGGCGGTCGGCGAGCGGACCGGGCGTCGTCTGGGCTTCGGCTGCGCCGGGCTGATGCAGTCGCCCTCCCGGCGCCACCGGCAGCGCCTGCTCGCCGAAGCGTTCGAGCACGGCGTCAGGCACTTCGATGTTGCCCGCATGTACGGG
This sequence comes from Solirubrobacterales bacterium, assembly GCA_036376775.1. GTDB lineage: Bacteria > Actinomycetota > Thermoleophilia > Solirubrobacterales > 70-9 > VRUE01. The sequence goes on along the minus strand of DASUZP010000142.1, from coordinate 17,836 downwards.
CTGGGCGCGGTCGAGGGAGAAGTCGGCCGGTTCGCCCGCGGGCGCCGCGAGCGGATCGCGATCGTGACCAAGTTCGGCATCGAGCCGACGGGCTCGGTCGGGCGGCTGGCGGCACTGCAGGCCCCCGCCCGGGCGGTCCTCGCCCGATTCCCCAGCCTGCGGGCGGTCCTCAGGCGACGGGAGAGTGCCTTCAACCAACCGCGTCGCTACGACGCCGCGACGGCCCGCAGGAGCCTCGAGACCAGCCTGCGCGAGCTGGGGACCGACCACGTCGACGCCTTCCTGATTCATGGGGCCGGCCCCGGCGACGCGATCGACATCGACGAGCTCGCCGAGGCGCTCGAGGACCTGCGAAGGGCCGGGTCGGTGCGGGCCTGGGGCATCGCGAGCGAGGCGCAGGCCAGCGCCGGGCTCCTCGACGGCATCGATCCGCATCCCGTCATCCAGGTTCGCGACGACGTCTTCGAGCCGTTTCGCCCGCCCGCCCCCGAGTGGCCGGTGATCACCTTCGGCGTTCTCTCCGCCGCTCTGCCGCGGATCTGCGGCTGTCTGGCGCAGAGCGGGCCGCACGAGGAGTGGAGCCGTGCGGTGGGCGAGGATTGCGGGCGTCCGGAGGAGATCTCCTCGCTGTTGCTGCGGGGCGCGCTTCTGCGCAATCCCCGCGGCACGGTCCTCTTCAGCACCACCCGACCGGAGCGCATCGCACTCGCGACCGAGGCCGAGGATCTCGCGCGCGAGGCGGACCCGGCCCCGGTGCTGGCGTTCGAGCGGCTGGCTCGCGCGATACCGGACGAAGAGGTGGCGGCGAGTGCCTGAGGGCGCCTCGATCGAGGCCGACGTCGCTGTCGTCGGGGCCGGTCCCGCCGGCATCGTCCTCGCTCTGGAGCTGGTCGCGGCGAAGCGCAGCGTCGTCCTGCTGGAGAGCGGTGGCGAGAGCTTCGATTCCACGGCGCAGCGCCTCGGCGATGCGGTCATCGACGACCCCCACCACGTCGAGATGTCGCTGACGACGCGGCGCCAGGTGGGCGGCGCGTCCAACCTCTGGGGAGGGCGTTGCGTGCCGTTCGACCCAGTCGACTTCGAGCCGCGGCCGATCGTCGGCGAGACGAGCTGGCCGGTCGGCTACGAGGAGTTCGCCCGATTCCTGCCGCGGGCTTGCGAGTGGTCCCGTTGCGGCGAGGCGGTCTTCGACGCCGAGGATCTGCCCGGGCTGGCGGGTCGCACGATCGTGCCGGGGTTCGTCGACGGCGACCTGCGCGCCAGCGAGCTCGAGCGCTGGTCGCTGCCGACGAACTTCGGGCGCCTCTACCGCGGCGCGCTGAAGCGCTCTCCGCTGCTGCGGCTGGAGACGGGATTGACCTGCACCGAGATCGTGCCCCGCGCCGAGCCCTCGCCCGGGGGCGGCTGGAGCGTCGACTACCTGCGGGCGCGGCGCGGCGGCGAGACGGTGACGATCCGGGCGCGGCGTTACGCGATCGCCGCCGGCGGGCTCGAATCGACCCGGTTGCTCTTCGCCTCCCAACGCCGGCACCCAGGCGGGATCGGCAATCACTCGGGCCACCTCGGGCGCTGGTACATGGCCCACGTCGAGGCGCGGATCGCCGAGGTGCGGTTCTCCACCCGGCCCGAGCGGACGATCTTCGACCACGAGCGCGACGCCGACGGCGTCTACGTGCGGCGGCGCTTCACCCTGGCGCCGCGGCTGCTGCTCGCCGAGAACCTCCCCAACGCGGCGATGTGGATGGTCAACCCTTCGATCGGCGACCCCTCCCACGGCAGCGGCATCCTCTCCTTTGTCTACCTGGCTCTGGTCTCGCCGTTCGGTCGTTACTTCGTCGCCGAGGGCATCCGGCGCGAGCACACGAAGACCGACCGGCCCCCCGACCTGCCGGCCCACCTGCGCAACGTCGCCCGCGATCTCGGGCCGGCGGCGGCGTTCGCGGCGAGCTTCGGTTACCGCCGCTTCCTGCGCCGCGGCCGCAAGGCGCCGGGCTTCTTCGTCGCCAGCGCCGCCAACGTCTACCCGCTGCTCTACCACGCCGAGCACCTGCCGCACTGGCAGAGCTTCGTCGAGCCGAGCAGCGAGCGCGACGCGCTCGGCATGCCCCGCCTGCGCACCCACCTGCACTTCGACGAGGAGGACGTCGGCAACGTGCGGCGCGTCCACGAGGCGCTCGACCGCTCGCTGCGCGCCCAGGGGCTGGGCAGCGTCGCCTTCCTGCGCGAGGACGTCGAGGGAGCGGTCCGCGAGGGCCTCTTCGGCGGCTTTCACCAGGCGGGTACGACGCGGATGTCGGCCCGGCCCGAGGACGGCGTCGTCGATGCCGACCTCGCCGTGCACGGCTTCGAGGACCTCTTCGTCGCCAGCAGCTCGACCTTCCCCACCTCCGGCCAGGCAAACTCGACGCTCACCCTGGTCGCCTTTGCCGTGCGGCTCGCCGACCGGCTCGCCGCCGAACTGCGCGCCGCGCCGATCGACGCCGACCCGGTGGATCGCACCGCCGCGCCCCCCTCTCTGCGGAGGTCGGCGGCTTGACCACGCTGCTGGTCGCCTCCACCGGCGGCCACCTGAAGGAGCTGCACCTCCTGCGCAACCGCCTCTCCGACGTCGAGGGCCCCTTCCGCTGGCTCACCTTCGACACCCCGCAGAGCCGTTCGCTGCTGGCCGGGGAGGACGTCGAGCTCGTCCCCTTCGTCGGCGACCGCGACGCGCTGGGGGCGATCCGCAGCCTGCCCCTGGCCCGCCGTCTCACCGGGGCCCCCGACGTCAAGGCGGTGGTCAGCACCGGCGCCTCGGTGGCGGTCCCCTACATCGCGATGGCGAGGACGCGTGGGCTGCGCTGCTGCTATGTCGAGAGCGCGGCACGCCTCGACGGCCCCTCGCTCACCGGCCGGCTGCTCAGCCGGGTTCCGGGCGTCTCCCTGGTCAGCCAGTGCCGCGAGTGGGCCGGTGGCCGCTGGCGCTACGGCGGCTCGGTCTTCGACTCCTTCGAGTGCGCCGAGGCGGTAGGGGGGGACGCCCGGCTGGAGCGGATCGTGGTTGCCCTGGGGACCACGGCGGAGGCCTTCCCGCGGATCGTCCACCGCCTCAAGCGGATCCTGCCGCCCGAGGCCGAGGTCCTCTGGCAGACCGGCAACACCGACCCCGACACGGTGGGGGTGCCAGGCCACTACATGCTGCCGGAACGCGAGCTGACCGCGGCGATGAGCGAGGCCGACGCGGTCGTCTGCCACGCCGGCGTCGGCAACGCCCTGGCGGCGCTCGAGGTCGGCAAGTGCCCGGTGATAGTGCCGCGCCGGCTCGCCTTTGCCGAGCTGGTCGACGATCACCAGGTGCAGATCGCCGGCGAACTGGGGGAGCGCGGGCTGGCGATTTCGGTCGAGGCCGACCAGGTCAGTCGCGAGGATCTGCTGGCGGCCGCGCGCCGACGGGTGAGCGCGTCGGCGCATCCCCGTTCATTCGCGACTGCGGCCTGAGCGGCATCTCACCGATCTGCTCGGCGAAGAGCGCGTGCAGCTGCTCGGCCGAGGCGTCCGCGTCGAATTCGGCGAGCACCTTCGCCCGGCCCGCCTCGCCGAGCGTCTGGGCCAGGGCGTCGTCTGACAGCGCCCTCTGCAGTGCGTCAGTGAGCAGGTCGGGACGGCCGGGCGGGACCAGGAGGCCGGAGTGGCCGTCCTCGATCAGCTCGGGGACCCCGGTGATCGTCGTGCCGATCGTCGGCAGGCGCATCGCCATCGCCTCCATCAGCACGACCGGCACACCCTCGGAGAAGCTCGGCAGGCAGAAGGCCGAGGCCGCCGCGTAGAGGGCGTGGAGCTCTTCCTGGCCCACGGCCCCTCGGAAGGAGACCCGCGAGCCGACGCCGAGGCGCTCGGCGAGGGCTTCCAGCGCCCCGCGCTGCGGCCCTTCGCCGGCGAAGGTCGCGCTCGCCGGCAGCCCGCGCTCGACCAGTCGCGCGATCGCCTCGATCAGCACCGCCTGGCCCTTCTCCGGCACGAGGCGGCCGATGCAGAGGATCTCGGCCGCCGCCGTAGGCGGGCTGGCGCCGACGGGGGTGAACTGCTCGATCGGGATGCCGACGTGGACCACCGGCAGCTTTTGCCAGGAATCGGGCTCGCTCAGCGCCATCAGCTGGCTGCGAGCGAAGTCGCTGATGCAGACGACGAAGCGGGCTTGGCGCAGCTTCTCCGCCAGGCGAAAGTGGCGGACGTCGAAGAACTCGGTGGGGCCGTGCATGGTGAAGCTCCACGACCAGGGCCGGTCCGGCTCGAGCGCGGAGCCGATGCGGGAGGCGAGCAGGGCGACGTCGGCCGAGACGTTGGCGAAGTGCACGTGGATGTGGCGGATGCCGCGGCGGCGGCACTCGTCCCAGAGCACGACCGCCTCGACGAAGTAGAAGAGCTGCCAGAGCAGGCCGCGAGGCCCGGCCGGCGCCAGGCGCAGCGCCCCGGCGAGAACCGAGAAGTAGACCGCGGGCCGGGTCAGCGCCAGGCGCAGGTGGGTCCGGATCAGCCGCGGCCAGCTCGGCGGCAGGATCGCGAAGGTGCTCTCGAAGGCAGCCCGGTCGGCGCGCGAGAGCAGGTTCGCCGGGCTCGTGCGGCGGATCGAGAAGGTCGCGATCTCGGCGCCGCGGCGGCGCAGCGCTTCGACCTCGCGCAGGATGAAGGTGTGCGAGATCGCCGGGTACTCTGAGCAGAGGTAGGCGATCTTCACCGCGGCGCCTCGCGTCTGGTCCGCTGCCATGAGGTCGGGCCGCGGCCGCCGAGCAGGCGCCCGTAGATCGCCAGCTTGCCGGCGATCAGCGCCGGCGCGGTGAGCAGCGCCCGGTAGACGTGCGCCGGCGCCCGGACCAGGCGCAACCCGGCCAGGACGAAGGTCAGCTGGGCGGCGAGAGTGGCCAGCGAGAGCGCCAGCAGCCGCCGGTGGCCGAGCAGGACCGCGGCGCCCGCCGAGGCGGCGCTGCCGGCCGCGATCAGCGACTGCGCCGGGACCAGGCACTCCAAGCCGGCGTGCAGCCGCACCGGATCGCGGCGGGCGAGGCCGGCGAGCAGGAGGCGGGGCGTCCAGCGGCGGATCAGCTGCAGCTTGCCGCCTTCCCAGCGCGCCTGCTGCTCGCTGCTGCCACGCAGCGAGGTCGGCATCGCCGAGCTGACCGAGGCCTCGGCGGCGAACTCGGCGCGCTCCCCGGCCAGCACCAGGCGCATGTGGTATTCGTCGTCCTCGGTGAGCCCGGTGGTCGTCCACGGCCGGCGCCGCAACAGGTCTCGGCTGAAGGCCATGCCGGTGCCGACCAGGCCGCAGGAGAGGCCGAGCTGCTGCTTGCCCTGGAAGCGGACGGTGTTCATCAGGGCGAAGGCGCCGAAGCGCAGCGCCGAGGCGTGCGAGGCCTCCGGGTTGCCGACCACGTAGTCGGCCTGGAGCGCATGTGCGCCACCGCGGAGGCGCTCGTCGACGGCCCGCAACAGGTTGGGGGAGGGAATGCAGTCGGCGTCGAGGACCACGACCCCACGGCCCTCGGGGACCTCGGCGTCGAGCCGCCCAAAGGCCCAGATCAGGGCGTGACCCTTGCCCCGTCGGTCCGGGTCGCGTCGCTCCCAGACCTCCGCCCCCGCCGCGATTGCGCGCTGCGCCGTGCGATCGCCGCAGTTGTCGGCGATCACGATCGTGCGCCTCAGGCCCTCTGGGTAGTCGCAGCGAGCCAGCGCCGTGAGCGTCGCCGCGATGCCCTCCTCCTCGTCGTGTGCGGGGATCAGGATCGTCAGCGGCAGGCCCCGGTCCTGCTCTGGCTCGGCCGGCCCGGCCCGGCCCGGCGCCCTGCGGGCCGCCACCAGCAGGCCGAGCAGGTAGGCGGTCGAGATGGCGAGCGCGCTCTCGAATACGAAGAGGACGCCGCCGAGCAGGCGCAGCGGCCCGCGGCGGGCTGGGGAGCGGTGGTTGGGGGGTCGCGCCGGTCGCATCGGCCCACTGCACAAACGAGTGGGGCTGGGCGAAAAGTGCGCGCCTGGGTCCGCTGCGCCCGTCGCCCTCAGCGGCTTCCCGAGGGAGCGGGGCCTCCGGGGCGCAGCAGCTGGGCCATCGTCAGGGTGTAGCGGCCCAGCACCCGGGTCGCGTGGCCGAGCCTGGAGGCCGGTTTCCCCGGCGCGCCCGGTGGGTGCGGCAAGGCGCTGCGAGGGGGGGCGACCTGGCGCCGGAAGAAATCCCGCCAACCGCCAAATGGAGTCAGCAAGCCGTCGATCAGACCCATGTCGGCGAAGACCTGCGCCTCGCCGGAGTGGGGCAGGGGATTGGTCAGGCGCACCGCCGCACGGCCCCGCGCGCCGAGGCGGAGCTCGCCCCCGACCAGCTCCGCCGCGGGCAGGCCGACGACGGCCTCGGCTGCCCTTGCCGCGGCCAGGGCGGCCGTCTGCAGCGCCGGATAGGGCCGCAGGGATCGCTCGACGTCTGCCACTGCGAGCCGCCCTCCGTAGCCGTCCCACCAAGCGCCGATATCAGTCGGATGCCGCAGGCCGGCCAGCCCGTCGCGAGCGTAGTAGAGGAGCAGCGCGATCAGCTCGTCCGCCGGGGCCGGCCGCCACTCGCCGCTGTCGATCGCCGGCGGCAGCAGGCGATCGTGGGCGAAGGCGGACTCGTACCAGTGGATGCGCCAGTGCAGCTCGACTGGCGGCAGCTCGTTGCGTTGGTGGACCAGGGCGAAGTGGAGGAGCGGCATGCCGTCTGGAAGCCGGGGGTCGGATGGGGGCGCGTAGCCGAGCTCGCGCACGACCGCCACCGCTCGCTGCAGTTGCGTACCGGGGACCAACAGGTCGATGTCGCTCGACAGGCGCCGACCCGCGTCCCCGTACAGCGCTTCTCCGAGCTGCGGTCCCTTCAACGGCGCCGAGCGGATTCCGGCCTCGGCGAGCGCCGCCTGCACTCGAGCCGAGATCAGCTGCACCAGCGCCGCCTGGCGCCGCGTCGTCTCGAGCGATTCGGCCAGTGCCGCTTCGAACCCGGCATCTGCCCGCTCGCTGGCCAGCTCGAGCAGGCGCGGTCCCAGGGTCGGCAGCAGGCGCCGCTCGCGCAGCGCGTCGAGCAGACGCGACCAGCTCACCGTCGCCGCCAGCTCCATCGCCCGCTCGCGTTCGTTCCGGCGCCGCGCGGCCGTCTCGGCGCTGAGCCGGATCAGTCGCTCCTCCGCGCTCGCTCGAGCCTCGCGCCGTGCCATCAGCCGCTCTGGTGCAGTTCCATCTTCAGCAGCTGCAGGTGTTCCCAGGGAAACTCCGCGAGCAGCTCCCGCGGATAGGAGCCTTCGAAATAGCCATCCGCGCCCAGGTACGGGTTGCTACCGGCGGTGATCGGGTCTTGCGCCTGAAAGGCCACGTTGCGCGCGCCGTCGCGAACGAAGATGCCGAAGCGCTGCGCGGCCTCGGCCAGCATCCGGGTTATCCGCGGCAGTTTCAGGGCGCCGATGTCAAGATCCGGATCCAGCCTCAGGTGGGCGCCCTCGGGCAGTGAGAGGGGGTTCGTGGACCGTCCGTCCGTCCGCCTCGCCGGCGAGGCGTAGACCCCTGCCCGCACGTCGGGGATCGACATCGAGAGGGCGTGGTTGATCCAGCCGTGCTCGAGATCCCCCAACCGCACCAGCCCTCCGGCGATCGAGAGGGCGGAGGCCGAAGCCCCCCAGTTCGAGCTGGCGCCCGGCCACGCCGCCGGCCCGTAGACGCCGGGATCGGCCGAGGTGCGCTGTATCGCGCCCCCCCAACTTGCCCGCCAGCCTTCCGGCCCGTGTCTCAGCTCCCAGAACTCCCAGAGCCGATCGGTGGACGGCTGCCAGACGACGAGGTGGCGGTCGTTGCCGCCCGCCGGCTGGGCCGCTGCCGGTAAGGGGACGGCGCTCCAGGCCGAGCGCAGGGCGGACGCCGTGTAGCGGCTGGTCAGCTCGACGCGGACCGTCGGCTGGTCGTCGGGGACCTTGTAGATCGGCACGCTGTATTCGGTCGTGTTGATCGCCGGTCCCGTCCCTTCTTCCAGCTCGGTGGCGACCATGCCCCGGAAGGCCGTCATGATCGACGCCGAGCCCGGGTCGAGCGGGGCATCGGCCGCAACCGGCGTGTTCCAGAAGCTCGCCGGGGAGAAGAAGCGAAAGCGCACCTGACGCGCGATTCGGCCGATGTCGACGGCGCCGCGCCCGGCGGCGTCCCGCGCTGCCGGCGCGGTGCCGATGTCTCCTTTGGCGCCCGCCCCGCAGCTCGCCAGCAGGAGCATCGCAGTGGCGAGCGTCAGTGCCGGCGTGAGTCTCGGATGCAGCCTGCCCACCTCCCCCCGCTAGATGCTCCAGCTCGGGAACGGCTTGCCGGTCAGCGCCCGCAGTCGCTCGACTTCCTCCCCGAAGAGCTGTTCCAGGCGGGCCCGTAGCTCATCGTCCAGCTCGGACCTGGGAACCGGACGCCAGAGGACACGCTCGACCGAGCGGCGCAGCGAGCGCCTCAGGCCACGGGGCAGATGCCGCAGCGGCGAGGATTGGATCGGGGCGAGCAGACGCGAGTAGGCAGGGGGGTGGACTCGCCGCTCCTCGCCCTTGTAGAGCTCGTCGCCGAACTGCACGGAGTCGAAGGACTCCTCGACCGAAAGGAACGAGAAGACCTCGCGCAGGGTCGCCTCTCGATCGGCGAGCAGGTCGGCCTGGTCGATCACCAGGATCCGCTCGGCCGGAAAGACACTCAGGTAGAGCTCCAGCTGGCGGGCGTAGAGGCTCGGGCACAGATAGACCGAGTAGGGGTCGGAGAGATCGTCGAGCGCCTCGACCAGCGAGCGGCGCTCTCCCTCCGCGGCGACTCGGTGTTGGTAGTGGGAGACGGTGCGCGCGACCGGGTCGCGGACGACGTAGACGAAACGCGCGTCCGGCACCAGCTCCTTGATCCGCTCCGGCACCCCCTGGCGGCGCGGGCTGTTCGCGTACCCGACCGAGGCCTCGCCGCGCACTTCGAAGCGGGCGTCGAAGAGGCGTTCGTAGGCGGCGAGGCTGTCGACTCGGCCGAGCGGATAGGGAATGCCGTTTGCCGGTCCGGAGAAGAAGTTCGGCTCCTTCTCCGCCGACATCTGGATCTCGGGGTGCTGGTCCAGGTAGAAGTGCAGGCTCGTGGTGCCCGCCTTGGCGGCGCCGATGATGAAGAAAGTCGGCAGCGTCATGTCCCCGGCACCGGTTTGAGGCGCGCCGGCCGCCACGCCTGCGCGGTTCGCCGCGGAGCCTCGTCGCGGAGTCCGCCGGGCGCCGGAGAGAAGACGTTCGCCGTCGCGACCCCGGCCCATGTCCAGAGCAGTAGAGAGGTGAAGGGCGGTTGGTTGGGATTGACCGCGGTCACCGCGAGCAGGAACACCGCGATGGCCAGCAGGCCGAGCTTCCAAGGTCGGAGCTCGGCCGGCCCGCGAGCGAAGATCGCCCCTCCCACGCCCCAGAGCAGCGATGCGAACCAGAGCGAGAAGCCGACCAGCCCCAGCTCGACCGCGTAGCCGAGATAGAGGTTGTGCAGCGGTTGGACGACTTCGGGTATGCCGACCGAGTCGATCGCCACCCGGCCGGTCATCGGATAGTCCCGCGGCTGCCTGAAGTATTCGAGGCTGTCGTCCTTGTACCGGCCCAGGCCGAAGCCGAAGAGCGGCTTCGCGGCGAGCATCCGCAAGCCGGCAGCGGTCTGGTTCTTGCGATCCCAGACGCTGCGTTCATAGCCGGCTCTGGCCGATGCTTTTTCGGAGAGCGACGGCGAGGCCGCCAGGGCACCGCCGATCGCGACCGCGGCGATGAGCAGGCCCGGCAGCAGCCGGCGCCGCCCGGTTCGCGTCGCCAGGGACGCGACGACGATTCCGAGCAGGGTGGCGATCCAGACGCCCCGCTCGAGCGTCGCGAAGCAACCGAAGAGGCAGACCGCGCCAGCCAGCGCCGCCAGCCAGCGCCGCCGCTCGCCGCGCCACTGTGCGAAGGCGATCGCGGCAGCGACGGCGCAGGCGAAGAGGGCGCACCCCTCGGCCACCGAGCTCTGGAACGGCCCGTTTACGCGTTCGGCCGGGTCGGCGGCGTCGATCGCGACGATGTAGTGGGGGAAGACGAGAGCGTGCGGCCCGACCGACTCGAAGACCGCGGTGAGGCCGAGGTACAGCCCGAGCCCGACGAGGACCGCGAGCAGCAGGTTGCGCTCGCGCCGTCCGCTGAAGACCGAGGGCGCAAGCAGGAAGGCCAGGAACGGGGCCACGCCGAACTCGTCGAGGATCGGAAGGCCTCCCGATTCGCCGCTCAGCGTTCCGGCCGCGGCCGCCGAGGCAAGCAGATAGAGGATCGTCAGGCCGAGCAGGAGATGGACGTTGCGCAGCCGCAGCGGCGGCATCCGCGCCGCCCCCGGCGAGCGCAGGAAGACCTGCAGCAGGACGAAGACGAAGAGCAGGCGATCGAGCGGAACCCCGCCGACGCCGACCTGCCCCCAGGCGTTGGAGAAGATCCTCAGGACCATCGCCCCGCACATCGTCACCGCCGGTGGCAGCTCCCAGAGCTTGCGTGCCACCAGCAGGCCGGCGAGCAGCAGAATGGGCGTGGCGAGCGCCCCGCGGCCTTCCAGGCGTTCCGGGTACAGCTCGTGCACGGCGATCAGGGCCAGGATCCAGAGTGCCCCCCAGACGTAGGGCGATGGACGCCAGGCGGTCCGCACCTGCGTCAAGCCGGCTGGGCGCTGCGCGGGCGGGGCTTGAGCGCGTCGCCTCCCGACGGCTCTGCCGGGCCCCTGAGCCGTCGCCGCTCGCGCAGTACCGCGACGCCGCAGCCGAGCGCCAGACCCGCCAGCAGTCCGATGAAGCCATAGAGCTGCGCGGTCGAGCGCCGGTCGCTGCTCGCCGTCGTCGCTCCGGCGAGGAAGGAGACCAGTCCCTTGCGGGGCGCCTGGCTGGTGACCGCTTCGGTATACGCCTTCCCCGTTGCTTCCAGCTGGATCTGGGCGGCGCTTTTCGCCGCTTCCGCCTCGAGCAGCTCTTCGGAGCCCGCCGAGGAGGCATCGACTTCCGCCACCCGCATCACAGCGCGTCGCAGGACGAGCGAGGTCCTTCGGTAGTCGTGCAGAAGCGACTTGGCCTGGGGGTTGGCGCTGTTGCTCTTGCTCTCGTAGGCGACCACCGCGCCGGCGGCGACGTTCGCCAGCTTGACCGCGCCGCGTTCGCTCGGTCCGGTCGCGACCACCTGGAACACCGGCGCCTGGGGGATCGGCTCGGCCGCCAGCCGCGAGGCGGCCAGCTGACGCGAGAGCCGCAGCTTGCGCTCGACCGTGGCGAGCACCGGGGCGGCCCCGACCGAGCGACTGAAGGCCGTCGCCAGCGACGCCGCGGATTGCGTGTAGCCGAGGAAGCCGGGGGAGTTCGGATTCACCTGCCCGACCTGGAGCGATGCGGTTGCCGTATAGGTCGGCTGCCGCAGGAAGCCCAGGCCGGCGGCGAGCAGGCCGACGGCCACGGCGATCGCGACGACGAGGAGCTTGTTCCTGCCGATCGCTCGCACGGCAAAGCTCTCCGACGGCTCGAAGATTCCCGCGGGAGGCGGGCCGCCTTCGCCGTTCACAGATGCAGATGGCATCTCGACCGGCGGCAATTGGGCGGGGTTCTGGGCGGCGGTACGTCCTTTTAGCCTCACCAGAGTCAAAACGGCGCGCGCCGAGCCGAACTTGCGCCCGCTCAGATGCTCCAGCTCGGGAACTTCTTGCCGGTCAGCTCCCGCAGGCGCTCGACGTCCTCTGTGTAGAGGCTGATCAGGCGGGCGCGGAGCCGATCGTCGAGCCTGGGTCGGGGGACCTTGGGAAGCACCGCACGCTCGACCGAGCCGCGCAGAGAGTCCCGGAAGCCGTCTGGAAGTCGGCGAAAGGGCGCCGCCGCGATGGGCTTGACGAAGCGCGTGAAGAACCGGGGGTAGACCCTGCGCTCGCCGCCCTGGAACAGCTCCGCGTCGAAGCGCTCGGAGGTGAAGGCGGGGTCGACCGAGAGGAAGGAGAAGACCTCGCGCAGGGTCGCGTCCCGGTCGGCGAGCAGCTCCGCCTGGTCGATCACCAGGATCCTCTCGCCTGGAAAGCGCCTGAGGTAGAGCTGCAGCTGGTGGGCGTAGAAGCTCTGGCAGGTCAGGTAGAAGGAATGGGGGTCGGACTCCTCCAGCCGGCCGAGGGCTTCGGGCAGCGACCTGCGCTCCTTGCCCGCGGCGACGAGCATCTGGTACTGGGAGAGGGTGCGGGCGATCGGATCGCGCACCACGTAGACGAACTTCCCGTCCGGCACGGCCTGCGCGATCCGCTCCGGCACGCCGGCGCGGCGCGGCGCGCTGGTGTAGCTCGGCGAGGCCTCGCCACGCACCTCGAAGGCCGGATCGAAAAGCCGTTCGTAGCGGTCGAGGCGATCGACCCTGCCCACCGGGTAGGGGATGCCGTTGGCCGCGCCGGCGAAGTAGTTCGGCTCCTTGGTCGCCGACATCTGGATCTCGGGGTGCTGGTCCAGGTAGAAGTGCAGGCTCGTGGTGCCCGCCTTGGCGGCGCCGATGATGAAGAAGGTCGGAAGCGTCAACGCCCTGAGAACGCGGAATTCCAGGCCGAACTTCCGTCGTCTGGCGCAAGCTGGGACCGGCTTCGATTCGTTGATGGGATGCCCGATGCCAGCTGCAGATCGACCCGAGCCAGGCTCCGCGCCGCCCGCGCGAGCCAGTTACCGCGCCGGCTTCTTCTTCGGCGTGCTGAGCTTTTTCGGCACCGCGGTGCTGGGGCTCGTCTCGACGATCGTCACCTCGCGGTTGTACGGCGTCGAGATCATCGGCGAGTACGCTCTCGTCTTCGCGCCGGTGGCGGCGCTCAACCTGCTCTCGAGCGTCAAAGAGCAGAAAGCGCTGATCAAGGAGATCACCGGCCTGCCGCCCAGGCACCCCCGTGTCACCCAGCTCTTCGCGGTCGTCTTCGGCTTCTCCTGGGCGCTGTCGGTGGTCGTGGGGGTGCTCGTTGCCGGCGTCTGCTGGTTCGCCTTCAATGGCCCCCTGCACGCCCCCGAGCTGCTGCCGCCGGTGTACGTGAGCATCGCCGGCTATGTCGTCGTCTCCAACACCAACTGGAACCTCGACGCGGTCTTCTCCGCCTTCGTCGCCGGCAGGCAGCTCTTCTGGGTGCGCCTGCACGAAACCGTCGCCATCGTCGTCATCGCGGTGGCGGTCGGTATCGCCTGGCATTCGGTCTGGGGCCTGGTGATCGCGACGATCGGCGCGGCGGCGACCTCGCTCGTCCACCGGGCCGTCGCCGTACGGGCATTCGTACGTCCGCGGCTGACCCGGAGCGAATTGCGGGCCGGGTTGGACGTGTTGCCGGAGCTGCTGCGCTTCGGACTCAAGGCGACCCCCGGCCAGATCGCCCAGGGGGCCAGCCAGCAGGGGGGTGTCTGGGCGCTCGGGGTGGTCGCGTCGACGAGCGTCGTCGGCGCCTACAGCCGCGCCCTCTCGCTGCCACAGCGCCTGCAGCAGGCCAGCCTGCGGATCACCGAAGTCCTCTATCCGACCCTGGTCGGGCGTCACTCCGAGGGTGACGGCCACGGCTTCGACCGGGCCCTGATCGACTCGGTCCGATACGAAGTCGTCGGGATGCTGCTGATCGCGGCCGTGCTCGGCGGCGCCGCGCACTCCGTCCTCGCCATCTTTGGCCCGGGGTTCGGACAGGCGGCGCCGGCGCTTGTCCTGCTCTCCCTCTTCCCGGCGATGGCATCGATCACCGTTGCCCAGACCCAGGCGCTGTGGGCGATCAACCGGCCGGGCCTGACCAGCGTGGTCGCATTGGCGCGCCTGGCGGTGACGATCGGGTTGCTGTTCGCGCTCACGCCGAGCCTCGGCGTGAGCGGCCCGGCGATCGCGCTGCTGGCCGGCTACGTCGTCGTCATCGTCCTCTCTGGTATCGCGGTGCGGCCCGCCCTGCGGCGCCCGCTTCGCGCAACCTGGCCGATCCGCGAGCGGCTCGCCCTCGTGGTGGCGTATGCGGCCGGATTCGCGGCCGCCCGTGGGATGGAGAAGGTGACCCCCTCGATCGCCGGCGTGATCGCCTGCGCGGCAGCGGGGGCGCTGGCCTACGTCGCCGCCTTCCTGCTCCTCGGTGGCTTGAACCGCCGCGACCGCCACCGGCTGACCGAGCTGCTCACCCGGGTGGGTGGGCGAGTGGGGCGTCAGCCGGCAAGCTCGGCGAAGTTGGGCCAGAGCGCCAGGTCGATCTCCGGGAAGGCGCGAGCCAGAGCCTCCACGTCGTCGCGGTAGGCGCGCGCATAGGAATCGCGGGCCTCCTCGTCGAGCTGTGGCTTGGATGACTGCGGATTGGGATTGGCGTCCAGCTCGGAGGGGGCGAAGCGCGTATCGGCGAGGCCGATGAACTCGAAGGTGCGCCGCAGCTGCTCCAGTGGTTCGCGGGCGCAGCGCTCGTACTGGAGCACGAGGATCCGCGAGCGGTCGAAATGGGGGGAAAGGGCCTCGATCTCGGCGTGGTAGAAGCCTCGCCTGAAGGCCTCGACCGGCGCCAGCCGGTTCAGCGGCATCCCCTGTTCGTGGGAGAGGCGGGCATTGTGCTGGAGCGCGGAGACGAAGCGCTCGATCGGATCGCGCAAAAGCACGAGCAGGCGGGCGTCTGGCGCCGCCCGGGAGAGCAGCTTGGGGATCCAGGCGGAGCTGCCGTACAGCGGGGTCCACTCGCCGGCCTTGGCACCGGCGGGCCGCGGGAAGTAGGCATGGTAGGCGGCGACGTCGGCCTCCGCGAAGCCGCCGCCGTAGAAGCGATCGAAGAAGTGCAGCTCCTTGTCAGCCGGCGAGGAGGCAACCTCGGGGTGGGAGGCGATCAACCTGAACCACCGCGTCGTCCCGCAGCGCTGTGCTCCCACGCCGACGAAGTCAGGCGGGCCGATCTGCCAGCCCGGCGGGCAGGTCGGGGGCGGCGCGGGCCTGCGCACGCCGCCATCGTGGCTCTGGCGGGTCAGCCGCCTGACCCAGCGGTGCCCCAGGGAGCGGGTGGCGACGACGAACGGATGCGCCCGCGTGATCGGCGCCGCCTCGGCGGCGTTGGCTGTATCGGGGCGGGCGCTGCGGACCTTGGAGGACATCCACGATGGAAACGGGACCCGGCTGCGGCTCCTTGCGCGCCGTCCGCCGCCGCCAGGCGTGGGCGGGGGTTTCGCTAGTCCCTCTTAGGTGCCGGGGTTGGCGTGCAGGTCCATCTGCAGCAGCTGCAGATGCGACCAGGGGAAGGAGGACAGGATCGCGCGTGGATAGGAGCCTTCCCAGAAGCCGTGCGGGCCCCGATAGGGATCGGCGTCGGTCGGCGTCGGGTCCTGCGCTTGGAAGGTAACGGTGCGGGCGCCGTCCCTGACGAAGATCCCGTAGCGCTGGGCGGCCCTGGCCAGCCTCAGGGTGACCGGGGGAAGGTGCAGGCTGCTCAGGTCGAGGGTCGGGTCGAGGCGCAGGTGGGCACCCTCGGGCAGTGCGAGCGGATCGGCGGACTTGCCGTCGCCCCGCTGTGCCGGCGCGGAGTAGACGCCAGCGCGGATGTGGGGCAGCGACATCGAGAGCGCGTGTTCGATGCTGCCGTGTTCGAGGTCTTCGAAGGTGATCAGGCCTCCGGCGATCGAGAGCGAGCTGGCCGAGGCGCCCCAGAAGCGGGTGGAGCCCGGCCAGGCGTCGGTGCCGTATGCCCCGGAGTTGGAGGAGGCACTCATCATCGCGCCCCCCCAGCCTGCATGCCAGCCGTCGCTGTCGTGAGACATTTCCCAGAACTCCCAGAGGCGGTCGCTGCTCGGCTGCCAGACCACCAGATGCCGATCGTTGCCACGGGCCGGCTCGGCGGTGGGGGGCAGGGGAACGGCGCTCCAGGCGGAGCGCAGGGCGGCGGCGGCGTATTCGCTCGACAGCTGCACCGGGACGGTGGGCTGTTCGGCGGGAACGGTGTAGATCGGGACGCTGGATTCGGTCGTGTTGATCGAGGGCCCGGTTTTCGCCTGGATCTCGGAGGAGACCAGCGCCTCGAGGGCGCCAACCGTCGCCGGCGATTCCGGGTCCAGCGGCGCGGCCGCCGGCACGGGGCTGTTCCAGACGCTGGTCGGGGAGAAGAAGCGGAAGTGGGAGGGTTCGGCGCTGGGGTCCGGGGCTTCTTCGGCCGGCTGCGGGGCTTCCGGGGTCGCCGGCGGAGTCTCCTCTTCAGTGCCTGGCGATTTCTCCGGAGCCGGCTCGGCCGCTGCCGGTGCCGTCGTTGGGGACCGTGTGACGCCCGGCGGCTCGGACGGGGGCTTGGCTCCGATCAGGCCGACTTCGAGGTCGGGCTTGCGGGTCGGTCTGTGATTGCAGTGTCTCGAACCTCGGCGGGCATGGGCCTTTGTCACGCGGCACTTCTTGCGGGCGGGTGCGTGGACGTGGCGCGACGCGCTCGCACTCGTCGGCTGGGCGCCCGCCGCCGGGGTGCCGGTGCAGATCGCCGCGACGGCGATCGCGAGTGGCAGGGCAATCTTGGGCAGGACCGCGGGTCTGGGGCGCATCGAGCGGGTTCTCCGGGGCTCGGGCGCCTCGAGGACGACCGCAGCGTTGCTTGGACTCGGCGCTCAACATCGGGATCTCATCGCTCGGACTTGCGCGAAACGACCCGAATTGGACACTTGTCCAGCCTTCGCGAGGAAGGCGATCAGGCTTTGAGCAGCGTGCGCACGACGCTCGGGCCGCCGATCCGGCGGTTGTGGGTGCGGACGCGAATCGGCTCCTTCGCCACGTCCAGCACGAGCCGGCCGAGATCGGGAAGGAGGTTGTCCGTGCCGGCCGGCTGCGCGTCGAGCTCGCGTTCCATCTGCTCGCGGTCATAGCCCATGGTCGCGAGGCGCTCCGTGCCGAGGAACCGCAAGTACCTGCGGCACCACGCCCTGCGGATCGGGTTGGAGAAGGTGGCCTTCCACTTCTCGTCGGGCTCGCGGCTGAGCGCCGAGTAGCGCTTGCTGCCGGTCGGGTCGCCCATTCGGCCGTTCAGCGAGACTTCGGTGAAGCGCTCCAGGGCGCCGGGCTCGAACTCGATCTCCAGGTAGTCCATCAACGACCGCCAC
Source organism: Solirubrobacterales bacterium (assembly GCA_036376775.1). GTDB lineage: Bacteria > Actinomycetota > Thermoleophilia > Solirubrobacterales > 70-9 > VRUE01. The sequence continues at coordinate 753 of DASUZP010000142.1, read as the reverse complement.
GTGTCCGCGTCGGCGGCGACGAGATCCTCGAATCGGACCGCGTGGGCGTTCTCCCGGCTCTTCTCGTATGCCGCGACCAGCCGTGGCAGGCCGACGAAGAGATCGCTGCTCATCAGGGTCGGGTGCCAGGGCCCCCAGGTCTCGATCATCGAGGCGAGCACGCTGAGCGTGTTGCGCCAGAGGAAGACGAACTTCGCCTCCGGGAAGAGGCGCATGATCTCCTCGGCGACCAGGCAGTAGGGCGGAGACTTGTCGAGGAAGTGAGTCGCCCCCTCGCCGGCGGCCTGCTCGTAGAGACCCAGGGAAAAGCGGCGCATGGCGGCGACGTAGTCCTCGTCGCCGCCGGGAAGCTCGTCGCAGAAGTCCTCTATCGCGGCGACCATCAGCGGGTGGACGTACTCCGCATCGACCCCGCGCGGCCGCAGCGTGTAGGCGTGCGGCAGCAGCAGCCACGGCTCCGAGGTGGTGGCGACGCCGTCGTGCGCGGCGATGATCCGTTGGATCAGGGTCGATCCGCTGCGCGAGATCGAGAAGAGGAAGATTGGTTGGAGAGCCATCCCTCCCTCGGGAACGAAGCTCGCCGCCGCTATCTTCTAGACGCTGGCGAGCTCGGCCGCCGGAATCAGATCCCGCGACTCGAGGTACTCGATCAGCTTCTGCGCCGACTCCTCTGCCGTTTCGCCTTCGGTGTCGCAGACGACCTCGGGGCTCTCCGGCTCCTCGTAGGGATCCGAGACCCCGGTGAATTCCTTG
>DASUZP010000141.1:0-2806 GCA_036376775.1 Solirubrobacterales bacterium | reverse complement strand
CCAGAGCGGTCGGGGCAGGAGCAAGACGGCCGCTTGTTTGTCGAGGTTGCCCTACCGGAAGAGCAGGCTCTCGAAGCACACCGCTTCGCCATTCACCCGGCCCTGCTCGACTCCGCCATGCGCGCGGTCGGGCTTGCCGAGCTGGAGGGCAAGGAGGTCGAGCAGCCTTCCGCCTGGCGGGGGACCGTGCTGTATGGCACCGGCGCCTCGATCCTGCGTCTTTGCCTCGCGCCCGAGGGCGAGGCGCACAGCCTCACCGCCTACGACCAAGCGGGCGAACCCGTATTCGGCGTGGCCTCGGTTGCCACCAGTCGGCTCGAGCTGGCACAGCTGGGCGCCGCCCGGCGCCGCCGTTCCCTGCACCGCGTGCAGTGGCAACCCCTCGCCAAGACCGGCGCCGAGGCCCCCGAGGGGGAGATGGTCGAGATCTCCGCCGTCGAGGGCGCCGTCCCCGAGGCAGCCCAGGCGACCGCCGAGCGGGCACTTGCCCTGTTGCAGGAATGGGTCGCCGACGAAGACAACGAGGGCTCGCGCCTGACCCTGCTCACCAATAACGCCATCGCCGCCGGCGAGGGCGATGCACCCGATCTCGCCACGGCGGCGGTCTGGGGTCTGGTGCGCTCGGCGATCTCCGAGCACCCCGGCCGCTTCGCGGTCATCGACACAGACGGCAGCGATGCGTCACAGGAAGCGCTGCCCGCAGCCCTGGCCCTGGGAGCCGATGAGCCTCAACTGGCCCTGCGCGAGGGCGAGATCCTCGCCCCGCGCCTGAGCAGGGTCAAAGCCGAAGAGCAGGCGAGCGCCGAGCCGCTCGATCCCGAGCGCACCGTTCTGATCACCGGCGGCATCAGCGGCCTCGGCGCCCTCATCGCCCGCCACCTCGCCGAGAACCACGGCGCCCGCCAGCTGCTCCTGGTCAGCAGGCGCGGCCCCGAGGCAACGGGAGCCGAGAAGCTCAAGGCAGAGCTCGAAGAGCTGGGAGCCGAGGTCCGGGTCGCCGCCTGCGACGTCAGCGACCGCAGCGCCCTTGAGCAACTCTTCGAGTCGATCCCCGCCGAACACCCCCTGGGGGCGATCGTCCACTCCGCCGGGACGATCGACGACGGCGTGCTCGACTCGATCGACCCCGAGCGCCTGCAGCGCACGATGGCCCCCAAGGCGACCGCCGCCTGGCACCTGCACGAGCTGAGCAAAGAGCTCGAGCTCTCCCAGTTCATCGTCTTCTCCTCGGCAGCCGGCCTGCTCGGCGGCGCCGCCCAGGCCAACTACGCCGCCGCCAACGTCTTCCTCGACGCGCTCGCCGCCCTGCGCCGCTCCCGGGGCCTGGCGGCGACCTCGATGGCCTGGGGTCTGTGGGATCAGCAGAGCAGCATGGCGGGGGAGCTGGAGGCCGGGCTGGATGGCAACGAAGAGCTGATCGAGCGGGCGATGAACCAGATCCGCCAGCGGCTCGGCTTCGAGGCTATGGCCCCCGAGCAGGGCCTCGAGCTCTTTGACGCGTCTCGCGAACTGGGCGATTCGCTGCTGGCGCCGGTGAACTTCGACCTGGCGGCGCTGCGCGCCCGGGCCGAAACAGGAAACCTCGCCCCGATCCTGCGCGGGCTGGTTCGCGTTCAGGTCAGTCGCGAGGTCCAGCAGGCATCGCTCGCACAGCGTCTCTTGGACGTGCCCGAGGACGAGCGTGAGGCGGCGGTACTGGACCTCGTCCGTTCCAACGTAGCCGTGGTCCTCGGTCATGAATCCGCAGCGGAGGTGGAGCCCGAGCGCGCCTTTCAGGAGATGGGATTCGACTCGCTGGCGGCAGTCGAGCTGCGCAACCGGCTCAATGCCGTCACCGGGCTCGCACTCGGGGCAACTGCGGTCTTCGACTACCCCAACCCGGCCGCATTGGCCGAGCACCTGCTGGGCGAAGTCGGGGGAGTCGAGTCAGAGGACGCGCTACGCGAAGGCGAAGTCAAGGAGCTCCTGGGCAAGCTCGAAACGACGCTCTCCTCGCTCGAACCGGACGGCGACGTCCGCGAGCGGGCCGGCACCCGGCTCCGCGCGCTGCTGGTGAGCCTATCGGGCTCGGATTCTCCTGGCGGCGATGACGCCGCCGACGATCTCGCCGCGATGTCCCACGAGGAGATGTTCGAGCTGATCGACGAGGAGTTCGGGAGGGAGTCGCCGGATGGCCGATGAGGCAAAACTTCGCCGCTACCTGGAGAAGGTCACGGTCGACCTGCGCAAAGCGCATGCCCAGGTGCACGACCTCGAGAACCGTGCCCACGAGCCGATCGCGATCGTCGGCATGGCCTGCCGCTACCCGGGAGGGATTGCCTCTCCCGCCGACCTCTGGCAGCTGGTTCTCGAGCAGCGCGACGGCATCTCCGAGTTCCCCGCCGATCGCGGCTGGGATATCGAGCGGCTGTACCACCCCGACCCGGACAATCCCGGCACCAGTTACGCCCGCGAGGGCGGTTTTCTCGCCGGGGCGGGCGAGTTCGACCCGGCCTTCTTTGCGATCGGTCCGCGCGAGGCCGAGGCGATGGACCCGCAGGAGCGGCTGCTGCTGGAATCCTGCTGGGAGGCGCTCGAGGACGCGGGCATCGATCCGGCCGCGCTGAAGAAGTCGGCGACCGGAGTCTTCGCCGGAGTGGGCGACCGCAGCTACGGGCCGGTACCTGGAATGACGTCCAGCATCGTCTCGGGCCGCATCTCCTACGCGCTCGGCCTCGAGGGCCCCGCCCTCAGCGTCGACACCGCCTGTTCCTCTTCGCTGGTCGCCATGCACCTTGCCTCCCAGGCGCTGCGCCAGGGCGAGTGC
>DASUZP010000140.1:0-6740 GCA_036376775.1 Solirubrobacterales bacterium | reverse complement strand
CGAGAAAGTCGGCAAAGACGGCGTCGTCAACGTCGAGGAGGGCCAGACCTTCGGCATGGAGCTGGAGTTCACCGAGGGAATGCAGTTCGACAAGGGCTACATCTCCCCGTACATGGTCACCGACCAGGACCGCATGGAGGCCGTGCTCGAGGACCCCTACGTCCTCATCGCCAACCAGAAAATCGGCTCCGTGCGGGACATCCTGCCGGTGCTGGAGCAGGTGATGCAGGGTGGTAAGCCGCTGCTGATCGTCGCCGAGGACGTCGAGGGCGAGTGCCTCGCGACCCTGGTCGTGAACAAGCTGCGGGGCACCTTCACCGGTGTCGCCGTCAAAGCCCCGGCTTCGGCGACCGCCGCAAGCGGATGCTCGAGGACATCGCGATCCTCACCGGCGGCGAGGTGATCACCGAGGAGATGGGGCTCAAACTGGAGAACACCCAGCTGTCCCAGCTCGGCAAGGCGCGTCGCGTCGTCGTCTCCAAGGACACGACGACGATCATCGACGGCGCCGGCGACGCCGAGGACATCAAAGGCCGGATCAACCAGATCAAGCAGGAGATCGAGAACACCGACTCCGACTTCGATCGCGAGAAGCTCCAGGAGCGTCTCGCCAAGCTGGCCGGTGGTGTCGCGGTGGTCAAGGTCGGCGCCGCCACCGAGACCGAGATGAAGGAGAAAAAGCACCGCGTCGAGGACGCCCTGCAGGCGACCCGGGCGGCGCTCGAGGAGGGCGTCGTGCCGGGCGGGGGCGTCGCGCTGCTGAACGCGCAGAGCGACCTCGATCCCGACAAGCTCGACGATCCCGACGAGGTGACCGGTGCCCGCATCGTGCACCGCTCGCTCGAGGAGCCGGTCCGTCAGATCGCCGAGAACTCCGGCCTGGAGGGCTCGGTCGTCGTCAACAAGGTCCGCGACCTGAAGGCCGGCGAAGGCCTCAACGCGGCCAGCGGCGAGTACGGCGACCTGATCAAAGCCGGCGTCATCGACCCGACGATGGTGACCCGGTCGGCGCTGCAGAACGCCGCCTCGATCGCCAAGAACATCCTCGTGACCGAGGCGATCATCGCCGAACCGCCGGAGAAGGAAGGCGCCGGCGGCGGCATGCCCGGCGGCGGTATGCCGGACATGGGCGGGATGATGTAGCCACGCCGGGAATCCGGCTCGACGCCTCCCCGCGCGCGCCTGACGGCGCCGGGGCGGCGCCGGGCGGCGTCCTCAGAGGCCCGAATAGCGCTGCTATTCGGGCCTCTTGCGTTCTTGCCCGGCTTGCCGCGGCGCTCGCCAGTCGCACACGCCGAGTCGCCGAGACGAATTCCCGGCGTTAGGAAGTCTTTTTCTTCTTTTCCTTCGGCGGGAGCGGTGGGAGCAGGCCGGCGTTGTATTCGGCTTCGGTGAGGAACGTCGCGCGGCGGATCTTCAGGCGCAGGGTGTTGGTCGTGCGCGGGTAGAGCTTCAGGTCGTAGGGGTTGTAGCCCGGCCCGAAGCCGGTGTAGTAGACGAACATCCGCACCCGCTGGCGCTGGGTCAACCAGGATACAAGCTGCTTGGCGAAGCGGGGTTCGTCTTCGCCGTAGACCGCCCACTCGGCGATCGCGATCGGCTTGCGCTTCCACTGCTTGGCTTCGTAGAAGCGGTTGAGGTCTTTCCAGACGGGATACTGGGAGTAGAAGTCGGTGCCGGCCCAGTCGACCCAGCGGGCGCCTGGCCAGTAGTTGCCCGGAAAATTCCCTTTCACCCGAGGGGAGCCGCCGGGCAGTGGGCTCCAGATGAAGCTCACCGGCGCTCCCGGGAGGCTGGTCGGCGGGGGACCTTTGGTCCGGTTTACCGGTGGCAGGCCGATTTCGGCCAGCGTCGCGTTGATCCCTTCCAGGCTGTTGCCGCCGCGCACTATCGTGACGACCCGGCGGAATGCCTGCTTGTACCAGCCGGTCGTGTGTTCGCCGCCTTTCTGGCTGCCGTCGCAGTTGACCGCCGACCAGGCGTTGAGGCAGCGATTGGGCTCTCCGAGTGGCCTGATGTAGGCGGGCAGCCCGCGTTTGTAGAAGAAGTCGTTGAGCTGGAGCAGGTAATCGTCGCCCGCTCCGAGCGCGATCTGCTCGGGCGTGATCAGCTCCGCCAGCGTCTGGTCGTCGGTAGTCGAGATGTGCAGGATCGGGCGCGTCCCGGTTTCGCGCCAGCGTTCGTAGGACTTGTTGAGGCTGTTGCCCCAGGGATGGAAGGTCTCCAGCAGCGCCGGGTGCTTGCCGCCGAGCAGTTCGGTGAATTCGTTGAATTCCTGCGTCGTGCCCCGGTCGCTCACCCCGAAAAAGACGTCCGGCTTGGGTGGGACCAGGCTGATCGCCGATGCCGGCACCGCGCCGATCGCTGCGAAGGTTGCCGCAAACGCAGCGGCGGAAAGGAACGCTCTAAACCTCCGCCAGGACATCGCCCATCCTTCTCGGCTCCACTCCGAGATCCTCCGCATCTGCGGTGCCGCGCTCGCTTGTCATCGATACCTCCATCAGCTCTGCCTCCTCCCAGGTTGCGAACACGGCCTCGCCGAAGACGTTGCGGAGTCCGATCAATCCTGCCCGGATCAGGGGCAGGGGAATGTGGACGAGCGGCCGTGGCCGCCCAGCGACGCGACTGACCAGATCCGACATCTCGTCGTAGCTGAGCGTCTCGGGGCCTGCCAGCTCGTAGCGCTCGCGTCCGTCGCGGTCGAGCGCAGCGACTACGCAGCGGGCGGCGTCGGCTGCCCAGATCGGCTGGAAGCACGCCCGCCCGTCACCCGAGACGGGCACCACGGGTAGGAACGAGAAGCGCCGCAGCAGCGTCACCCAGGGGTCGCTGCGGTCGTAGACGATCGACGGCGCGAAGACCGTCGTCTGCAGCGGCGAGGAGGAAATTGCCCGCTCGGCCAGCCACTTGGCGCGAAAGAACCGCGTGCGCTGCGCGGCGGCCGCATCGAGCGCGCTGAAGAAGGCGAAGCGACCCACGCCGCTGCGCTCGGCGGCACGCAGCAGCCGCACCGTCGCCAGCCCGTTGAGCTCCTCGATCCGGTGTGGCGGCTGGTCGCGGATCGTCGCCGCAAGATGGATCACGGTGTCGACGCCGCGTAGCGCCTGCCGCACGAGATACGGGTCCGACATCTCGCCGAGGTCCCCCAGCGCGATCTGCACGTCGACCCGGTGCGCGCCGAGTCGCCGCGGCTCCCGCACCAGGCAACGCACGTCTTCGCCCCGCTCCAGTAGGAGCGGTAACAGGCGTGAACCGATGCTTCCAGTGGCCCCCGTCAGCAGCAGCATCGGGACATCATCCCTAAAATACATACCCGCGCCTGGCAGGGACGATTCCCAGCCGGCGCACCGCAAAGTCGAACCAGGAGAAAGCATCGAATGACCTACGTCATCGCCGAGCCGTGCATTGGCCAGAAGGACAATTCATGCGTCGAGGTCTGCCCGGTGGATTGCATCCACCCGACCCCGGACGAGCCCGACTACGACTCGGTCGAGATGCTCTACATCGACCCCGACGAGTGCATCGACTGCGATGCCTGCGTCGAGGCCTGCCCGGTCGACGCCTGCTTCGCCGAGGACCAGCTTCCGTCCGAGTGGGCCAAATACGCCGAGATCAACGCCGAGTACTACAAGAGCAAGGCCAGCGCTTGAGGGTCTGACCGCCAGGCTCGCTTAGGCGCTGGGGGAAGACTCGGTACGTCGCTCGCGCGGTGGTTGCTCGGCGGCCAGGCGTGCCAGGTCGCTGATCTCTACGTCGAGCGCCGTGGCGAGCTTGGCGACGGCGTCCCAGGTCGGGTTCTGTCTGCCGTTCTCGATGCGCGAGACGGACGTCCAATGCATGTCGGCATCTGCTGCAAGGGCTTCGATGCTCAGTTCGCGTGAGTCGCGAATATGGCGGATCGCGGAACCAAGTTGGGCTGATGTCGGTTGCGGCACGGAGAGGGGACAGCCTCCCGTGGCCGTGTGTATTACGCCATAGCGTATACGCTATGGTACGCAAATCAAGGGGCTCTGGGCAGGGAAAAGCGGCAGGGAACGTCCCAAATGGATAGGAAAACTCGCGAAGCGCCGTCGCGCCGGCTACTGAACCACGGGAAGCGGCGTTCCGCTCACCGGCGGTGCTTCCGCCGGCGCCGGAGTCGCCTGCAGCACCGGCAGCTCCTGCGGCGTGGAGGCGACGATGCCGCGTGCGGCCTGGCGGATGGCCTGGGAGGCGGGCGAGTCAGGCTCGGCGGTGACCAGGGGCGAGCCGTTGTCGGCGTGCTCGCGCAGCGGCTCCGATAGCGGCACCTTGCCGAGCAGCGGCACGTCGAGCTCGTCGGCCAGCAGCTGACCGCCGCCCTCGCCGAAGATCGTGAAGCGCTCGCCGTCGGGGGTCGTGAAGCCGGACATGTTCTCGATTACGCCGAGCAGCTCGAGGTCGAACTTGAGCGCCATGTCGGCTGCACGTTTGGCCACGGTCTGCGCCGCCGGCTGTGGCGTGGTGACGATCGCGAACTTGGCCTGCGGCAGGAGCTGGGAGAGGGTCATCGAGACGTCCCCGGTCCCCGGCGGCAGATCGAGCAGCAGGTACTCGAGCTCGCCCCAGGCGACGTCCTCGAGGAACTGCTGGATCGCCTTGTGGAGCATCGGGCCGCGCCAGACGACCGCCGAGTTCTCCTCGACGAAGAAGCCGATCGACATTACTTTGACCCCGCTCGCCGCGTCCAGCGGCAGGATCTTGCGCTCGCCGTTGACCTCGGGTTTGCGGTTGACGCCGAGCATGCGCGGCATCGAGTAGCCGTATACGTCGCAGTCGAGGGCGCCGGCCGCGTGGCCTTCGGCGGTCAGCGCCGCGGCCAGGTTGGCGGTCATCGTCGACTAGCCGACGCCGCCCTTGCCCGAGGCGACACAGATCACGTTTTTCACCTGGGCCAGGGCGCCCTCCGGCAGCTTGCCGCGGCCTAGGGTCTGCTGCAGCCGGCCCTTCTCGTCATCAGAGAGGACGTCGAAGCCGACCCCGACCGACGTCACCCCTTCCAACTCGGATACCTGCTGGGCGACCGCCTGTTCGAAGTGGGATCGGATCGGGCAGCCGGCGGTGGTCAGCGAGACGACCACCTCGATCCGCCCGCCCTCCTTGATCTCGATCGAGCGGACCATGCCCAGCTCGACGATCGAGCGGCGCAGCTCAGGATCGATCACGGCGCGCAGCTTCTCGGTTATCTGGTCTTCGCTCGGTAGTGGCATCGCGATCATTTTCGCAAAGCGCAGTCCCGGGGCACCTGGCGCCCCTTGGCGGTCGGGCCCAGACATCCGTCCGCAGGGGGGAGAGATCGCGGCGCTGTGCCCTTGGTCCTTCGTCTGCAATGCGATCGAAGGAGGGCCGATGTCGGGAACGCGCGGAGGGTTGGGACGGATCTTGGCGATGGGGATTGCACTGGCACTGGCGTTGCTGCTGCTCGCCGCGCGCGAGGCGACCGCCGGCAGCTACTCGGTCGCCCAGTGCGGCTGGCACCTGGACATCGACGCCGATTGGGCCGACAGCACCGGTGGCGCCAAGTTCCGCCCGGACGCCTGGTGCGCGACCGGTGGCGGAGACGCCCTCGACGGCGCTCACATGAAGAGCTTCACCAAGGGTGGCGGGACGGTCTCCGGCACCCGCTTTGCCCGCTGGCGCTGGGTGGCACCGGCCGGCACGGGCATCACCCGTGTCAGCGGCACTTGGTGGCACACGCTGCACGACGGCATCGAGCAGCGGATCGGCACCGGCAACTGGAACGGCGGCTTCGATCCGTTCGCCGGCGCCAGCGCTACCGACGTGACGCCGCGCGACTTCGCCGTCGACCTCTCGGTTCCCCAGCCGGCGCTTGAGGACCGCCTGCTCTGCGCCCGGGCAGAGAGCAAATGGTGCTCGCTCGAACCGGATTCGTGGTCGGCGGTGCGGGCGCTGACGATCACTATCTTCGACGGCTATACGCCTGTTCCCGGCGCGGCCGGTTCGGATCTGGTCGCCGGCGGCTGGCGCCGCGGCGCGCAGCGCGTCACCTACTGGGACAACGACTTCGGAGGCGGCGTCCGCTCCAGCGAGACCCAGCTCGACGGTGCTCGCGTCGGGCTGACCGAGTACCCGTGTGCCGAGGCGATGATCGACGGCGAGCGGCGGGCTACCCGGATGCAGCCCTGTCCCACCAGTGCGACGGGCGAAGTGACGGTGCAGACCACGAACTTCAGCGACGGTCCCCATGCGCTGACTCGCTGTGCCGCCGATTTCGCCGGCAACACCGCCTGCCTCTTCCCGGTCGGCGTCCTGATCGACAACAATCCACCGGCGCACCCGCGCAGCCTTGCCCTCGCGGGTGGCGAGGGCTGGCGCCGCGTCGACGATTTCGATCTCTCTTGGGTCAATCCCGATCAGGGTCCGGCGAGCCCGATCGGCGGTGCCTACTGGCGGATCACCGGTCCGGCCGGCTATGACACCGGTGTCGACCTGGCCTCGGGCCACGAAATCTCCTCGCTCGCCGATCGCAAGCTGCCACGACCTGGCGTCTACGCCTTCCGCATCTGGCTGCGCGACGAGGCGGGCAATGCCGACTCCGGGTCGGCGATCGAAATCCCGCTGCGGCTCGACGACGTGCCACCGGGTGTGGCCTTCGAGCCAGTGCCGGACGTGACCGCGGCCGAACTGCCGGACACGGTCACCGCCAGGATGAGCGACGAGCACTCCGGCCCGGCCGCCGGCACGATCGCCTACAAGCGGCT
>DASUZP010000139.1:0-2391 GCA_036376775.1 Solirubrobacterales bacterium | reverse complement strand
CTCAGAGGCCGAGGCGAGTTTTGCGACAAGGGCGGAGAAAGCCGACCCCGCCTGCGACCGGGCGGGAACCCGCACGAGGCCGCTGAGGATCGCCGGCAGGGCGCCGGCCGTTGCCTGGGAGCGCAGCCCGGCCCGGTCGATGCCCAAGGCCAAGGTGGTGGCGCGATCGCTGCCCAGCGCCTGGTCAAAGAAGGCCAGGCCCTGCTGATCGGAGAGGGCGGCGACCCCCGAGCGGCGCATCCGCGCCAGGTCGGCCTCGCTGAGGTGGGAGGTCATCGCGCTGGGGCGCTGCCAAAGGCCCCAGGCGATCGAGCCGGCGGGCCGCCCTTCGGCGTGGCGGCGCTGAGCGAGCGCATCGAGGAAGGCGTTGGCGGCGGCGTAGTTGCCCTGGCCGGGGGCGCCGAGGACGGCGGCGGCCGAGGAGAACATGACGAAGGCCGAGAGGTCGAGATCGGCGCTCAGCTCGTGCAGGTGCCAGGCGGCGTCTGCCTTGGGAGCGAAGACCGGGTCCAGCTGCTCGGCGCTGAGGCCCTCGATCATCGCGTCTTCAAGCGCTCCGGCGGCGTGGATGACGGCGCCCAGGGGGTGCTCCTCGGGGACCGAGGCGAGCAGCTCTTGCAGCTGCTCTTTGCTGGAGACGTCGCAGGCGGCGAGCCTCACCGTTGCGCCCAGCTCCCGCAGGTCTGCCTTGAGCTCGGTTGCCGCGGCTGAGCTCTCGCCGCTTCGGCTCGCCAAGAGCAGGTGGCGGGCGCCGTGCTCTTTGACCAGGTGGCGGGCAAGCAGGGAGCCGAGGCCACCGTTTGCGCCGGTGATGAGGAGGGTGCGGTCGGGGTCGATCGGGCGCGGGATCGAGAAGATGACCTTGCCGACGTTGCGTCCCTCCCTGAGGTGGCGGAAGGCCTCGGGGGCGCGGCGCAGGTCCCAGCTGATCAGCGGGGAGTGCTCGAGGGCGCCGGCTTCGAAGAGGTCGACGATCTCGCCCAGCATCTCCCCGATGCGCTCGGTCCCGGCTTCGAAGAGGTCAAAGGCGCGGTAGCTGAGGGCGGGGTGCGCGGCGGCGAGCTGATCGCCGTCTCGGACGTCGGCCTTGCCCATCTCGATGAAGCGCCCGCCACGCGGCAAGAGCTGCAGGGAGGCGTCGATGAACTCCCCCGCGAGTGAGTTGAGGACCACGTCGACTCCCTCGCCGCCGGTGGTCTGCAGGAACTTGTCTTTGAACTCGAGATCGCGCGAGGAGGCGATGTGATCCTCGGCCAGGCCGGCTTTGATCAGGGTCTCCCACTTGCCCGGGCTGGCGGTGGCAAAGACCTCGGCGCCGAGCTGGCGGGCGAGCCCGATCGCGGCCATGCCGACCCCGCCGGCGCCGGCGTGGATCAGGACCCTCTCGCCGGGCTGCAGGGCGGCCAGGTCAAAGAGCCCGTAGTAGGCGGTGAGAAAGACGGTCGGCACCGAGGCCGCCTGCTCAAAGGACCAGCCGGGGGGGATCGGCGCCAGCAGCCGGCGCTCGCTGGCGCCGAGCGCCGAGAAGGCGTTGCCGAGCAGGCCCATCACCCGCTCGCCGGGGACGAGGTCATCCACCTCTGAGCCGACCTCCAGCACCGTCCCGGCCGCTTCGCTGCCGATTGCGGCCTGGCCGGGATAAAGGCCCAAGGCGATCAGCACGTCGCGGAAGTTGAGGCCGGCGGCGTGGATCGCGATCCGCACCTCGCTGGGGCCCAGTGGCGCCAGAGCATCGGGGCTGGGCACGAGGGCGAGGCTCTCCAGGGTGCCGGGCTCGGTGACGTCCAGGCGCCAAGGGCCCGCCGGCAGGTCCAAGGCCCCGGCGCGGCTTGTGAGCGAAGCCGCGCGGGGGGCCAGCGCGACTCCCTCGCGCAGGGCCAGCTGGGGCTCGCCCTCGCTGCCCAGCAGCGCCTCGATCGCCTCCTCGGAGGCCTCGCTGGCGTCGCTGTCGATCAGCATGAAGCGACCGGGGTGCTCGGATTGGGCGGAGCGCAAAAGGCCCCAGGCCGCGGCCATCGCGGGGTCGGGGGACTCCCCCTCGCCGGTCGCGACCGCGCCGCGGGTGAGGATCGCCAGGCGCCGCTCCTTCTCCTCCTCTGAGGCCAGCCAATCCTGGACCTGCTCCAGGGCGACGGCAACCGCCCGGCGGGCGGCCAGGGGCTCGGGCTCTGAGCCGGGGGTGGCGGGCAACTCCCAAAGGGATGCCGGTATCGCCCCGGCCTCGGGGGAGACGGGGACCCACTCGATCTCCAGCAGTCCACCCTGCTCGGGCTTGGTCTGGCCGAGCGCCGCGGGATCGACCGGGCGTAGGGCGAGACAACCTGCGCGCCCTAACGGCTCGCCCTCGCCATCCCAAATCTCAAGCGATACGCCCTCTTCGACGAAGCCGAG
>DASUZP010000138.1:0-7774 GCA_036376775.1 Solirubrobacterales bacterium | reverse complement strand
TCAGAGGGGCACCCGGTGGCCTTCTTAGAATCGGGCAGCTGATGATGACTTTGGCCGAGCTGGTGGCGGAGCTGCCTGGGGCGCGAGTGGTGGGGGACGACGCCGTGGTGGTGAAGGACCTGGCTTATGACAGCCGCAATGTCTACTGGCGAAAAACCCAGCAAGCAGGAGGGCCACCCGATCCCCGGCCCTCTCTATTCCTGCGGAACCCCGAGATATGGAAGAGCGAACGCCGCGATCTTGCCGAACGCCGGCGCCGCCACCGACCCACCGTAGATTTCCCCCTGCGGCTGATCGACGACCACCGCGACCAGCAGGCGCGGATCCTGCGCCGGGGCGAAGCCGATGAAGGAAGCGATGTATTTGGTCTCCGAGTAGGTCCCGTTTTCGGCCACCTGCGCGGTACCGGTCTTGCCGGCCAGCGTGTAGCCGGGAACGCTGACCTCGGATGCGGTGCCGCCCGGAGCGAGCACGCCCTCGAGCATCGTCCGCACCTCTTCGGCAACGAGAGGAGAGATCACCCTGTGCCCGCGCGGCTCGGTCACGGTTTCGTCGCCGATCCGCTCGATCAGCTGCGGCTGCCGCAGAATGCCGCCGTTGGCGATGGCGGCGTAGCCGGCGATCATCTGCATCGGCGTAACCCCGAGCCCCTGCCCGATCGGCAGGTTGCCCATGGTCGAGCCCGAGTATTCGTCCAGGGCCGGCACGAGCCCCTGTTCCTCGGCCGGGAACTGCACCCCGGTCGGGCGGCCGAAGCCGAAGCGGCCGATCCAGCGGGAGAATTTTTCGGCACCGACCTCCAAGCCGATCGTCGCCGCGCCGACATTGGAGGAGTGCGAAAGGATTTCGGCGACACTCAGGGTCACCGTCGGGCGCGGCTCGGCGTCTTCGATGATCCGGTCGGCAACGTGAAGCTGCGGTGGCAGCGTGAAGGCGGTTTCCGGCGTCACCAAGCCTTCTTCCAAGGCAGAGGAGACGGTGAACGCCTTGAAGGTCGAGCCGGGCTCGTAGGTGAAGCCGGTGGCACGGTTGATCAGATCTTCGGGGTCTACGTTTTCCAGATCGGTCGGGTCGACCGGCGGCCAGTTGGCGATCGCCAAGAGCTGCGAGTTGCGCGGGTTCATCACGATCGCCGTGGCGCCCTTCGGCGCGTAGGTTTCGCCGACTTCGCCCAGCACCTGCTCGGTCTCCTTCTGGATCGCCGGGTCGAGGGTCAGTCGCAGGTCTTCGCCGTCGCTGGCTTCCTTCACCGTTTCCAGCCGGATCGGTTCGCCCAGCGCGTCGTTGACGATCCGCCGTTCGCCGTCGGTGCCGTGCAGGATCGATTCCTCGCCCATCTCAAGCCCGGTCAGGCCCTGACCTTCGTCCCCCACGGCGCCGATCGTCTGTGCTGCCAGGTCGCCCTGCGGGTAGGTCCGCCTGCTGTCCGGAAGCTCGCCGATCCCGGGAAGTTCCAGCCGGTCGACCCGGGCCGCGCTCGGCAGATCGACCTTGCGCGCCACGTAGGCAAAGCCCGAGTCTTCGGTCAGACTCTTCAGCACTTCGCTCTCTTCCAAGTCGAGAATCGGGGCCAGCTTGGCGGCCGTCTGGCGCGGCTGTTTCACCTGGTAGGGCGTCGCGTAGATCGTCTTTGCGTCTTCGGAGACAGCCAGCGGGTTGCCGAAGCGGTCGAGGACGCTGCCGCGCAGGCCGGGGACGGTGACGACGTCGGTCTGCTGGTAGGCCGCCTCGGAGGCAAGCTTGGCGCCCTGCACCCCCTGCAGCCAGAAGGCGCGCCCGGCGATGATCAGGAAGCAGAGCAGGAAGCCGGCAAAGAGGAGACCGATCCTGCGCTCGATCGTGCGCATCCGCGTCTCAGTACGCCGTTTCTGCGGCGGCCAGGCGCCGCGCCGCGGTCTCGACGTCGCTCGAGCTGACCCGGACCGCGCCGACTTCGTCCACCGCCGCCGCACTCAGGCCGAGTGCAGCAGCGCTGTGGGCGATCCGCCCGGCGCCCGACTTCTGCGCGTCGCGGCTGCGCAGGAGCGAGTTCTCTTCGTCGAGGGCCTGGATGTTCTGGTCGACGTGACCGGCGCCGGCGGCAAGGCTGAGCGTGATCACGTTGAGCGCGACGATCCCCACCAGGAGCACGCCCAAAACGCCGATCCAGGCGCGGCCACGGGTCATCCGCACCATCAGGCCCGAATCGGGCAAGCTGCGTACGGCGCTCGCGGTGCCCACCGCGATCGGGATCAGTTGACCGCCTGGACGGCGCGCCGGCGTCCTGCGGGGGGCGGGCTTGCGGGCGGGCGCCTTGCGTGCGGGAGCGATCGCGAGCGGCGTTCGTTTGCGGCGCGAAACGCGGGCCGGGGAAGTCACGGACGACTTGCGCGCGGTCGCCGCGGCAGCCATCAGGCGACACTCCCGGCGACCTGCGCCTCGGCGACCTTCACGGCGGCACGCAGGTGGGCGGATTTGGAGCGCGGGTTGGCGGCGACCTCCGCCGCTTCGGGCGCCAGGGCGCGGCGGGTCAACAGCTCGGCTTCGGGCTCGCGACCGCAGGCGCAGATCGGCAGCTCGGGCGGGCAGACGCAGCCGCGGGCGCGATCGGCGAGGAAGCGCTTGACGCGCCGATCCTCCAAGGAGTGAAAGGAGATCGCCGCCAGGCGCCCCCCCAGCGGCAGCATCGACCAGGCGATCGGCAGCGAGTCCTCGAGCGAATCGAGCTCGCCGTTGACGGCGATGCGGATCGCCTGAAAAGTCCTCTTTGCCGGGTGCCCCCCACCGAAGCGGGCGGAAGCCGGCATGCCGGCCTTGACCGCATCGACCAGCTCGGCGGTGGTCCGCAGCGGACGGCGGCGCACGATCTCACGGGCGATCCCGCCGGCGTAGCGCTCCTCGCCGAAACGGCGCAGCGCCTGGGCGATACGCGACTCGGGCCACTCGTTTACCAGGTCGGCGGCACTGAACTCCTGGCGCGTGTCCATCCGCATGTCGAGCGGCGCGTCGTAGGAATAGGAGAACCCCCGCTCTCTCGCGTCGACCTGCATCGAGGACATTCCGAGGTCCATGAAAACCATGTCTGGGCGGACGCCTTCGCCGCGCAGGGTGCGAAGACCTGCCGAGTAGTCGCAACCGAGGAAGCGGGTGCCGCAGGGCGCCTCGGCGGCGAAACGCTCGAACCGGGCCTGCGCCGCGGGGTCGCGGTCGATGCCGATCAGGGTCCCCTCCGGGCCCAGCGCCTCGGCAATCCGGCGTGCGTGACCGCCACCGCCGAAGGTGCAGTCGACGGCGGTCTGCCCCGGCTGGGGCGCCAGCAGGGCGGTCAGCTCGGGGGCGAGGACTGGTTCGTGCTCGGTCGGCATATAGATAAGGGTTGCGCGGTCGGTTCCGGTGATGCGACGGTCTCGGTCGGACAGGGGTGCGTGCGCGGCGTGGGCCTGCATGTCACCCAGCCGCCCCGCTGGAAGCGAGGCCCTCGGCGATCTCGGGGGCGGAGGCGTCGAGCTCCTCCTCCTGCTTTGCCCAGGCCTCGGCATTCCAGATCTCCAGATACTCGCCGGCGCCGATCACGACGCAGGGGCCGGCAAGGCCGGCGTGCTCGATCAGCGGCTTGGGGACGCGGATGCGACCGGCCGAGTCGAGCTTCTCGTCGAAGGAGCCGCCGTGGAAGCGACGGCGCAGGCTGCGCGCGTCCCTGCCGAAGGGGCTGTGCGGCGAGAGAAAGCGGTCGGATAGCTGCTCGAACTCCGCGGTGGTGTGCACCCAGACGCAGGGGTCGAAGCCCTTGGACAGAACAATCCCGTCAGAAAGCGCGGCACGGAAGCGAGAGGGAACCGTGAGGCGATCCTTGGAGTCGAGGCTGTGCTCGTAGAGACCCCGAAATGCCATCCCCGTGGTCCTTTCTGCGGCCGGTAAAAAGAGTTAGGACCGGAGTGATGAGGTGGGAGGAGCCTCACCACCCCGGTCCTGGGCTTCAACTCGAGCGCCACAGTACCCCACTTCCTCCCACTTTGCAACACAACCTCAAACTGGCGCCCCAAATCGCAAGCCAGCTTGCACGGAAGTCGAAGCTGCATCTACCGTCGCTATGCGACGCCAGATGCCGGCTCGCGCCCCACGAATCACTAGGCTGGCGGCCGTGACGAACGGGGGCGAAGATCCGGGCGCGGCGCCCGACGACGCCAACGATCTACGCGGCTACTACTTCCGCTTGCTGCTCGGAAAGACCGGCGTCCGCATCGCAATCGCCGCCGCGGCGATCGTCGGTGCGGTGGCCGGCACGCTGCTCGCCGGCCCGGCCGTCGGTGCCGCCGGCCTTGCCGTTGCCACGATCATCGCCCTGTCGATCGTCTTCGGCGTCGCCGACTCGCGTTCCGAGGACGCCTTCTTCCAGGTCTACGGCGAGCAGCACGGGATGGCCGTCTACGGCAAGGGACGGCTGCCGGAAGCGACGCCACTGCTGCGCAAAGGCGACGACCGTTACGCCGAACGGTCGCTGGAAGGACCGCTGGGCGACGGGGTCGACGGCACGCTCGCCCTCTATACCTACGAGGACGAGACGACCGACAGCGAGGGCAACAGGCAGACCAACTACTACCGCTACACGGTCGCTCTGGCCAACGTGCCCGAGTGCGCCGGCTTCGTCCCCGAGCTCTACTGCCAGCGCAAGTCCGGCCTGCGCGCCCTGGAGAAATTCGAGGACGTCTTCCGCCGCTCCAAAGAGCGGATCAAGCTGGAGAGCGAGGCGCTCGACAAGCGCTACGAGATCTTCGCCGGCAAGGGACAAGACGCAGTCTGGTTGCGTCAGCTCTTCTCCCCCACCTTCATCGTCTGGCTCTCGGACTCCGCCCCGGAGAAGTTCGCCTTCGAGCTGGTCGACGGCACCCTCTGCTGTTACGTAGGCGGGCACAAGAAGAAGGCCGCCGAGCTCGACACGGTCCGCGCTGCATCGACCGCGGTCGCCACGCGCCTGCGCGAGGAGGCCCAGGAGTAGCCAAGCCGCCCCGGACGCGGGAGGGCACGGCCATCCATATCTGACTCTTTGGCCGTGCCCGGGAGCAGAGGAGGCGGCGACTTATGAAAAGCCGCCGAGCAGGATGTCGGCGTTGGCGATCAGGGCAGCGGCGATCATCAGCAGGACCGAGGGGACCAAGACCAGGGCGACCACCAGCTGGATCTTGGGCGCGGCGCGCGCGGCGCGCTCCTCCACGGCGCGGCGCTGATCGCGGCGCAGGGCGGCAGCTTGGCGACGAAGCTGATCGGCCAGCGGCGAGCCGAGCCGGCGCGAACGCTGGATCGAGGCACAGAGGGTGGCAATCTCGCTACCCGGAACGCGCTCGCGCAGCGCTGCGAGCGCAGCGTCCAGCGACCGGCCGCACTCGATCTCGGCATGGGCCATGCGCAACTCGTCCGCGAGCGGGCCGCTGCCGGCGTGGCCGATCTCGGCGAATCCCGCCGCCGGGCTGCGACCTGCCGCCGAGCCGATCGCGAGCAGGTCGAGCGCGTCGGGCAAAGACGAGAGCAGACGTCGGTGTCGGCGCCTCGCCTCACGTTCTCGCAATGCGTCGGGCAGGACAAAGCCCGCGGCGGGCAACGCCACAGCGACGAGCAACGAGGTCCGCCCCGGTGCGGCGGGGGCGGCTGCGATCGCCGCGACCCCGCCCGCGACGGCGCAGACCAGCTTCGGCATCAGCGCAGCACCGGACCTCACTCGACCACCCGGGCAAAGCGCCGGATCGCGACAAAGCCAGCGACCTGCAGCGCGGCGGCGAGCGCCAGCAGGACCGCCGGTGCCGGTGCGCTCAGCACCTTGACCAGAAAGCCCGGCTGAATCAGCTCGGCGAAGAGGGCGCCGCCACTCGGCATCGCGACCACGAGCAGGCCGGTGAAGCGCGCCTGGGCTGTCGCCGCCTTCGCGTCGTCGGCGGCCCGGTCGCGCTCGGCCGCCCCGTCGGCGAAGCGGCGCAAGAGGCCGGCCAGGTCACCACCCGCACGGCGCTGACTGAGCAGCGCCGCCGCGAAAGCGTCGACCCTCGCCGAGCGCATCCGCAGGCGCCAGCCCTCGACCGCGTCGGCGGTCGGCGCGCCCAGATCCAGCTCTGCGCCAAGCCGAGCGAGCTCGACCGCGGCGGGCCCGTCGACCGAGGACGCCGCCGCAGGCAGCGAGGCGCGCAGCGAACGACCCGCCCCGAGCGAGTCGGCAACCGCCGCCGCAACCTCGGGCAGGGCGCGCTCGACCGCCCGGCGGAAGCGGCGGCGGCGGCTCGTTACCGCCCAGGCCACAATGGCTGGTCCGGCGATCGCCAGCGGGACCGCAACCACGGCCCCGGCCAGAAACCAACCGCCGATCAGCGCCCCGCCAGCGCCGACCGCCGCGAGCCGACGGCGCTCCAGACTCGACGGCGCATAGCCCTCGCTGCCCGCCCTGCGCAACGGCTCCAGCGCCAGGCGTATCCAGCGCGCGAACGCCGGGGTCGCCAGCACGGCTTCGCGAGCCGCGACAGCCGCCAGCCCGCCAGCAGCAGCGCCGACCAGAGGCAGCAGCGGGCCGGCGGAGACGTTCATCCCGCCGGCGCCCCCACTTCGGCGATCTCGGTGACGCGGCGCGAGCCGTCGGCAAGCCGCTCGAGGTGGACGACCAGATCGATGCCGCGACGGACCTGGGCGGCGATCGCCTCGTGCGGCAGACCCAGACCGGCCATCAGCGCCAGCGTCTCCAGACGGGCGAGCGCGTCGGCGGGCGAGTTGGCGTGGACGGTCGAGAGCGCGCCGCGGTGGCCGGTGTTGAGCGCGGTGAGCAGGTCGAGCGCCTCGGCGCCGCGCACCTCGCCGATCACGATCCGGTCGGGTCGCATCCGCAGCGCGTTGCGGAGCAGGTCGCGGATCGTCACCTCTCCCCTTCCCTCGACTCCTGCCGGCCTGCTCTCCAGGCGGACGACGTGGCGCCGTTGCAGCCGCAACTCGGCCGCGTCCTCGATCGTCACCAGCCGCTCGTCGGGCGCGACGAAGCCCGAGAGCGCGCCGAGCAGGGTCGTCTTGCCGGAGCCGGTCCCGCCGCTGACCAGGATGCTGCGCCGGGCGCCGACGGCCCGCTCGAGCAATTCGAGCTGAGCCTCGGTCAGGGAGCCCCGCTCGACCAACTCGCGCGGACCGGGTCGACTGGCGCCGAAGCGACGGATCGAGAGCGCCGGGCCGTCGATGGCCAATGGCGGAATCACCGCGTTCACCCGCGAGCCGTCGGCGAGCCGCGCGTCGACCATCGGACTGAGCTCGTCGATACGGCGGCCGAGCGGGGCGAGGATCCGCTCGATCGCGTTGCGCAGCTCCTCGTCGTCGGCGAAGACGACCTCAACTGCTTCGATCCGGCCGTGGCGCTCGACATAGACCTGGCGCGGACCGTTGACCATCACCTCCTCGACCGTCGGGTCGGCAAGCAGGTCCTCCAACGGGCCGAGGCCGACCGTGTCGCGCAGAACCCGCGCCACGAGCGCTTCGCGCTGCTCGGCGCCGAGCAGCGCCGCCTCCGCATCGATCAGCTCGCGCACCTGGTCGCCCAACTCCGCGCTTCGATGAGTGCCGGCCGCCGCGGCTTCGCGGCGCGCCTCGATCAACCTGCCGCGCAGCGAGTCCGCGAGCTCCTCCAGATGCCGCTGTCGGGAATCCATCCGGCTCAGCCTTCTGGCAGCAGCGTCACCTTGCGGGCAAAGCTCTCGGCGGCGATCAGCCGCAGCGCCTGGCGTCTGGTCAACCCCAGGGTCGCCGCAGCGCTCGCCCCGGGGGCCGCTTCTTCGCC
>DASUZP010000137.1:0-20166 GCA_036376775.1 Solirubrobacterales bacterium | reverse complement strand
CGAGGTAGCCCAGGGCGCCCCTGCCGGCCGGGTCGCCGACGTCGCCGGCCCAGAGGTGCTGACGCTGACCGAGCTCGCTGCGGCCTGGCGAGATGCCGGCCACCGCGCGCTGCCGCTGCGCATCCCGGCGCTCGGCAAGATCGGCCGGCCGCTGCGCGAAGCGGCGCTGTGCAACCCGGACGCCGCCAGTGGCGGGCCCGGCTTCGAGGAATGGCTGGCCGCCGGTGGATGACCTCGCCGGCTCCTTCGAGCAGCTGCGGCCGCAGCTGCTGCGGGTCGCCTACAGCACGCTCGGCAGCCTCTCCGAAGCGGAAGATGCGGTGCAGGACGCCTGGCTGCGCCTGCAGCGGACCGACCCGGACGAGATCGAGAACCTCGGCGCCTGGCTGACGACCGTCGTCGGCCGGCTCTCGCTCGACGCCCTGCGCGCCGCGCGGCGCCGGCGCGAGGCCTACGTCGGCCAGTGGCTGCCCGAGCCGGTCGTCGAGGAGATCGGCGCGGAGGAGCCGGGCGAGCGGGTCAGCCTCGACGAGTCGGTGGCGACCGCCCTGCTGGTCGTGCTCGAGCGCCTCTCCCCCGCCGAACGCATGGCCTTCCTCCTCCACGACGTCTTCGCGATGCCCTTCGACCAGGTCGCCGAGGTGGTCGGGCGCTCCCCCGCCGCGGTGCGCCAGCTCGCCGTGCGGGCACGCGGTCACGTCGAGGCGCAGCGACCGCGTTTCCCCCCTTCCGCCGAGGAGCACGAACGGATCGTCGGCGCCTTCGTCGAAGCCTGCGGGATGGGCGATCTCGAGCGGCTGCTGGAGGTGCTGGACCCCGAGGTCGTATTCCGCTCCGACGGTGGCGGCCGGGTTCCCGCGGCACGCTTCCCGCTCGAAGGCGCCGAGCGCGTGGCCCGCACCCTGCTGTCGCTCGAACGCAAGCGGCAGCACGCCGGCCACGAGATGCGGGGCACGCCCGGCCTGATCAACGGCCTGCTCGGGTTCGTCTACTACGAAGGGGAGAATCTCAACGTGCTCTCGTTCACGATCGACTCCGGGCGGATCGTCGCCCTCGACGTCGTCCGCAACCCCGACAAGCTGCGGCATGTGCAGTTGCTCGAGCGATGAAGTCGCCGAACGTCGCCCGTGCCGCGCTGGCGATCCTGCTGTTCTCGGCGGGCTCGATCGGCCTCGTCGCGACCTTCGCGCCGCACGTCTTCTACGACGACTTCCCCTTCCTCCGCCACTGGGTCGACCTGCTCCCCCCATACAACGAGCATCTGGTCACCGATGTCGGTGGCCTCTACCTCGGCTTCGCCGTCCTCTTCGCCTGGGCGATCGCGGCGCTGCAACCGACCCTGGTGCGGGCCGCCTGCAGCGCCTGGCTGCTGACCGAGGCGCTGCACGTCGGCTTCCACGCGACCCACCTCGACAACTTCGATACCGGCGACGCGATCGCCCAGGTGGGCTCGCTCGCCCTGCTGCTGATCCCGGCGGCGGTCGCCATCTGGGCGGTGGGAGACAAGCCGGAGCCCGGCGATCAGCTGACGCGGTAGATGTCCCACTCGTCGGGGACGCCCTTGAGTGCGTGGCGGCCGGCGAGCTCGAACTCGATGCTCGAGCCGGCGGCGAGGTCGCGGACGGTGCGCGAGGCGAGCACCGTGCGGGCGTCGGCCAGCGCCGCGATGCGCGCGGCGACGTGGACGGCGATGCCGCCGATGTCGTCGCCGATCGACTCGACCTCGCCCGTGTGCAGCCCGGCCCGCACCTCGATCCCCAGCGACGGCATTTCGTCGACGATCGCCCGCGCGCACTCGGCGGCGCGGGTGGGGCCGTCGAAGGTCGCCAGGAAGCCGTCGCCGGTCGTCTTGATCTCGCGCCCGCCGTAGCGCCGCAGCTGATCGCGGACGAGCTTCTGGTGCTGCTCGAGCAGCTCGCGCCAGCGGCGGTCGCCGAGCTCGGTCGCGAGCCGGGTCGAGTCGACGATGTCGGTGAAGAGCACCGTCGCCAGCACCCGCTCCGACGCGGGCGCGGGCCGTACGCCCGTGAGGAACTCCTCGATCGCCGCCAGGGCGGCGTCGCTGTCGCCGACCCAGGGAAAGTGGTCCTCGCCCTCGAGCTCGACATAGCGGCTGCCCCCGATCTGCCCGGCGAGCCAGCGCGCGGCGCGGTAGTTGACGGCGCGGTCCTGGCGGCGATGCAGGACCAGGGTCGGCGCCTGGATCAGCGGCAGCGCGCCGCGCACGTCGGTGTCGAGGAACATCTGGTTCAGTTGCCGGACCCGCATCGGACTCGCCGCCTGGCGCTCGAAGCGGGCCTGGAACGCGCGCGCCTGGGGATTTTCGGCCAGGCTCGGCGAGAAGACGTCGATCGTCGCCCCCTGCCCCCACATCGGCCCGACCAGCTCCTCCTGCGCTTCTTCCACCGCCTCCTTCTGCGGCGCCCAGGGATAGTCGGGCGCGGCGGTCGAGCGCGCCATCGCCCCCCACAGCACCAGAGCCGAGGTGCGCTCTGGGTAGGTCGCGGCGAAGAGCATGCACATCGTCGCCCCCTCCGACATGCCGAGCAGCGCCGCCCGCTCGGAGCCGGCCGCGTCCATCACCGCGCGCACGTCGTCCATCCGCTCCTCCAAGGTCGGCGCCCCCGCGACCGGATCGGAGAGGCCGACCCCGCGCCGGTCGAAGACAAAGACCCTGGCGAAGGAGCCGAGCCGGCGCAGGAAGTGCGACAGCGCCGGGCTCTCCCACATCAGATCGAGGTGAGAGAGGAAGGGGAAGGCGAGCAGCAGGTCCAGCTCCCCCTCGCCGTACACCTGGTAGGCGATGCCGATCTCGCCGCTGCGCGCATATCGGGTCTCCGGCGGCATCCCGCGGTCCACAGTACGCCCCGGGACCGCGCAGCTCAAGACTCAGTCGGAGGGGCGTTGCACCTGGTCGAGCAGCTCGAGCATCTTGGCGTGGTAGGCCACGCCGGCGAGCAGGACGCGTTCGGAGCCGGCCCAGCCATCGCTGTCGCGAAGGTCGTCGAGGTAGCCCTGCAACTCGGCCTGCTTCTCGCGGTGCCAGGCGACGCGCTGATCCAGCAGCGGCTGCGGAGCGGCGCCGGCGAAGGCCTTCAGCATGTGTTCGTCGCGCAACTGGGGAGGTGCCGCGGTCGGCTCGGCCGCCCATTCGCGCAGCGCGGTGCGGCCCCGATCGGTGAGCGCGTAGATCTTGCGGCGGCGGCCCCCCGGCTCCTGCCGTGCCGAGAGGTAGCCGGCGGCGGCCAACCTCGCCGGCTCCTCGTAGGCAGTGGTGTGGGGTACCGGCCAGAAGTTCGCGATCGATTTCTCGATCGCCCCCTTGATCTCGTAGGAGGTCGCCTCGCCGAGCTGGTCGAGCAGCGCTAGGAGCGCATAGGAGTTCGCGGTGAGGCGGATTGGCTTGCTTTTCACGATTCGATCCGTATAGTTCGTGCCGAAGTATTTTCAATTACAGTTTAGGGGGCGACATGGCGAACAGCAAGCGAGGCGACATCATCCCCAAAGGCCAGGACTACGACGCGGTGATCGTCGGGGCGAGCCTCGCCGGCTGCGCCGCGGCGATCCGGCTCGGCCGCTGCGGGGCGCGCGTGGCCTTGGTCGAGCAGAGGCCAGACCCGGGCGCCTTCAAGCGCACCTGCACTCACTTCATCCAGGCCTCGGCGGTGCCGACGCTCGAACGACTCGACCTGCTCGAGCCGATCATGGCCGCCGGCGGGCTGCGCTCGCGCGCACGTATACACACCCCGTGGGGCTGGATCGTCGCCCCACCCGAGCGCGCCGGCCACGGGGTGAACCTGCGCCGCGAGCGGCTTGACCCGCTCGTCCGCGAGACGGCCGCGACGACGCCCGGCGTCGACTTGGCGCTCGGCCTCGGCGCGCGCAGGCTGGTGCGCGAGGGGGACATCTGGCGCGGGGTCGTCGTCGCCGATCCCGACGGGACCGAGACTACGTTGCGGGGGCGGCTCGTAGTCGGTGCCGACGGGCGCAACTCGCGCGTCGCCGAGCTGGCCGGTCTCACCGGCAAGACGCTGCCACACGGCCGCTTCGCCTACGGCGCCTACTACGAAGGGCCGCTGCCGAAGCACTTCCCGGACAGCGCGCTGTGGTTCCTCAACCCCGACGTCGCCGCAGCCTTCCCGACCGACAGCGGCCTCGTCTTCTACGTGGCGATGCCCACCAAGCGCCGTCTGGCCGAGTTCAAACGGGACCCGGAGGGGGGGCTCGTCGCGCACGTTGCCGCCGTGCCGGACGCGCCGCCGATCCGCGAGGCGCAGCGGGTGAGCCCGATGATCGGCACGCTCGAGATGCCGAGCCGCGTGCGCGGTCCGGTCGCACCCGGCCTCGCCCTGATCGGCGACGCGGCGCTGGCCGCCGATCCGCTCTTCGGCGTCGGCTGCGGCTGGGCGCTTCAGTCGGCCGAGTGGCTCGCCGACGCCGTCGGTCCTGCCCTGCAGGGCGAGGAGTCGCTCGGTCGTGGCCTGAAGCGCTACCGACGGCGGCACCGGCGCGAGCTGCGGCCGCACGCCTTCCAGATTCAGGACTACGCCGGCGGCCGGCGCTTCACCCCGCCTGAACGGATGCTGATGGCAGCGGCGGCAGCCGACCCCGAGCTCGCCGCTCGCTTCGATGCTTTCGCCACGCGGCGAATCGGGCTGCAGCGAACGCTCGCGATCGTGGTCCCGCGGGCGATCGGGGTCAGCGTTCGCAACGCAGTTCGCGGGGCGACGGCGGCGGATCGGTAGCTTCCGGGTTCAACGCGAACCTGGGAGCGGCGGTGAAAAACGAGATCGAGGGACAAGCCGGCATCGAAGCCGAAGGGCTGGTGCGCGAGTTCAAGAACGGACCGCGGGCAGTCGACGGGATCGACCTGCGCGTAGCGCCCGGCGAGATCTACGGCTTCCTCGGGCCCAACGGCGCGGGCAAGTCGACCACCGTGCTGATGCTGACCACGCTGCTGCCGCCGACGGCGGGCACGGCGCGGGTCGCCGGCTTCGACATCGCCAAGGAAGGCGGACGAGTGCGCGGCGCGATCGGCGCGGCGCTGCAGGAGGCCGCGCTCGACCCGCTGCTGACCGGCCGCGAGCACATGCGCCTGCAGACCGCGCTCCACGGTCTGCCCAAGGCCGAGCGGACCGAGCGCTCCGTCGAGCTGCTCGCCCGGGTCGGCCTCTCCGAAGCGGCCGATCGCAAGGTCGGCCAGTACTCGGGCGGGATGAAACGGCGGCTCGATCTGGCCTTGGCGCTGGCGCACCGCCCGCGCATCCTCTTCCTCGACGAGCCGACCACCGGGCTCGACATCCAGAGCCGCACCGCGCTCTGGGACGAGGTCGCCGGCCTGGCGAAGGAGGGCGTCACCGTCTTCCTCACCACGCAGTACCTGGAGGAGGCCGACGCGCTCGCCGACCGGGTCGGGATCATCGACCACGGTCATATCGTCGCCGAGGGCACGCCCGCCGAGCTCAAGGCCGAGATCGGACGGCCCACGGTCGAGGCGGTGCCGCACGACCGCGACGATCAGGAACGGGTGGCGCAGGCGCTGCGACCGTTCGGCGAGCGCTGCGACGCTACGCACCGCGGCGGCACCTCGGTGCGATTGGAGGGCGGCGAGTCGCAGCTCGCCGACGTCGTCCGCGCGCTCGACGCGGCCGGGATCTCGATCGAGCAGCTGCAGCTGCACGCGCCCTCGCTCGACGACGTCTTCCTCGCCAAGACCGGGCGCTCGCTGGAGGGCGCCGGCGAGGAGCCGGCGGCCGAGCCCGACAGCGAGGAAATGGAAGCGGTCGGGGCGTGAGCTCCGCCACCCTGACCGCCCAGGTCGGTCAGCTCGCACGGCGCTCGGTGCTGCGCACCTTGCGTCAGCCGGGGCAAATCGTGCCGGCGCTGATCTTTCCCCTCTTTCTCCTCGCGGTGAACTCCGGCGGGCTCAAAAGCGCGACCGACCTGCCCGGCTTTCCCACCGACTCCTACCTCACCTTCGCCCTCGCCGTGCCCTTCATGCAGGGGGCGCTGTTCTCGGTGATGAACGCCGGCACCGACCTCGCCCGCGACATCGAGACCGGCTTCCTCAACCGGCTGGCGCTGACCCCGCTGCGCGGCGCGGCGCTGCTCAGCGGCCTGCTGGCAGGCGCGGTGGTGCTCGGTCTGGTCCAGGCGGTGACCTACCTCTCGGTCGGGCTGATCGCCGGGGCGGAACTGGCGGCAGGGGTTGGCGGCGCCCTGGCGATCGTCGCCCTCTCGGTCTCGATCACGGTCGCCTTCGGCACGCTCGGTCTCTTCGCCGCCCTGCGCACCGGCAGCGGCGAGGCGGTGCAGGGCCTCTTCCCGCTCTTCTTCGTCCTCCTCTTCCTCTCCTCGATGGCGCTGCCGCTGGAACTGCTGCAGACCGACTGGTTCCACGCCGTCGCCAGCGCCAACCCGGTCTCCTACCTGCTGCAGGCCTTTCGCTCGCTCTTGATCGAAGGCTGGAACCTGGGCGAGCTGGCGCTCGGCTTCGCGATCGCGGGGGCGATCCTGGCGATCGGCATGACCGCGGCCGCGAGCGCGTTGAAGACGAGGCTGGTGAGGACGTGAGCCGCAAGAGCCCATCCGAAAACCCGCGTGTGCGGCTGGCGAGCGCCGGACCAAGCGAGGCAAGGACGCAGGGAGGCCGAATAGCAGCGCTATTTGGCCGACCGAGGACGCCGCACCGCGCAGCGTCCGCCGTCGCCAGACGTGCGCGGGGGTTTTCGGATGGGCTCTAAGATCGCCCTCGCCGTCGCCTGGCGCAGCATCCACAACTTCCTCACCAACCCGGCCTTCCTCGCGCCCGGCATCCTCTTCCCGCTCTTCTTCTTCACCGCCTTCGCCGGCGGCCTCTCGGCGATCTCCGGCACGCCGGGCTTCGACTTTCCCAGTGGGTACACCGCCTTCCAGTTCGTCTTCGTCCTGCTCCAGTCGGCGGCCTTCGGCGGCGTCTTCACCGGCTTCGGCATCGCCCGCGACTTCGAGACCGGCTTCGCCCGCCGCTACCTGCTGGCGGCGAGCGACCGGCGCGGCATCGTCGCCGGCTACGCGATCGCGGCGCTGGTGCGGGCGCTGATCACCTGGACGATCCTGACCGCGGTCGCGCTGATCGCCGGCATGGAAGTCGGCGGCGCCGGAGTCGAACTGTTCGGCCTCTACGGCCTCGCCCTGCTGGTCAACCTGGCGGCGACGATGTGGGCGGCCGGGGTGGCGATGCGGGTGCGCTCGATCCAGGGCGGCCCGCTGATGCAGTTCCCGGTCTTCCTGATCCTCTTCCTCGCCCCGGTCTACGTGCCGCTCTCGCTGCTCAGCGGCTGGATCCACGCCGTCGCCTCGGTCAACCCGGTCACCGCACTGCTCGAGGCGGGGCGGGGCTTCATCTCCGGCGAGCCGACGACGGTCGCGCTCTCGTTCGCGATCGCCGCCGTGCTGCCGGTCCTCTTCGCCCTCTGGGCCCGCGGCGGCCTGCGGCGCGCCGAAGCCGCCGGCTGAGCTACTCCGAGCCGCGGACCAAGCCGATCAGGTGACCCTCGGGGTCTTTGAACTGACCCAGTTCGACCTGGTCCATCACTTTCTCCGGGCCCATGACGCGCTCGCCGCCGAGCTCCTCGGCCTTCTGCAGCGCCGCCTCGATGTCGGGCACAGCGATATAGAAGGTGACGTGGCCCTCGTAGCCATTCGGGCCGGTGGCGATGCCGCCGCCGATGCTGCCCATGTCGGAGGGGTTGTCTTCGCCTTTGACGATCCCGTAACTCATCGGGTTGTTGGCGTCGATGCTCCACCCGAACAGCTGCGAGTAATAGCTCTGCAGCTTGGCGCCGTCCTTACCGATGACCTCGAAATGCACGACTGGCTGTCCCATATCTCTCCTTTTACGAGGACGACGTCTATGTTGAGCCCCTCACAGGGGCAAAACATAGACCTCGTCCGATTCCAAGTTCTTATCCTGCC
The DNA here is from genome assembly GCA_036376775.1 of Solirubrobacterales bacterium. Lineage (GTDB taxonomy): Bacteria > Actinomycetota > Thermoleophilia > Solirubrobacterales > 70-9 > VRUE01. The sequence continues at coordinate 12,210 of DASUZP010000137.1, read as the reverse complement.
TCCGAGTAGGCGGGCTCGCGAGCGTCGCGGGCGTCGTCGGCCGCGCCCTCGGCCATCGCCGCCGGATCCGGCATCGGTTCGGAGCGCAGCACGAAGACCGCGATCGCGAGGGCGACCGCGACCAGCCCGGCGCCGACCAGATAGGCCAGGTGAAATCCCGAGTTGAGCGCCGCGGCGTGCGTGGCGCCGCTGTCGAGCAGGTTTTCGGTCCGCCCCGCCGCGAGCGTCGCCAGGACAGCGAGCCCGATCGCGCCGCCGACTTGGGCACTGGTATTGACCACGCCAGATGCCAACCCGGCGTCGCTCGGCGTCGCCCCCGACATCGCCAGCGTCATCAGCGAGGGGAAGGAGATCCCGATACCGACCCCGATCAGCAGCATCGGCGGCAGGACGTCGGCGAGGTAGCTGCCGTCGACCGGCGTGCGGGCGAAGAGCAGCAGGGCAAGGCCGACCAGGACCATGCCGGGGATCAGCATCGCGCGTGGGCCGAAGCGCATGATCAGTTTTTCCGAGTAGCCGAGCGAGAGCGTGCCCATGACGAGGGTCGCCGGCAGGAAGGCGAGGCCGACCTCGAGCGGGTCATAGCCGAGGATCTGCTGCAGGTAGAGGGCGCCGAGGAAGAACATCGAGAACATCCCGGCGACGAGCAGCATCTGCAGGGCGTTGGCACCGGAGACGTTGCGCGAGCGGAACAGTCGCAGCGGCATCAGTGGGTTGGCGATGCGCGCCTGGCGCAGCACGAAGGCGGTCTCCAGGGCCAGCGAGATCCCGCCGAGGACGAGCGTCTGGGTGGATCCCCAGCCGCTTTCGGCGACCTCGAGGATCGTGTAGACGCCGAGCATCAGGCCGGCGGTGATCAGCACCGCGCCGAGGATGTCGGCGCCCTCGCCGAAGCCGATTCCGGGCCGGTCGGCGATCAGCCGCCGGGTCATCAGCGCCGTCGCGACCCCGATCGGCAGATTGATGAAGAAGATCCAGTGCCAGGCGATCGCCTGGGTCAGCACACCGCCGACCAGCAGGCCGATCGTGCCGCCGGCGGAGGCGACGAAGCCGTAAACGCCGATCGCTTTCGCCTGCTCGCGCGGCTCTGGGAACATCGTCACGATCATCCCCAGGATCACCGCGGAGGTCAGCGCGCCGCCGATCCCCTGGACGAAGCGGGCGCCGATCAGCATCTCCTGGCTCTGCGAGATGCCGCAGAGCAGCGAGGCGGTGGTGAAGACGGCGAGGCCGGCGAGGAAGACACGGCGCTGCCCGAGCAGGTCGCCGAGCCGACCGGCGAGCAGAAGCAGGCCGCCGAACGGGACCAGGTAACCGTTGACGACCCAGGCCAGGTTGCTCTGCGAGAAACCGAGGTCGTCCTGGATCGAGGGCAGGGCGACGTTGACGATCGTGATGTCGAGGACGATCATCAGCATCCCCGCGCAGAGGACGTAGAGCGCCAGCCAGCGATTGCCCTCCTCCGCGGCATTCGGGGACACTGCCGCTGCTGCTCCGTTGGCGCTCATCTCGTTCGCCTCCTCGTCTCTCGCGTTCATCGTGGCGGCTACCCTAGCAAACTAGTTCTTAAACACAACTACTTGGTTGCAAATTTGTATCAAGTGGTTAAACTGGTCGCATGGCGACGAAGCGCTCATATGGGGAGGCGTGCCGATTCGCCTACGCCCTCGACCTGGTCGGCGAGCGCTGGGCACTGCTGGTGGTGCGGGAGCTGCTGTTCGGCCCGAAGCGCTTCACCGACCTGCGCGCGGGTCTCCCCCACGCCAGCCCCAACATCCTCTCGGAGCGCCTGCGCGAGCTGGAGCAGACCGGTGTCGTCCATCGTCGCAAACTGCCGCCGCCGGCGGCTTCGCAGGTGTACGAGCTGACCGAGTGGGGCAAGGAGCTGGAGCCCGTCGTAACGCAACTAGGCGCCTGGGGCGCCCGCTCGCCGGTCCCTCCCGAGCACCGCGAGATCGGTGCCAGCTCGATCGTCCTCGCCCTGCGCTCGCTCTTCGACGCGGAAGCCGCGGCCGATCTGCAGGCGAGCTACGAGCTGCGGCTCGGCGAAGAAATCTTTCATGTCGGCATTGGCTCCGGCGAGCTCGAGCTGGGCCGCGGTGGCGCCAAGGAGCCGACCGCCACAATCGAGACCGACCCGGGCACCCTGGCAACGCTGCTCACCGGCCAGCTCCCGTTAAAGGCAGCACTGGAGTCAGGCGCGGTGCAGCTCGCAGGCGCGGAGAGGGACGCCCGCCGCTTCCTCAAGCTCTTCCCCATGCCGGAGCCGTGCCCGGTAGGTGCAACCGGCTAGGGACCCATCCCGGTAGGGGTGAAACGTCTTGTACTTTTTCGTCGGGGCCTACCGGGCGCCAGCCTAATCGCGTCCCACCGAAAAAGTTAAGTGAAACCCCTACCGGGATGGGTCCCAGGGTTAGCTCATTTGGCCACCGCGGCCAGGATGCCGGCAGCTCCCTGCATGCCCCTTTCGTTGGGATGCACCGGCGCCGCCGGGTTGCTCGGCACGACCGGCTCGACCCAGCGGGTCGAGGAGCCCTTGCAGGCGTCGTGGCCGATGCTGGCTTTGTACCAATCGACCAGCGTGGCCCCGTTGGCCGCCGCCTGCGTGGCGAGCATCGAGTTCAGTTCTTTCTCCTTTGAACGCAGATAGGGGACGTCGCCGAAGCCCATCGGCATCTGCGGCCAGCAGCCGAAGCCCGTCTCGGGGAAGATCGCCGCGTAGTTGACGACGAAGACTTTCGCCGCGGGCGAGCGGGTGTGGATCCCCTGCAGCACGGCCGCGACTTTCGGCGCCGTCGCCGCGATCCGTTCGGCGATCTGGTCTTTGCCGCCGGAGTCGTATTTGTCTTTGCAGGGGGTGCTGAACGGGTTGATCGTGACGCAGCTGAGGGCGATTTCGGAGAAGCCGATGTCGTTGCCGCCGATCGTCAGCGAGACGCGGGTGGTTTCGCCGCTCAGCGAGTCGAACTGTGGCGGGACGGAGCCGAGTTCGGTCGACTGCGATTCGGTCATGTCCTGGGTGGTGGCGCCGCTGCAGGTGGCGTCTTTCAAGGGCAGGCCGATGGTGGGTGCCGCCAGGTGCGCATAGTTGTGGTCCGACTTGAGGCAGCCGAGTGGGGCGATCTGGTTGGGAACGATCGGCCCGGCGGCGTAGGAGTCGCCGAGCGCCACGTAGTTGGCAGCGCGGGCTGCGCCGGCGAATACGGCGAGCATCGCCAGCATCGCGGCCATCAAGACCGCAAAGCGCCGCAGCCGCTGGGGACTGGGTTGGATCGACTGGTTCATGTCCATCTCCTCTCGATTGGAATCGGGTAGGGACGAGAGCGGCCCGCCTTTACCCGTTTTTACCTACGTTAATCCTGAGTACTGGATTGCGCTTTCCGGACCCGGGTCGACGTGGACGGATGTCTCAGCGCCGCCGGCCGAAGCTGTGCCCGGCAGGGGCGACTGTGCGCAGCTGGGCGACGGCGCGTTCGCGCTGCGGCGAGGACTTCGGCGTCGCTGGACTGCGCTCCAACTCGACCACCGCGGAGACGAGGACGTTGATCGTGCCTTCGCGGCGCTCGAGCCTGCCCTTGGCGCGAACGAGTGGCGAGGTGCGGACCTCGGCGCGGTGGCGGTCGTAGACCGGCGGCGGCACGATCAGGTTGACCGTGCCGCGCTCGTCCTCGAGCAGCATGAAGACGATCCCCTTGGCGGTCTCGGGGCGCTGGCGGGCGACGACCATCCCGGCCACCTCGACGGTCGCGCCGTCCTCGATCTTCTCCAGGTCGGTGCTGCGCGCCAGCTCGCTGCCGAGCTCGCCGCGCATCAGCGCCATCGGGTGCTCGCCCAGGGTCATGCCGGTCGAGCGGTAGTCGGCGATCGCCTCCCCCCACTCCCCCAGCGGCTCGAGCGCCGGCCCACCGGGCGTGTCCAGTGGCAACGCCATCTGCGTCCCCTCCCCATGCCGCCGACCGGTCCCGGCAACCCCGGCCTTCCAAAGCGCCTCCCGCCTCCCGCCTCCAGACGTGCCGGTGATCGAGCACCCATAGGGACCGCCGATCACCGGCACGTCCCCCAGCAGGTTGTCGAGGGCGCCGGCCCAGGCCAGGCGCTCGAGGCTGTCGCGACCCGCGCCCGAGCGCGAGGCGAGGTCGGCGATCCCGCGGTAGGGACCGCTACGCTCGCGCTCGGCGACCAGGCTCTGCATCTCCTCCTCGCGCACGCCCTTCACATAGCCGAGCCCGATCCGCACGACGAGCCCCCCTCGCAGCTCCGGCTCCAGGGCCCGCCTGCGGGCGGTGCGGGGTGTCTCCACGTGGCATTGGACCTGGCTGCGGTTGGCGTCGGGAGGGGCCAGGCGGACGCCGCGACGCTGCGCCTCGTGGGCCAGCGCGTCGGGTGGGTAGAAGCCCATCGGCTGCTCGTTGAGCAGCGAGCAGAGGAACTCCGGCGCGTAGTTGATCCGCAGCCAGGCCGACTGATAGGCGAGCAGGCCGAAGGCGGCCGAGTGCGCCTTGGGAAAGCCGAAGCCGGAGAAGCCCTGGATCTGCCGCCAGACCCGCTCCGCCACCTCGAGCGGGACTTCATTCGCCCCCACGGCGCCGACGAGGAAGCGGTCGTGGTGCTCCTCGATCGCCTCCTGCGAGCGCTTGCGACTCATCGCCCGCCGCAGCCCCTCCGCCTCGGTCGAAGAGAAGCCGGCCAGGTGCATCGCCACCTCGATCACCTGCTCCTGGTAGACGATCGTGCCGAGCGTCTCCCTCAGCACCGGCTCCAGCAACCGATGCTCGAAGGGAATCTCGTAGGAGGGGTCCTCGCGCAGCCGCTTGCGCCTCTCTATATACGGGTGGACGGCGCCGCCCTGGATCGGGCCGGGGCGGACCAGAGCAACCTGCACGGTGAGGTCGTCGAGATTCTGCGGCCTGGTGCGGGGCAGCATCTGCATCTGGGCGCGGCTCTCGATCTGGAAAACGCCGGTCGTCTCCGCGGCGCGGATCGACTCGAAGGTCTCGGGGTCGTCGAACGCGATGCGCGAGAGGTCAACCCGTTCCCCCCGCGCGCGATCGATCTCCTCGACGCAGCGCTCGACCGCCGAGAGCATTCCCAACCCCAGCAGGTCGATCTTGAGGAAGCCGGCGTCGGCGCAGGAATCCTTGTCCCACTGGACGATCTGCCGCCCCTCCATCGCCGCGGGCACGACCGGGCAGACGTCGAGCAGCGGTCGAGTGGAGATCACCATGCCGCCGGGGTGCTGGGAGGCGTGGCGGGGCAACCCCATCGCCTCGTCGAGGAGTCCCCGCAGGACCTGCCAGCCGTGCGCGGCGGCTCGCTCGGCGCCGATCGCGGCGACGACGTCGCGCTCGATCTCGCCGGAGCGCTCGTGGAAGCCGACCGTCTTCGCCACCCGCTCGATCTCCGCCGGCGGCAGCGCCAGCGCCTTGCCGAGATCGCGCACCGCGCCACGCGGGCGGTAGGTGGGAAAGGCAGCGACCAGGGCAGAATGGTCGGCGCCATAGCGGTCGTGGACGCGGGGGATCAGCTTCTCGCGGATGTCGCGGGGGAAGTCGAGGTCGATGTCCGGGGCAACCGTGTTCTCGTCGACTTCGTCGCTGAGGAAACGGCCGGAGAAGAGCTTCGCCGCGACCGGGTCGATGTGGGAGAGGCCGGTCAGGTAGCAGACGATCGAGCTGACGCTGGAGCCTCGTCCGCGGCCGGGTGGCAGGATCGAGCGCACCGAGCCGTCGCCGCGCACCTCCAGCGCCACTTCGCGGGCGAGCTCGAGCAGGTCGCGGTGAAGGAGGAAGAAGCCCGAGAGTCCGCGCCGGCGGATCGTCCTCAGCTCATCCTCGAGACGATCCCGGGCCTTGCTCAGCGCCGATCCCGCGTAGCGGGTCTCCAGCAGACTCCGGCAGACCTCGGCCAACTCGCGGTCGGCGCCGGGATTCTCGGAGCCGGGGAAGCTGTAGCCGAGCTCCGCTGTCAGGTCGAAACGGAGCCGCTCGGCGAGGCGCAGGGTCTCGGCGACCGCCGCGGGGTGCTCGGCGAAGCGGGTCGCCATCGCCTGCGGCGAGGCCAGCGCCGAGCTCGAGTTGCCGCGCCGGCGCGGCTCGGAGGCCTCCAGCGTCGTCCCCAGCCGCACCGCGACGAAGGCATCCTGGAGCCGGGCACGGCGGCGGGCGTGGGAGTGGACGTTGCCGGTCGCCACGCAGGCGACGCCGAGCCGCTCGGCGAGGCCGACGAGCCAGCGGTTGCGAGCGCGGTCATGGCGCCAGTAGGGTCGCTGCAGCTCGATCCGGAAGCGCTCGCGACCGAAGGCTGCGAGCAGTCGCCGGGCGATCCCTGCCGCGGCGGCCGAGTCACCCCGCTCCCAGACCCCCGCCACCGCACCATCCCCGGCGCAGCCCGACAGGCAGACCAACCCCTCGGCATGCCTTTCAAACAGCTCAAGGCTCACGGCCGGCTGCCCGGCCGCCCGCTGGGGGCTGTCGCGGGTGTGCGAGTGCGCTTTGCTCAGCAGCCGACAGAGGTTCCGGTATCCGGCCGCGTCCTCGACCAAGAGAGTCAGATGAAAGTGCTCTCCCGCGGGTGGCGCGAAGATGGGGTCCTCGCCCGCAGCCTGCGAGGACGAGGATCCCCGTCCTCGCGACAGGACCCGCGGGCCGACAGCCACGGTCAACTCCGTCCCGGTGACACCCCGCACCCCGAACCCGGCACAAGCGTGGGCGAACTCCATCGAGCCCCAGATCCCGTCGTGGTCGGTGAGGGCAAAGGCCGGGTAGCCGCACTCGGCCGCCGCCGCGGCCAGCTCCGTCGGCGTCGAGGCGCCGTCGAGGAAGGAGAAGGCCGAGTGGGCGTGCAGCTCTATGTACGGGGCGGCGGCCATCAGGCGCGCTGCCGGTACCAGCGCCCATCGCTGTCGCGAAAGACGACGACATCGCTCCCGTCGAGGAGGGCCAGCTCGAAGTAGTGCCGCCAGAGCCGCCGCAACGTCCACCAGCGGTCCTCCACCAGCCACTCCTCCCGCAGCGCCGCAACCGCAACCCCCGCGACCGCCCGCGGCACCCCTTCCGGGTCGACCTCGACCGCCACCCGCCGCGGCGCATAGAGCCGCCGCAATCCAGGCCTCATCGCGCCGGCAGCGGGAAGGGGGTGAGCATGGCGCGGCGCTCGGGGAGGCGCGAGGCTGCGTCGACCGGCAGCACCTTGAGCAGCGATTCGGCGCCCTGGGCGGCGCGGACCTCGCGCAGGGCGGCGGCGAGGCGGTGGCGGCGGGACTCGTCTCCGGGGGCCGAGAGCTCGAGCTGCTCGGCGGCGGGCGGGCCGAGGCCGACCGCGCGCAACGAGAGCGAGGCCGCGGGCGCCGGCAGCTGCTCCAGCCGTGGCAGGAGCAGGGCGCGCAGGGCTCGTGCCGATGAGGTAGGTCGGCCGAGACCCTGCGCGACGCTCCAGCTGCCGCCGCCTCCCAACACGGCGCCGAGGCGGATCCCCAGCAAGGTCCGCCCCTTGCGGCGCGGCGCGGCGAGCAGTCGATCGACCAGCAGCCCCAGCGCCCGCTCCAGCTGGCTGCCGGCAGTCCCCTCGGGCAACTCGATCTCCTCCATCAGCACCTCCCAGGCGCCGTGGACGCTGGGGACGAGCAGCTCGTCTTCGCCGCGGGCGAGCCGCAGGGCGCGCAGACCGGCGGGACCGAAGCGGTCGGCGACATGGTCCGGGGAGAGCGCGGCCAGCTCCCCCAGGGAGCCGAACCCCAGCCGCCTCAGGGTCTCGACCAGGCCGGCTGCCTCACGCTCCGGCAGGCCGAGGCGGTCCGCCAGAGCTGCAACGGGGAGATCGGAGAGGAGGGTCGTCATACGAACATATGTTCGTATACGAGAAGGGCGAATTCAACCTACGAAAAGTTCCGGCCGGCGCGCGTTTCCCACTGAATCGCGAACCGGCACGTTTACTTTGAAAGACTTGCGCTAATCGCGTGGTTATGGGAGGGTGGCGCCGATGCTGGCCCACATCGCAGGGGTACCGGTGGAGGAGACGGCGCTCAACATGGCGCCGGTGGCCTTTGCCGCCGCCGGCCTCGCGGGCGCGCGGCTGCGCCGGCTCGCCACCCAGCGGCGGCCGGCGCGGTTGTCGCGCAGCCGTCGGCGCGAGGCCTTTGGGAGGCGAGCGTGACCGTCGGCTCCCCCAGCCCGACCCGCGCCCCGGTCCACCTGCGGCACCGGCGCAGCGCCCGGCGCCTGAGCAAAAAACAGCTCGTCGATCTGCGCGACGCCGTGACGCTCGCGCAGAAAATCGGCGACGATCGCGGCTACCAGTACTGGGCCGGCATCCACGGCCTGCCGCTGCCGTTCTACTGCAAGCACGGCAGCCCCTTCTTCCTCCCCTGGCACCGTGCCTACCTCTACTTCTTCGAGAAGGAACTGCAGGATCGGGTCGCCGGGGTGACGCTGCCCTGGTGGGACTGGACCCAGAACCACGCCGAAGGGCTGCCCTCTGTCTACAGCCGCGCCCGCACGGCGGCCGGGACGAAAAACCCGCTCGCCTCCTCGCCGATCCAGCCGGCCGGGCGACGGAACCCGAAAGAGAAACGGACCTGGCGCCAGTTCAACCGCAACAGCCGGCTGCCGGAGGCGTCGGACGTCGAAACGGCGTTCGAAAACCGCGACTACTTCACCTTCCAGAACCAGCTGGAGAACATCCACAACGGCGTCCACGGCGAAGTCGGCGGCACGATGGGCGACATCTCGACCGCCGCCTACGACCCGATCTTCTGGGCACACCACTGCATGATCGACCGCCTCTGGTACCTCTGGCAACTCGATCATCCGGGGGCGAGGCTGCCGGCCGCCTACCTCGACACCGCCCTGCCGCCCTTCCCGATGACGGTGCGCCAGACGCTCGACATCACCGCCCTCGGCTACGACTACGCCGCCGGCACCGCGGCCGTCCCGGGGACCCGCCGTGGTTGACCGCTACCGCAGCAGACCGCTGGAGCTGCCGGCGGCCGAGCACGGTTTCGAACGCGCCGACCTCGCCTTCTACGAGGTCGACCACTCCGGACCGACCTTCGAGGCCCGCATCTACATCGGCGCCGGCCGCGGCCTGAAACGCGACGCCGGCGTCGACCACCCCGCCTACGCCGGCTCGCTCTACGTCTTCGGACACGGCAGCTGCCACGGCGACGAGGGCCACTGCGAGGTGCCGGAGGCGCGGGACCCGTTCGACTACCGCCTCCCCCACCACCTCGAGCCCGCACCGAGGATCGTCACCGTGACCGCCGCGGTCAAGCGCGTGGTCGAGGCGGGCAAAGCCAAAGCGGCGGTCGACGTCTTCGTCCGCGGGCCGGAGGGCGAAGCCCTAAAGGCCCTCTCCTTCTCGCAACTGCGGCTCCTCACCTACGCCTGATCGATGTCCGCGCTCGCGATAGGAGACAACCCGGCGATCCTCGAACCGCCGCAGGCAACCCGCGACGAGCTGGCGCAGCTGGAAGCCGGGCTCGACGCCGATGTCCCGGCCCGCAGCCTCGACCGCAACCTGCTTGTCGCCACCTGGAACGTACGGGCTTTCGGTGGCATGTCCGACACCTGGGAACGGGGACCCAAGGACAACCCGAAACGGAACCTCGCCGACGCCCTGGCGATCGCGGCGATCCTCTCGCGCTTCGACGTGATCGCGGTCCAGGAGGCGAGGTCGAATCTGCGGGCACTGCGCCACGTGATGAAGGCGCTGGGGCCGGAATGGGGGCTGATCCTCACCGACGTCAACACGTCCTCGGCCGGCAACGACGAGCGCCTGGCCTTCCTCTTCGACACCCGCCGCGTGCGCCCCTCCGGCCTGGCCGCCGAGCTGGTCCTGCCGGAAGAACAACTGAAAAGCGGCCAGGGGACGTTGAAGGAACAGTTCGTCCGCACCCCGTACGCGGTCAGCTTCATCTCCGGCGGGCAGACCTTCATCCTCGTCACCCTGCACGTCAAATACGGCGACGACGCCGTCGGGCGGACGGACGAGCTGGCGGGGATCGCCGAGTGGCTGGCCGAGTGGGCGAAGCGGACCGCCGAGGACTACAACCAGAACCTGATCTGCCTCGGCGACTTCAACATCGACCGCAAGGACGACCCGAATTTCAAAGCGCTCACCTCGACCGGCCTCGAACCGCCGGCTGAGCTGCAGGGGCTCTCGCGCAGCGTCTCCGACAAGCCGGGCGAACCGCACTACTACGACCAGATCGCCTGGTTCACCGAGGGGAAACGCGCGGCGCTGATGCTCGACTTCGAAAAGGACGCCGGCCACGCCGGCCGCTTCGAGTGGACCAGATATCTGCTCACCGGGATGGACCCGCAAAAGGCGTCCTGGCACATCTCCGATCACTACCCGCTCTGGGTCGAGTTCGGGACCTAGCGCCACCCGGTCAAGCCGGAATTTCCACCGTCGCAACCAGCTCGCCCGCGAGCTGCGGGAGCCGCTCGGCTTCGCCCGCGACGACAAGCCTGCCCACGAGGGCGAGCAGGCCGGCCGCCCGGACCCAGTCGCCGATCGGCACCGCGGCCTCCTCGCCGCGAACGCCGGCGCCGCGCAGCCGTGCCGCGAAGGCGCCGACCATCGCGTCGTGACGTCTGGCGCCCTCCGGGCCCGCAGCAAGGATCTCGACCGTCAGCAGGCGCGCCGACGGCGGGTCTGCGGCAAACAGGGCAAGCGCGGTGTCGAGCGCGACCCGCGGCTGCGCCTCGGCGGCGCTTTCCACCGCGCTCGCCCGGTCGACCTCCTCCAGCAGCCGCCCCAGCAGCTGCCGATGGGCGGCGAGCATGCAGTCGCCCTTGCCGGCGAACTGCTTGTAGAAGGTGAGCGAGGAGACGCCGGCACGCTTGGCGACCTCGGCTACCGAGGTCTGGGCGTACCCCCGCTCGGCGCAGGCCTCCGCCATCGCCGCAATCAGCCGTTCGCGCTGGTTGCGGGCGACGACATCCGCGGGAATCCCGTGGGACCCCCGCGGAAGACGCCTAGCGCTGGTGTCGCTTGTGCTGCTTATTCCGCGTACCCCCACATTCGGGCCTCATCACAGGATCGGCACTCGACCGCTTGCCGTTATGCCCTTCGAACTCCACGTTGGCCTTGGAGACAGCCCCGCAGAGATTGCGACTGTTGACGATCAACCCCTTCTTGGCCCCCTGCATCCTCAAGACGACTTTCGAGAGCGGCGCATCGGGCGAGTTTTCGAGCGTCGCCCTGATCCCGCCGTGGGCGGAGTCGATCCGCACCGCGACCTCGATGTCGACCAGGCCGTGCAGGTCGAAGACGAGATCGGGCAGCTTGTGGTTTGAGGAGCGCAGGTAGACAGGACCTTCGAGCGGCGTATCGAGCAACGGCGTCCAGGCTTTGATGTAGCCGTAGCGCGATCGCGTCGGGCATTGCTTTGCGGCGAACTGGACCCTGGTGCAGATCGTCTTGATGTGGGCCTGATCGAGGAATGCCGAACGCGGCAGCCTTACGACCAGGCCTTTGACGTTCGCATCGCCCGCTTTCGGCCTGTAGATCGCGGTAAGTCCCGGATGCCCGCCGCGCTTGGTGCCGCCTTTGAGGTTCAAGGCGAGCTTTGGCTTGAAGCCGAGGTTGAGGCAGTTCGCCGCCTGGTAGCGGGTGGAGAGGGCGACCGGCTTGTCGTCCGCGGGGCTGAAGACGTCTAGGAACGAACCGAAGAGGGTCCCTTTGGCGCTCGATTCGTCGCAGCTGGTCGGATTCAAGGTGAAGTTGGGCCGATCGACGTATACGCGCAGATCCCGCAGCTTCAAGACGATGCCCTTCAAGATGTGGGGGATCGGTTCTGAGGCCGCTCCGTCCACTTCTACTTCCGCGGTTTTGGGATTCAGGGTCAAGGCGAGCTGGACGACGACCGTGCCCGCGTCGAAGGGACCGGCCACTGCCGGGGTCACCGAGATCACGCTGAGCGGGTCGCCGTGGAAGGGCCCTCCGAGGTAGATCTGCCCCCCTACATAGGTGAGCGCGTCGCCGACCCCCGCCCCGGCCAGGGTGTGGCCGATCAGAGAGTTGGCCGGACACGAGGGGCTCGCGATCTCCTGCCTACCCGTCTTCGACCTGGCGAGGGCGATCGCCGAGTCCGGGCATTTGGCGACTCCGGCCAGCGATCCGAGCTCTCCCGGAGGCAGGATCGCGGAGAACTTGGTCATGTCCTGTTCTCCATCGCTTCTGATCAGGCGCATGTTGAAAGGCGAGAAG
>DASUZP010000136.1:0-3484 GCA_036376775.1 Solirubrobacterales bacterium | reverse complement strand
GAGGTCCATATGGACCTCTTTCCACCGGCACGTCTGGTGTCCCGAGCCTAACGGCGCGGTACGAGCCGGTACACGGGGCCGTCGAGCGAGCAGACGTAGATGCGACCGCGGTCGTCTTCGCCGAACGAGCTGGGTTCGGAGACGCTGAGGCCGAGCTTGCGGTCATGGCTCGCCCCGTTCAGGTGGGGGACGAGACTGCGCAGCTCGCCCTCGCAGAGGTCGGCGTAGATATAGCGCTTGTAGAGCGTGGGGAGGCGCTTGTCGGCGACCACGTAGCCGCCGATGATCGAGCAGCTGCCGCCGCGGCTGTGCGGGTAGGCGAAGATCGGTTTGACGGTCCCGCCCGGATCGTCGGTGCCGCTGTTTTCGTCTTCATAGGGGGCGAACCCCTCGAAGGCGTCCCAACCGAAGTTGGCGCCCTGCGCGGCGGCAACCGTGGTGTAGTCGACCTCCTCGAAGCGGTTCTGGCCGACGTCGCCGATCGCGATCCGCGGCTGTCCCGGAACCGTCACCCTGTCGAAGGAGAAGCGGAAGGGATTGCGCAGGCCATAGCTGTAGATCTCCGGCTTGGCGCCGGCTTGGCGCGGGTCGATCCACAGCAGCTTGCCCAGGGGGCTTTGGCGATCCTGCGCGTTGTTGGGTGGATCGCCACCCGAGCCGCCGTCGCCCGTGCCGAAAAAAAGGAAGTTGCCGAGGAATTGCAGCTGGCCGCCGTTGTGATTGGCGTTGACCGGGTGGGGTATCCGGACTATTGCGCGACGGGAGCCCCGCGCGGCTCGCGTCGCGCTCTTGCGCTTGAACTCGTCGACCCTGATGTTCCCCTGCAGGTCGGTGTAGTAGACGTAGAAGCGGCGGCTGCGCTTGTAGTCCGGGGGAAAGGCGATCGAGAGCAGGCCGCGCTCTCCGCCGACCGAGATCAGGTCGTGGATGTCGAGGAAGGGGCGAGGTTGGCGGTGGCCGCCGCGCAAGACCGCCACCTCGCCTTCCTGCTCGACCACGAAGAGCAGCCGGGGGAAGCCGGGGGCGCCGCTGATGTAGACGGGGCTCTCGAACTTGCCGATCTGCTTGAGCCCGACGCCAGGCCTGGCTTTGAGCCGATGCTGTGCCTGCTGAGCCGAACCGCACGCCGGCAGCGCCAGCGCGAAAAGCACCGCCGCGACGCTACTTGCCGCTGCCCATCTTCCCGTCGATTTCGACAACTTCGCCATTGTCCTTCACTTCGGTTTCCGGCGGGACCGTGCTGATCTGCGCTGCAAACGAGCCACCCGCTTCGGTGCCACCCACGGTCTCGGCCCTGGCGCTGCCGCCGAGGCCGGCACCCACTTCGTAGAAGAGCTTGTAGTTGCCGGCCCTGACCGCGCTCAGCTTCCATACCGCATCGGTAGTGGCGCCGGGCTTCAGCGGGCCGAAGTCGAAGGTCTTGGGGCTGGAGGTTTCGGCTCCCGCCGGCTCGGACGAGCCGTTGGCTTTCGGGTATCGGGCCGCGAGCGCCCAGATCGGCCGGTCGGGTTGGGCGAGGCCGGGGGACGGGTCGCGATAGCCGAAGGGAAGCGCGGAGGCGCGGCCTTCCTTGCCGCCGACGGAAATCGTCACCGTCAGCGCCGGCAGCGCCTTACGGCCGGTGTTGCGCACGCCGAGCCGCAATAGCGTCGTTTCGCCGAGCCGCTGCTCGGTCGGGAATTCCGCGGCGACGACCTTCACCGGGTACTTTCCAGCCGCTTCGTCGGAGTCCGAAGACGCTTCGCTGCCGCCACAGGCGGCGATCGAGACCGTCAGCAGGCCGGCCGCGACGCCGGCGGCAAGAGCTTGTCGGCGGGAACGCCGACCGTATCTGCGGTGCCCTCCAGGCTCCTCCAAAGCGGCCGGAACATACCACGGGAATTCCGCCCTTCCGGACGCCCGGAAGAGCGGCGCGACTGGGTTAGCCCGATCTCAACACTTGGCTAACGGACGCCGCTGGCGCATCCCATAGACTCAAAGTACGAAGCAGGGGCCGCCCGATGTGGTCCCGCTTTGCCGGAGGAGAGATGGAAGCAGCCGCATCGATAGGCAGGAGGATCGCCCCCGCCAAGTCGTTCTTCGAGCAGGTGGGGGACATGATGATCCTGACCGCGCGCACGATAGCGTCGGCGGTCCGGCCTCCCTACCCCTATGGGGAGGAGTTCATCGGACAGTTCCTCTTCGCCCTGCAGCTCTGCTGGTTTCCGCTGCTGGTCTCCACCGTCGCCTTCGGCTTCGGCGCGCCGGGCCTGCAGGCGGCCAACTTCCTCACCCTGTTCGGCTCGCTGGATCGGCTCGGCGGCTTCTTCGTCCTCGCCTCGATCCGTGAGTTCGCCCCCTTCGTCACCGCGGTGGTCGTCGCCGGCGTCGCCGGCACCGCGATCACCGCCGACCTCGGCGCCCGCAAGATCCGCGAGGAGCTCGACGCCCTGCAGGTGCTCGGCGTCGACCCGATCAAGAACCTGGTCGTGCCCCGCTTTCTGGCGCTGATCGTGATCACCGGCCTGCTCGACATCTACGCGCTGATCTTCGGCATCAGCGGCGGCATCCTCACCGAGACGCTTTACAACCAGCCGCTCGGTGGCTTCTTCGCGACCCTCTTCACCAACGCCTCGATCACCGACCTCTGGGGCTCGGTGATCAAGTGCACCTTGTTCGGCGCGATCATCTCGATCGTCTGCTGCTACAAGGGGATGACTGCGTCCGGAGGCGCCGCCGGGGTCGGTCGCGCCGTCAACCAGGCCGTGGTGATCTCCTTCATGGGCGTCTTCGCCTTCAACTACGTCTTCACCCAGACCCTGCTGGCGACCAACCCGGACCTGCAGACGATTCGATGAACGCCTGGCTCGAGGTCCCCCGCGGCTGGCTCGACTCCTTCGGCGAGATCGCCCGCTTCGGTTCGCGCGTCGCCGGCCTCGTCTACAGCGGCCGCGTCCTGCGCTTCTTCGGCGAGAGTCTGCGCCAGGCCGGCATCCTGATCCTCGGCTCCGCCGTGATCATCTGGGGCCTTGTCTTCATCCTCGGCCTGCAGTGCGGGATCGAGGGCGCCTACCTGCTGCGCGCCAACGGCGCCCCGGCCTACGCCGGCGTCTTTTCCGCCTGGTGCGATCTGCGCGAGATCATGCCCTACGCCTTCGGCTACATGCTGGCGGCCAAGGTCGGCACCGGGATCGTCGCCGAGCTCGGCGCGATGCGGATCTCCGACGAGATCGACGCGCTCGAGGTGATGGGCGTGCCGCCGGTCACCTTCCTCGCCGCGACGCGGCTGCTCGCCGCCTGGATCGCCTTCCCCTTCATGTACCTGGTCGGGATCGGGATCATGTACCTGGCCAGTTACCTGGCGGTCGTCGAACAGATCGGCGACGTCTCCTCCGGTGGCTACCTCTTGATCTTCTGGATGTTCCAGAACCCCCCCGACCTGATCTTCAGCCTGATCAAGGGCATGTTCATGGCGACCGCGATCGTGATGGTCGGCTGCTACTAC
>DASUZP010000135.1:0-13091 GCA_036376775.1 Solirubrobacterales bacterium | reverse complement strand
GGCGCTACCGCCTCTTCGTACTCGAAAGGTGAGCCTCAGCTAAGCGGCGCGGCCAGGAGGGGAGGTTCTCCCTCCGGCGGAACCCGCGCCGGCACCCTGTAAAGGGAGGGGAGGCTTAGCGGCTCACAAGTTCCGGCGGATGGGTACCCCGTGCCTCGCTGCCTGGGGCTCAGTGAGGTGCTTTTTCTCATAGCTTCTGTTCCCTCCTGTGGCGTCCGTAGAGTGAGAGCTAATGGATGACTCTCGGCAGGATCCATCTGTTGCGGCCGATCAGGCGCGGCAGCGGCTGCACGAAGAGATCGAGCGGGTGCGCAGCGGCGTGGAGGAGATGCTGGCCGAACAGGGCGGTGGCCTCGACGATGCCGACCTCCAGCGCGAGCTGGACGCGCTGCGGGAGGACACCAGGCTCTACGTCAAGAAGCGACTCGGCAAGACCGAGAAGCGCTTCGACAAGCGCGTAGCCAAGCTGGAGCGCCGCATCGACCAGGTCGAGCAGGACCGCCAGTACGCCGAGTGGCGCATCCACACCAACAACGAGGCGATGCTGGACGGCCTCCTAAAAGAGGTCCGAGCCATAGCTGACCTCCTAGCTCGAACCCGCTGAGCAGGGTAACCAGGAGGGGAGGGTCCCCCTCCGCCGGAACTTGTGAGCCGCTAAGCCTCCCATCCCTTTACAGGGTGCCGGCGCGGGTTCCGCCGGAGGGAGAACCTCCCCTCCTGGCCGCGCCGCTTAGCTGAGGCTCACCTTTCGAGTACGAAGAGGCGGTAGCGACCGATTGCCAGCTCGTCGCCGTCGGCGAGCTTGCCCCACTCGATCACGTCGCCGTTGACCAGGACGCCGTTGAGGCTGCGGTCGTCGAGCACCCGCAGCGACTCGCCCGGTTCGGAGACGATCAGCGCATGGCGGCGGGACACGCTGGGGTCGTCGAGGCGGATGTCGGCGCTGACGCTGCGGCCGATCCTGGTCCAGCCGACGTCGATCTCGAAGTCGATCACCTCGTCGTCGTCGCGGCAGATCAAGTGGCGGCTGGCGGCTGCGAGGTCCACCCTCAACTCCTCCAGCCAGGCCGACGAGGCGATCTCGGTCGAAACCTCGAACTCGACTGTGTTCTCACCGTGCTCCTGCATCGACTCGAAGATCGAGTCGAGCTGGAAGCTGGAGGTGCCGCAACGGGGGCAGTCGGGGAGCTGATCGTCCTCGTGAAGGGCGAGCTGAGAGCCGCACTCGACGCAGAAATAGGTACCTGGGCCGGGAAATATCCCGCTCGCGTAAGTAGCGGAAGCCGCTGTGGGGCTGAGACTGGTGGAGATGAGCTACTCCTTCCCTTTGCTTCGTCAAGCGATCCTATCTGGTTACCGAGTTTTCACATCCGCAATTTCCCACAGACGCCACATCGGCGTGACGTACCCCGATCTGGAAAGGCTCAAACGGCGGCGGTTCTTCCCATAGAATCCCGGCCGAATGGGCCCGGTCAGCGCAGAGATCGAGATCGACGCCCCGCGCGAGCTTGTCTTCGCCGCGATCGCCGATCTGGCCCGCCGCCCTTCCTTCACCGACCATTTCCTCAGCGGCTTTCATCTGACCCGGATCGAGTCGAGCGGAATCGGCGCGGGGGCGCGTTTCCGCGTCGCCTCGCCACTGCGGAAGGTCTGGATGGACACGGCGATCGTCGAGCTGGAGCCGCCCCACAAGCTGATCGAGCGCGGTTGCGGCGGCCGCGCTAACCGCATCCCCGTGACGACGGTCTGGGAGCTGACCGAGGGCAGCGGCTCGCTGACCAGGGTGCGTGTCTCGCACTGGACCGAGCCGTCGAGCCCGATCGACCGTGCCCTGGAGACCCTCGCCGGCAACGCGGGTTCGGTGCAGCGGGGCTGGCGCCAGGCCCTGCGGCGGCTCCGTGACCAGCTCGAGGGCGCCGAGGCGGCTGCCGCTCCGGTCGCGGTCGCGGGCGGCAACCCCCACGCAACCGGCATCCCGTAGGTCGGCTTAATAGACTCTCGCCGCCGATGGTCCCTAGCCGCCGAATCGCCCTCTCGCTGCTTGCTGCGCTCGCGCTCGCCATGGCCGCCTTTGCGCTCTCGGCCTGCGGCTACTCGAGCGATTCCAAGGACGTCGTCGAGGGCGAGCCGGTGGAGCTGGGCGAGCTCCAGTACAACGTCATCTTCTCGCGCTTCCTCAACGCCAAGGACAATGAGGATTCCGCCTACCTGGTCGGCCAGCCCGAACCGCCCGAGGGCCACAGCTACTTCGGCGTCTTCCTCGAAGTCCAGAACGAAAGCGAAGAGCCGCAGACGCTGGCCAAGTCGTTCACGATCACCGACGCCGGCCATCAGACCTTCGAAGCGATTCCCAGCGAAAGCCTCTACGCGCTGCCGTTCGGCGGCGAAGTCGAATCGCAGGAACAGGTCCCGGTCCTCGACTCGACCCCCCAGCAGGGCCCGATCGAGGGCTCGCTGGTCCTCTTCGAGCTGCCGGCTTCGGCCTCCGAGAACCGCCCGCTGACCCTCTCCATCCCGGGTCCCGAAGGCCCGGCCGCGGTCACGCTCGACCTCTAGCGGGACACTAGGGCCTAATATCAGCAGTGGGGATGGCCTTGCTTCCGAGATTCGCGCGGCGCTCGTTGCCGGTCACGCTCTTGGCGCTCTGCGGCGCGCTGGGTGGGGCAGACACTGCCTCGGCGGACTACGACTTCGTCACCAAGTGGGGGAGCAGCGGCACCGGGGTCAGCCAGTTCCAATTTCCGGCCGGAATTGCGACGGACTCCGCGGGCAACGTCTACGTCAGCGACCTCGGCGACGGCTCAGCCGAAAACGATCAGGTCAGGAAGTTCACTTCGAGCGGCGAATTCCTCGTCAGGTGGGGGGGTGAAGGCTCGGGGGATCCCCGGCTCTTCAACCCGTGGGGCCTGGCGGTCGACTCCGAAGATTTCGTCTACGTCGCCGACACCGCCAACCACTACGTGAAGAAGTTCAGCTCGAGCGGTGTCTTCAGCACCAAAATCGGTGCCCCGGGAAGCGGCGATGGCGAATTCAACGGACCGTGGGGAGTCGCCGTCGGCTCCGCCGGAAACGTCTATGCAACCGACTTCAACTTTGGCGAAACCGTCAATCGGATCCAGAAATTCAAAATGTCGCTCGGCGCCTACGTCTTTGACGGCAAGTGGGGCGTAACGGGCTCAGAACCGGGCAAATTCAAGCAGCCATATGACATCGCCACCGATACGGCGGGCAACGTCTACGTCTGCGACAACCGCAACAACCGGATCCAGAAGTTCGACTCAGACGGCTTCTTTCTTGCTGAGTGGGGCGGCACGGGTTCAGGAGACGGTCAGTTCGTCTTCCCGGAGGGCATTGCCACCGACCCGGACGGCAACGTCTACGTCGCCGATACCGGCAACAACCGGATCCAGAAGTTCACCTCGACCGGCGCCTTTGTCACCAAATGGGGGAGCCACGGCACGGCCGACGGTCAGTTCCGCGAGCCGAGCGACGTCGCCGTTGACCGCGACGGCAACGTCTACGTCGTCGACACCACCAACGACAGGATTCAGAAATTCAGCGAGACGGGAGGCTCGTCCGGCAATGGCGGCGCCGGCGGCGCCGGGGGCACTGTTGGAGCCGGCAGCGGCGGAGCAGGCGCAGGCAAAGGCGGTCCGATCGTCGACGTGAGCGGCGATTTCAAGCTCAAGAACACGACGGTGCTCTCGAAAAACGGCGCGCTGAAATTCATCCTCGACCTGCCCGCCGCGGGCGTCGTCGAAATCACCGCGACGGTGAAGGCGCCGCCACGACCGCCCTCGCTCGACCCCGATCAGCGCCAGCACGAAGGGCATAAGTCGGCGATCGTCAAGCTGAAGAAGAGCAAGCCGATCGTGGTGGCGACGGCGAGGGCGACGGCCGCCGCCGCGGGTCCGCTGACGCTCACGCTGGCTCCCAACAGGTTGGGCAAGAGATACCTCGGGTGGAAGAGGGGAGCGCTGCCGGTGACGGTCACGATCGTCTATACGCCGACCGGGGGCACCGCCAGCTCGGTCACTCTCCACACGAAGCTGAAGCCCGCCAAGAAGACGCCCAAACGGCCAAGTAGGCGCTAGCTCAGAGCCCGGCCGAGAGGACCTGGGCGGCGATCGGGGCGGCGACTTCGCCACCTGCCGCTTCGGCTTCGATCAGCAGGATGCCGACCGCCAGCTTTGCCTTTTCGGCCGGGGCGAAGGCGGTGAACCAGGCGTCCTTGATCTGCTCCGGTTCTTCTTCGCCTTCGGAGTCCGAGCGCGGGCCGAGCTCGGCCGTGCCGGTCTTGCCGGCCACCTGCGCCTCGGGGATCGCGGCGGCGAAGCCGGTTCCTTCGGTGACGACGCCGATCATCAGTTCGGTCAGCTCGCCGGCGATCTTCTGCGACATCACCCGTACCGACTTGGCCTCCGGCCGCAGCTTGCGGTTGGCGACGACCGAGGTCGGCTCGCGCACGCCGCCGTTGCCGATCGTCTGCGCGACACTCGCCATCTGCAGCGGCGTCGCCAGGACTTCCCCCTGGCCGATCGCGCTCACACCGAGGTCGAGTTCGTCGCCGATCTCGGTCGGGATCGTCGACTCCGGCGGTTCGACCGCCGCGACGATTTCCGGCGCATAGAGAGTGAGCGGGGAGTTGAAGCCGAAGCGTTCGGCCGTGGCGACCAGTTCGTCGTTGCCGATCTTCGGCCCCAGCGGGGCGAAGTCGGCGTTGCAGGAATCGGCGAAGGCCTGGCGGAAGGTGCCGCCGCAGAACTCGCCGTTGGCGTTGCTGATGAAGCGGCCGCCGACGTTGACGCCGTCGACGATTTCGAATTCGTCGTCGAGCGACACGACCCCCTTCTCGAGGGCGGCCGTGGTGGTGATCGTCTTGAAGGTCGACCCCGGCGGTTGCGGCGCCGAGAAGGCCTGCCCGGCAAGGGCGCGGACGTCGCCGCTGCGGGCGTCGAGCACGGCGACCCCGCCGGCCCGACCGGCCAGCCCGGTTACCGCCGCTTCCTGCAGGTCCGGGTCGATCGTCGTCTTCACCGGCGCTCCGGCCTGCGGTTCGGCCTGGGAGAGGATCCGCGCCGAGCCGTCTTCGTCGCCGACCGCCAGCAGCGAGCCGCCCGGCTTACCGGCAAGGCGCCGGTTGAACGCCTGCTCGATGCCGCTGATGCCGACCGGCGTGCCGGCGGGGAAGCCCTGCCGGGCGAGCGCCGGGACGTCTTCTTCTTCGGCGGCGCCGGTTTCGCCGGTGACGTCGATCGCCGCGCTGCCGAGGGGATGTTCGCGGGCGTCGGCCGGACCTTCGGCGAGCGCCGTGCCGTCGCGGGCGAGGATCGGCGCCCGCGGGGCCAGGTCGATCCTGTTTTCGAGGTGCTCGCCGGATTCGAGGCCGGGAAAGACGAGGCTTGGGTCCCAGGCGATGCCGCCGTCGGCGTAGGGGATGTCGAGGTCGGCGACAACATCGCCGAAGGCAACCGTGCCGGCTTCGACCGGGACCGGTACGACGGTGGCGCCGTTCGCGCCGATCGGGTCTCCCGGGGAGTGCACTTCGAGCGAGCGCAGCGTCGCTATCTCGGCCGCGTCGCTGTAGGCCTCGACGAATTCGTCTTCGCCGATCGAGCGGCGCGAGGCATCGTTCAGCTCCCGGTACATAGCGCCGAATTCCTTGTGCGCCCAGGCTTTGCCGAAGCGCGCGGCGACTTCCTTTTCGGGCGATCCGGGGGCACCCGCCGAAGCGCCGAAGGCAAAGGCGATCGCGGCGACGAGGACGAGGGGGAGGGCGCGGGTGACGAGACGGCGTCGGCGCTGCACCTCGGGAGGCAGGGGGTTCACTGACGAGAATTTAGTGTTGGCAGGGGTCGTGTACTACTCAACCGGTGCAGGGACCCGTGTCGACGGGGGCGGCCGCCTCGTTGCGCAGTGCTTGTCGGACCACGTCGTTCGGCACGGCGAAGCCGCCCGGGGGACCGGAGGTGGTGGCGGCGAACACGGTGGCCATCACCTCGCCGCGGGAATCGACCAGGGGGCCGCCGGAGTTGCCGCTGCGGACGTTGCCGCGAAGGAAGGAGAGCGAGCGGTCGATCGGCCCGTTGCCGTAGGAGTCCTCGCTGATCACGGTGCTGGTGTCGCCCATACGGGCGGCGGCGACCGCATAGGGACCGTTCTCGGGATAGCCGAGGACGGCGCCCGCCGTCCCTCGCTGCGGGTCGGCGGCGATCCGCAGGGCCGGGACCGAGGGGTCGATCCGCAGCAGGGCGAGGTCGTTGGCCGGGTCGTAGCGGACGGGCGTGGCGTCGAGCGAAGCGCCGTCGACCGTGGTCACCGTGGTGTCGTCCTCTCCGGCGACGACGTGGGCGTTGGTGACGACGAGCCCCGGCCGGGCCACCCAGCCCGATCCCTCGACGCCGAGGCCGCAGGCGGTGCCGAGCACGCGCACCACGGACTGGCTGGCGCGGCGCACATCGGGATCGGCCGCGATCGCAGGATCCGGTGGCGCCACGGGGGTGGTCGGGCCGCTGATCGAGGGCGCCGGATCGACGCGATTGAGTGCGTTGATCACCGGTCCGGAGGGCGGCAGCAGGTCGTTCAGTCGGCGCAGGATCAGCGAGCGCTGCACATCGCCCCGCAGCTGCGCGGTTCCCGGGGCGTGCAGCGCCACCGCGCCGAAGACCCAGATCAGCCCGAGCGCCACCGCGGAGATCAACGCCGCGCCGCCGGCGCCGTCGGCGAGGTGAAGCACGCGGCCCCGGACCAGGCGCTCGCGCACACCCAGGGCGAGGCTCTCGAGCGTCACCGCGACCAGGGCGCCGACGAGCAGCGCTCCCAGGGCGGCGAACAACGGCGCATAGGGGGAGTTGGAGCCGTCGTTCAGCAGCAGCGGTCCGATCCGACTGCCCGCCAGCGCCCCGGCGCCGAACCCGAGCAGGGTGAGGATTCCGACGATCAGGCCCTGCCGGTAGCCCCACATGGCGAAGGCGATGGTGAACGCGACGATCGCCCAGTCGAGAACGGTCATAGGGGAATCCAAGCAGGCGGCGCCTCCGAGCCCGTCACTTACGTTCAGTAAGCTGGTTCGCGGTGGAGGCCATATCCGCGCAAGAGCAGCCCCCCGGAGTCTGCCCTCATTTCCACAACGCGATCGAGTTGATCGGCAAACGCTGGACCGGGGCGATCGTCTTTGCCCTGACCGAGGGTCCGCTGCGCTTCGGCGAGCTTGCCAAGGCGGTGCCGGGCCTCTCCGACCGCCTGCTCTCGCAGCGCCTTCGCGAGCTCGAGCGCGAGGGTCTGGTCGAGCGCCGGGTCGAAGCGGGCTCGCCGGTGCGGGTCACCTACTCGCTGACCGAGGCGGGGGTGGAGTTGCGTCCGGCGATCGCCGAGCTCAAGTCCTGGGCCCGCCGCTGGCGCTCCGGGTAGCCTCGGCCGCGTGGAAGAGCTACCCGGGCCGTTTCCAGTCGGGCGCTACGCCCGCAAGCTGCAGGAGGAGCTGCGCCGGCGGGCGCGCGTGCGCCTGGTCGGCGAGGTGACCGGCGTCTCGCGCAGCAAGGTCCAGGCCTACTTCGAGCTGCGCGACGCCGAGGGCGCCGTCCCCTGCGCGATCTGGCTCGACGACCTGGAAAAGGCCGGCCTGCCGCCCGGCGGCCTGCGCGACGGCGCCGAAGTCGTGATCGGCGGCGGTCCCGATTACTACCCCGGCGGCGGTCAGGCCTCGCCGAGCTTTGCCTTCCGGGCGACGCAGGTGCGTCTGGCCGGCGAGGGCGACCTGCTTGCCCGCCTCGATGCCCTGCGCAAACAGCTGCGTTCGGAGGGCCTGTTCGAGCTGCAGAAGCAGCTGGCGCGGCCGCGACTGCCGAGGACGATCGGGGTGGTCACGGCGGAGAGCGGCGCCGCCCGCCGCGATCTGCTCGCTGGTTTGCAGCGGCGGGGCTGGGCGGGAACCGTCGTCTGGGGATTCGCGCCGGTGCAGGATCGGCGCGCGGCGCCGGCGATCGGGGCGGCGATTCAGGAACTCGCCGCGACCCCGGCGGTCGAGGCGATCGTCGTCACCCGCGGCGGCGGCAGCCTCGCCGACCTCTGGGCCTTCTGCGACGAGACGCTCTGCCGCACCGTGGCGATGCTGCGGGTGCCGGTGATCAGCGCGGTCGGCCACGAGCGCGATTCGACCCTGATCGACGACGTCGCCGCCGTCGCCTGCTCGACTCCGACCCACGCCGCCGAAGCCGCCGTGCCGCTCGACTGCCGCGCCGCCCGCGGTGGCCTCGAGCGCAGCGCCGCGGCGCTGCGGCGGGCGGGGGAGGGCGCCGTCGGCAGTCGCAGCCGCCACCTGGTGGCCCTGGCCCGCGGCCCCGCCCGGGCCCTGCGGCGCGAGCGGATCGCGCTCAACCAGAAGACCCGCGAGGTTCGCGCCGCCTCCGAACGGGGCCTGGCGGAGCGCCGCGCCTTCCAGCGCCGGGTCGCCTCCGTCGTCCTCTCGCGCGCCGTGCGCCGCGCCGCCGGCGCGGAAGCGGACAGCCGCCGCGAGGCGCTGCGACGGGCCGAGGTGGCGTTCCGCGCCCACGAACCCGAGCGCACCCTGGAACGTGGCTACGCCCTGGCCGAGGACGTCGCAGGCGAGCCGGTGACCAGCACCGCCGCGGCGATCGCCGCCGGGCGCGTCAGACTGCGCTTCGCCGACGGCGCTGTCGGCGCCGAGATCGACCCCGACGGGAGTGAATGATGAGTGAGAAGCCGGAGTCCTACGAGGCCGCCGTGGAGCGCCTGGAGCAGATCATCGACCGGCTCGACTCGGGCCAGGCCGGCCTGCGCGAAACGCTCGAGCTCTGCCGCGAGGGCCGCGAGCTCGTCACCTACTGCTCGGCCGAGCTGGACGCGGTCAGCGAGGGCCTCGAAGAGCTGCGACTGGACGAGTTGGCGGCTAAACTCGAGGCAGCCCCGAAGGGAACCCCTTGAGCCCGAACGATCCCCTCATCACCGGTACCGACTTCATCACCGTGGCGACTCGGGATTTCGACCGCTCCATCGAGTTCTACAGTGGCGTGCTCGGGCTGCCGGAGTCGAAGCGCTGGGGCGATATGCCCGGTGTCGAGTTCGAGACCGGCAACCTGACGATAGCTGTCATGCAGTCCGACGCGTTCGGCCTCGAGTTCCAGGCCAACAACCACCCGATCGAGCTCCGCGTCGACGACGTCGCCACCGCGCGGGCGGAGCTCGAATCGCGCGGCGTCACCTTCGAGGCCGATACGCTCGACTCCGGTGTCTGCCACCAGGCGTTCTTTGCCGATCCCGACGGCAACGCCCTTGCAATCCACCATCGCTACGCGCCAGCAGAGTAGTCAGCCCTCGGACGCCGGCCCCGAGCAGAGGCGGCCCAGCGCCGGGCATTCTCGGCAGAGCTCCCAGCTGCGCCGCTCGACCGCAGCGACAGGGAATTCGCCGGCGGCGATTCTGGCGATCGTGGCGGCAAGTCCCTCGCGCCCACGCGTCATCGCCTCGCGGTCGAGCAGCTCGACGACCGGCTCCTCCGGTCGCTCGAGGAAGACGTAGGCGACCTCGACCTCGGTTGCCTCGCGAGCCTCGGCGACGGCCAGGGCGTAGATCGCCCGCTGCGCCCCGTACTTCGCGGCGCGCTCGCTCGGCGCCGAGCCATTGAGGCGATCGGTCTTGTAGTCGACCACCAGCGGCGGCGCGTCCCCGCGCTCGACCAGCAGGTCGATCGAGCCACGCAGGGTCGCGCCGGCGATGCCGAGCAGCAGCGGCACCTCGGCGCGGGAGGCAGCGCCTGCGGCAAGGATCCGCTCGCGCAGCAGATCGGAGCCGAGCCAGGCGCGGATCGGGGTCAGCAGCGCGTCGGTGTCGCCCGCCGCTCCGAGCCCGGCGGCGAGCGCATGGGTCTGGGCCAGCTCCACGGCGGGCTCCCGCCACTCGTTGGCCTGGCTCCACTCCAGCAGGGAGTGGACGGCGGCGCCCCGAGCCGCGGCCTCTCGGCGGGGGTCGACCCCCGCTCGATCGTCCGCGCTGGTTCCCTGCATCCCGTTGGGCGAGAAAGACCGAGCCCCGGTGCCGAGGTCGAGCACCCGCTCCATCTGAAAGCGGTAGCCGCACTCCCCGTAGGCGGCGATCGCCGTGTAGGAGAGGGGACGGTTGGGGACCGTCGGCGGGTGGCGCTCCAGCAACGGCGCTCGTCCCTCGCCCGGCGGCGTCTTTTGCCGCGGCTCGCTCCGCGTCGCGGTGAGCTCGGACGCGCGCTCGGGCGAGGGCAGGTTGACGCGCACGGCGATCTGCGACGGCTCGAAGCTCGCATCCAACCCCTCGCGCGCCTGTGGGGCGGGGACCGCGATCGCCGAGTCGCCCTCGCGGTCGACCCCGAAGCCGTCGATGATCCGCTCGATCGCCGCCGTCCCGGGCTGCTTGTTCCGCCCCGGTTTCGGCATCGCCACACCGCTCAGGATCAGCCGTTCGCGCGCCCGGGTCGCGGCGACGTGGAAGAGGCGCAGCTCCTCGGCCGCTTCGCGCTCCTGCATCTCCGTGCAGAGCTCCTCCTGCGCGTAGAGGTTGATCGAGGCGGCGCCCAGGCGTCGCAGCTGCAGCCCGACCCGTGGCTCCTCGCTCCCGGCGCCGAGCGTCAGCGGCGGCAGGCGCGAGCCGGCGAGCAGCCGCCGCGAGAGGTTGGGCACGGCGACGACGCCGAACTCGAGGCCCTTGGCGCTGTGCACGGTCATGATCCGCACCCCGTCGTGCCCCTCGATCGCGCTCGCCGCTTCCGCGTCGGCGTCGGCTTCGGCGCGGGCGAAGAGGAAGTCGAGCAGGCCGCGCAGGTCGCGTCCCTCGCGCGCCTCGAACTCGCCGGCGAGCCGCATCAGCTTGCGCACGTTGGCGAAGCGCGCCTCGCCCGCGTGCCGCATCAAGACCGCGAGGTCGTAGCCGGTCCGGGTGACGGCGACGTCGATCAGACCGGCGAGCGACAGCCGCCCGGCCTGGCGGCGGAGGCTCGCGACGGTCTGCGCGAAGTTGCGCAGCAGCACTCGCTCCGGCTCCGGGATCGCCGCCAGCCGCTCAGGCTCGTCGAGCTCCCCCTCGTCCAGGCCCGCTGCCTGCTCCACCGCCGGCCAGACGTGTCGCCGCCGTCCCGCCGCGGCGCGCAGCAGCCAGAGCGTGTCGGGCGCGGCGCCGCAGGCCGGCGAGGCGAGGGCGCCGAACAGTGCCTGGTCGTCGAGCGGATTGGCGATCGTCGCCAGCAGGGCGCAGACGTCGGCCACCTGCTGTTGGGACCAGTAGCCGCGGCCGCCGATCGTGTAGGGGCGCAGGCCGGCACGCTCGAGCGAGTCCTCGTAGGCGTCGAGGTGGGTGAAGGCGCGCAGCAGCACGACCATCTCGCCGCGCTCGACGCCGCCGTCGGCCAGCTCGCGCAACCGCGCCGCGAGGAAGCGCGCCTCGGCCAGATGGTTCGGCGGCGTGTCGGCGTCGGTCGCCGGGGCAAGGTCGATCCCCTCGGCGTCCCAACCGTCGCGGGCGGTGAGCAGCAGCTCGACCGCGGGCCCTTCGCCAGGCGGCTGCGGCAACTGCGGCGGCGCGCCGACGCGGAGCGGGTGGAAGGCCTCGCCGAGCAGCTTCTCGCCGATCGCGTTGACCGCGCCGATCGTCTCCGGGCGCGAGCGGAAGTTGCCGCTCAGCTCCATCGCCTCCGCGTCGGCGCTCGTTTCGACGGCGCGTCGCTGCTCGCGGAAGACGTCGAGGTCGGCGTGGCGGAAGCCGTAGATCGACTGCAGCTCGTCGCCGACGACCATCAGCTCGGTGCGCGGTCCGCGCAGCGACTCGATCAGCCGCAGCTGCAGCCGGTTGGTGTCCTGGAACTCGTCGACCAGCAGGTGGCTGAAGCGGGTCCGGTACGCGTTGCCGATCTCCTCGCGTTCGAGCAGGCGGACGGCGCGCAGCTGCAGGTCCTCGAAGTCGAGCCCCGCGCGGCGCTCCTTGACCGCCTCGAAGCGCCGCGAGAAGAGCTGCAGCAGCTCGGCGATATGGCGGTAGGCCACGTTCCCCTCGCCGGCCTCGGCGGCGCGGGCCACCGCCGCGTCGATCGCCTCCCGGTAGGCGGTCATCGCTTTCGCCTTGCTCTCGGTCTTGAGCGCGACCAGCTCGTCGAGGTCGGGGAGGTCTCCGCCGGCGTCGAGCGTGGCCAGCGCCCGCTCGAGCGCTTCGCGATTGGAGTCGGTGGGCTTCAGCTCCTCGAGCGTCTCCGCCGCCACCGCGGCGGCGTGGCGGACGGCCGCGGCGGGGTCGGTGGGCGGCGGCTCGGGCAGGCGCGGCGCGGCGACCCCGCGGCTGCGCAGCTCGGCGTGGACTCCGCTGACGATCGCCCGCAGGCCGCCGATCTCGAAGGCGGCGACGGTCCGCTCGCGCGCCGCCTCGCCGGCGGCGAGGAATTCCACCAGGGCATCGTCGAAGGCCTCGCGCGCCGCCCGCTCGGCCTCCGGTCCGTCGAGGACGCGGAACCGCGGGTCGACCCCGGCGGCGACCGGGTGGCCGGCGAGCAGGCGGTTGCAGAAGCCGTGGATGGTCGTCACCCAGGCGCCGCCGAGCGTCGCCAGCAGCGCCTGGGCGCGCCGCGACCCTTCCCCGGCGCGCAGCTCCAGCGCCCCGCGGATCCGCTGCCGCAGCTCGGTCGCCGCCTTGTCGGTGAAGGTGAAGGCGAGCACCGCGTCGGTGGGGACCTCCAGATCGCAGACGAGGCGGCAGTAGCGGTCGACCATCACCCCGGTCTTGCCGGTGCCGGCGCCGGCCTCCACCAGGACGTCGTGGCCGCCGGCCTCGATCGCCCGCGACTGCTCCGGGGTCGGCGTGCGGCGACTCATCGCTCCTCCCACTCGGACTCGTCGTCGGCGGGCGCCCGGTCGCGGCGGCAGATCGGGGCGAAGTCGCAGAAGGCGGGGCAGACGTCGTGGCCGCGCAGGCCGCGGCGCGGCCCCGGGTCGCGGCGGATCTCGCCGCGCCGCATGCGGCCGACGATCGCCCCGGCGCGATCGCGGGCGTCGGCCAACATCCGCTCGAAGTCCTCGCGGTCGACCAGGTCGTTGTCGTAGAGGCGGTACGAGCCGAGCTCG
>DASUZP010000134.1:0-2368 GCA_036376775.1 Solirubrobacterales bacterium | reverse complement strand
GACTGAGCGGAGCGGATCAGGCCCCAGATCGCCGCCGCGGCCGGATCGGGCGATTCCCCCTCCACCGTCGCCATCGCACCCTGGGTGACCAGCGCGAGACGAGCGTCAGCCTTGGACTCGTCGGCGAGCCACGCCTGGATCGCCACCAGCGCGCTCTGGGCTGCCTCGCGGGCGGCGTCGGCAACCGCGACGTCTGCCTCGATCTCGCAGCGCAGGAATTCGACCTCGGCCGGAGTGTCGACCGGCTCGGCGAGCGGAACCGCCGTCCAGTCCAGCTCCAGCAGGCCCTGGGCCGCGCTTCCCGGCCGCGCAGGGTCGAGCGGCCGGGAGATCAAGGAGCTGACGGTGGCGACGGGATTCCCCCCCTCGTCGGCCACATGCAGGGACACCGACTCCCCTTCCGGGGCGATCCGCACCCGTAGCTGCCTCGCACCCTCCGCCTGCAGGCAGACGCCGCTCCAAGAGAAGGGAAGCTCGGCTCTCACGACGCCCTCCTTTGCGAACGCCATGCTGTGCAGCGCCGAGTCGAGCAGGGCCGGGTGGACTCCGAAGCGGCCGGCGGACTGCGCCTGTTCCTCGGGCAGTGAGACCTCGGCGTAGATCTGCTCGCCGACCTTCCAAGCTGCGTCGAGGCCCTGGAACGCGGGACCGTAGTCAAGGCCCGCCTCGGCCAGGCGGTCGTAGAGGTACTCGGTCGCAAGCGGCTCCGCTCCCTCGGGGGGCCAGCTGTCGAAAGACTCGACCGAGAGAACTCGTGCGGAAAGCGCACCCGAGGCGTTCCGGATCCACTCCCCGTCCTCGCCGTCGGAGCGCGAGTGGATCGCGATCTCGCGACGGCCTTCCTCGTCGCGGCCCGAGACCGCGACCTGGATCGCCACTGCCCGCTCCTCGGCAAGTTCCAGCGGAACCTCCAAGGTCAGCTCCTCGACGGTCTCGGCGCCGGTCTCCCGACCAGCCCACAGCGCCATCTCGAGCAAGGCGGTGCCAGGTAGGAGCAGGGCACCGCCGATCCTGTGGTCCCCAAGCCAAGGGTGGGTCTGGATCGAGAGGCGCCCGCTGAGGAGCACACCGTCGTTCGGATCCCCGGCCAGCTCTACTGCCGCCCCCAGCAGCGGATTGCCGGTCGCAACCAAGTCCCCCGCACCGCTTGGAATCGAGTCCAGCCAGTAGCGCTTGCGCTGGAAGGGATAGGTCGGCAGCGGGACACCTCTGGCGCCCACGCCTTTGAAGAAGGCCTCCCAGTCGAGCTTTGCCCCGGCGACGTGAGCGTTGCCGATCGCAGTTGAGATCGCCTCTGCCTCGCTGCGTCCCTCGCGCAGGGTCGGGACGAAGGCGGCCTTGTCTTGCTCTTCCCCCAGGCACTCGCGCGCCATCGCACAGAGGACCGGGTCTGGTCCGAGCTCGAGGTAGGCGCTTGTGCCCTGTGCCTGCAGGGTCGCGATCGCGTCGGCGAAGCGCACCGGCTCGCGCACGTGGGAGACCCAGTAGGCGGGGTCGGTGGCCTGCTCGGCTGCGAGGACTTCTCCGGTGACGTCGGAGACAATCGGGGTCTTGGGTTGGTTGTATGCGAGGGACTCGGCTACAGCGGCGAACTCCTCCAGCATCGACTCGATCAGCGGCGAGTGGAAGGCGTGGGAGACGGCGAGGCGCTTGGTCTTTCGTCCCTGCTCATCCCAGTGGGCGCGCACCGCCTCGACCGCCTCTTCGGAGCCGGAGATCACCGTCGATGCGGGTCCGTTGATCGCGGCGATCGACAGCTCCGACTCCTTGCCGGCGATCGACTCTGCGACCTCCTCCTCTGTGGCCTCGATCGCCGCCATCGCTCCGCCCGCGGGAAGGGCCCCCATCAGGCGGCCCCTTGCGGCGACGAGCTTGGCCGCGTCGGCCAGATCGAAGACGCCGGCTACGTGGGCAGCAGCGATCTCGCCGATCGAGTGGCCGGCGAGCAGGTCGGGCTTGAGGCCTCTCTTACCGAGCGCCTCAAAGAGGGCTACCTCGATCGCGAAGAGGGCGGGCTGGGCGTAGGTCGTGTCCTCGAGCTTTGCCGCTGCTTTTTTGCCCTTGGCGAAGACGAGCTCTTTCAGCGCTGTATCGAGGTGGGGATCGAGCCGCTCACAGACCGCGTCGAAGGCTTTGGCGAAGACCGCGTCTGCCTCGTAGAGCTCCTTGCCCATGCCGAGTCGCTGGGAGCCCTGGCCGGTGAAGAGGTAGGCGAGCTTGCCGTCTTTTGCTCTGGCGCTGAGGATGTCGGCGGATGGCGTGCCCTCTGCGAGAGCGGTGAGCGAGGCGAGCAGCTCCTCGCGGTCCGAGCCGAGCACAACCGCTCTGTGCTCGAAGGCAGAGCGGGTAGCGAGGAGCGAGTAGGCGA
>DASUZP010000133.1:0-5734 GCA_036376775.1 Solirubrobacterales bacterium | reverse complement strand
CGCGCGTCTCGCGGACGGCACCGTGCCGAGCTTGTTGGTGTTGATCTGGAAACCGGTGAGCGTCTTCTGCTTCAGCTTGCCGCCGCCGATCGTCTGCTTCTGGATCGCGCCGCCGTTGATGTTCTGGGCGGCGTAGGCGCTGCCGGCCAGGGCCACGATCAGGGCGATGATCGCTACCGCCATCGATGGGGAGGGGCGCCGCATGCCTCGCCACTACCCCGTTTGCGAATGGCTAATCGTCCTCAGTCGTTGCCGAACAGGGTTAGCCGGAGGAGGTGGACGAAGCGGCCCGCTGCTGCCGTGATACGGCGGCGTATGCCGCGGAACCCCTTGCTCGGGTGGAAAAAGAAGGGACGCGCGAGGGTCGGCTGGTTATCGGCGTCGACCACGCCGACCCAGACGTCGTAGTGCTTGCCGGGGTCGAGCTCGATCCGCGTCTGCAGGCTGCCGAGCACGACTTCGGAAAGCGTGAAGTAAAAGGCGCGAGGCGAGACCTCGGCCTCGTCCTCGGAGTTGACGGTGACGATCAGCCGCCGCGGCGGGGCCGGCATCGGCGAGAAATCGAACTCGAGCAGAAAACGGTTGCGCCGCCGCCGCGCCCATAGGCGCGGTTCGTCGGGCTGCGGCTCCGCGCCGACCGTGACCGGGTCCTTGCCCAGCAATTTGTCCGGTTCCAGCCACTGCTCGTGTCGGCAGGGTGCGTGCGGCCCGTCCCCGCCGGCGCGCGAGCCGCCCCACTGACCGGGCCACCAGAGCCACGGGTGGGAGCTCTCGCTGACGACCTCCAGACGCACCTCCTTTTTGGGGTGCCGTTTACCGTCGGTCAGGTCGTAGAAGTCGGTCGGGTGGTAGCCGGGCTCGAAGTAGGAGGCGTGCGAGCCCCGACCGACGTAGACGAGCGGCCGGTCGCGATCCTCCGCGGTAGGGTCCGCCTTCTCGTCGGCAAGCCGTTTTACCTCGGGCCAGCGGCGCACCTCGCAGAAGGTGTGCTGGGCGTATACCGCCATCTCGGGTTCGCTCTCGCCGCCGTCGAGCTTGAGCTGGATCATCTCCCAGTCGCCTTCGTGCAGGCCGCCGGGGGCCAGTCGGTAGTCGTTGAAGAAAAAGAAAAACCAGTACTGGAGCCAGGTTCCGTGCACGTTGCGCACGATGCGGCCGTAGATCACGTTGCGCAGGTCCTGGTGTTGGCTTCGCAACGCCTGGTACTGCACGCCGAAGTCGTCGCCCGCCGCCTCGATCGTGTCGGTGCTCTGCACCGGCTCGTCGTTCGGGTATTTCCCCGCGCGCAGGAAGTCGAGCGACAAGCCCGCACCGGCCTCGGCCAGCACCGAGCCGTCGGCCCGCCGCAACCGGTTGCCCGGGTTGACGACCCACTCCTCCGCCGAGTCGGCGAAATATGACTCCAGCGAGTCGTAACGGAGGCAGGGTTGGAATCTCTTCAGCAGCTCTGCGTCCCCGGCCTGGAGATCGGTGCTCATTCCCTCATTAGACACGATTCACTACTCATTCGGCAACCGCCTAACTATTTGTCTATATTCGGGCGCCACACCGTACGAGTGGAGGGAGACACCTGGTGCAGGGTGGGAGCGATAGTCGGAAGTCGGAGCCGATCCCCAAAGAGGTGAAGGTGACCGACAGCGCCCGCGAGCCGATCGTCGATCCGACCCTGGGCAAAGATGTGAAGCCGAGTGCGGGCGGCAAACCGCGCAACCGGCTCGTCGTCATCGGCGACTCGCTCTCCCACGGCTTCCAGAGCGGCGCGATATTCCACACCGACATCTCCTACCCCGCGATCATCGCCTGGGAGCTGGGTTGCTACGACGAATTCCGCTTTCCCACCTACCCGGCCTTCGGCGGCATCCCGTTCAACATCGAGTACCTGGTCGCCGACCTGGAGCAGCACTTCGGCGCGAAGGTCTCCTGGTGGGAGCTGCCGCAGGCGATCTACCGGGTGCGTCAGCACCTGGCCGAAGCCGAGGCGTGGTGGGACGACGGGCCGGGAGCGAAGGTACCGCCGGCGCGCGGGATCAACCACAACCTCGGGATCTACGGCTGGGATCTCCGTGACGCGCTCAGCCGTACCGCTGACACCGCTGCCGCCGCCTGGCGGGTTCCCGACGGCTGGAAGCCCGTACCGCTGATCCGCAACGCCGACTCGATCGCGGCGATGCGGGTGCTGGACTCGGCTCGGGACGAGTCGGGGGCGGGGCTGACGCCGTTCGAGGCCGCCGCGGCGCTCGGCAGAGAGGGAACCGACGAGGACAGCGAGGGCGACGGGATCGAGACCCTGATTGTTTTCCTCGGTGCCAACAACGCGCTCGGCAGCGTGATCAGCCTCGCCGTGCACTGGAGCGGCGAGGGCTACCAGGACCTGAAAGCAAAGGCGGCCTTCAACGTCTGGCGTCCCAGTCACTTCAAGGCCGAGCTGCAGCTCGTCGCCGACGAGGTGCGGGCGATCCGCGCACGCCACGTGATCTGGGCGACGGTCCCGCACGTGACGATCGCCCCCCTTGCCCGCGGCGTCGGCGGCAAGGTCACCCCTGGGTCGCGTTACTTCCGCTACTACACGCGGCCCTGGATATCGGATCGCGACTTCGACCCGGAAGAGGACCACCCCTACCTCACCGACGAAGACGCCAGGGCGGTCGACAGCGCCATCGACCAGTACAACGAGACGATCGCCGAGACGGTGCTCAAGGGCCGCGAAGAGGGCCGCGACTGGCGCCTGCTCGATGTCTGCGGGCTGCTCGACCGGCTCGCATCGCGGCGCTACATCGACGATCCGCAGATGACCCCGCCCTCCTGGTGGACGCCCTACGAGCTGCCCGCCGATCTGGCCGCGCTGAGCCCGACTCCAGACACGCGATTCTTCGCCTCCGGCGCCGGCGGGCGCAGCGCCGGCGGTCTGATCGCGCTCGACGGGATTCACCCGACGACGATCTCCTATGGCATCCTCGCCAACGAGTTCATCAAGGTGATGGACGATGCCGGAGTTGTCTTCAACGACGCATCCGGAGCCCCCCGTTCGAACGTGGAAGTCGACTTCAAACGGCTGCTGGCGCGCGACTCGCTGATCTCCAAACCGCCGGCGTCGCTCAGTCCCGACGTCGCGCTGATCGGCTGGTTCGA
The DNA here is from genome assembly GCA_036376775.1 of Solirubrobacterales bacterium. GTDB lineage: Bacteria > Actinomycetota > Thermoleophilia > Solirubrobacterales > 70-9 > VRUE01. The sequence continues at coordinate 2,605 of DASUZP010000133.1, read as the reverse complement.
CCAGCGGATCGACGTGATCAAGCGGCTCTGGGCCGGCCTGGAGTAGCGAGCGCTCAGTCCGGCAGGGCGGCGACGAAGCGCTCGAAGGCGCCGATGTCGGTGACGGCGGGGCCATGGCCGGGGAGGACCAGCGCCGGCTCGAGCGCGGCCAGCTTGCGGATCGAGCGCCGGTTCTCGGCCGGGTCGTAGGTGAAGATCGTCGGCGGCTCGGCCAGCATCGGCCGGTAGGTCGCGTAGCTCAGGTTGCGGATCACGTCGCCGCAGATCGCCACCCGGTCGGACTCGCGGAAGAAGATCACCTCGCCGCGGGCATGGCCCGGCGCGTGGACGACACGGAAGCCGGCCACCTCGTCGCCCTCGTTCAGCACGCGCTCGACTTTGTAGGGAGGCCCCTCCCAGATGCTCCTGATAACGCGGTTGACCGGGTGGCCGCGGTGCGCCTCCTGGAGTGGGCGGCGCCCCTCCGTCGCCTCGACGTCATCGGCGTGGCAGGCGAGTGGGATCCCGCGCGCTTCGCAGACGTCCTTGGCGACCCCCTGGTGATCGGGGTGGGCGTGGGTGAGGGCGAGCATCGAGATCTCGCGGCCCTCGATCTCGGCGAAGACGCGGCGCCGGTCCCAGCTGCGGCCGGCGTCGATCAGCACGTCCTCGGCCAGGTAGATGTTGATCACCGGCAGCGGCAGCTCCTTCAGCCGCCAGACCCCCGGCGCCAGCTGCTTCACCGGTGGCCGATGCCCATCGTGCCGCGGGGGTCGCCACTGTGCTCGGCGAGGTCCTCGAGCTCGGCGATCTTGCGTTCGCCTTCGACCCGGGCCGGGTGGCCGGCGGGCAGCGGCTCGATCAGGCGTCGGATGCGGTTGCGGACCTGCAGCGCGAAGTGCGGGGTGGAGGCGCCGGCGAGGGCGCGGATGTCCTCGGCGGTCACCGCGTGCGCGGCGCCGAGCAGCTCCGGGTTCTCCGCCTCGCTCATTCTTCCCCGCCGATCTTTGCCAGCGCGGCCAGCTCGTCGATTTCGGCCTGCTCGTTCACGGCGATGGCCTCCTGGTCTCCGATCACCCAGACGTGGTTGTAGAAGGCGCGCGTCGGATCGGTCGTGTAGCCCGGCTTGACGTCGAGCAGATACCCGCGCAGCGCAGCCGGAAGGGTATCGGCACTGTCGGTGAGCAGCAGCGGCCCCCAGGTCCCCGAGGCGGAGAGTGGCGCCGCCGCGGCGGCTTCGAGCGGTTCGTCGGAGCCGGCGACGATGAAGCCGTGGCCGGGGTCGTTGATGTTCCAGCCGAAGCTGCCGTCGGCGTAACGGGCCAGGGCGATCGCGTTGGCGACCGGGTCCTCGCCGGAGACGCGGCGCACCCGGGTCGCGATCTTGCCGATTTCGCGCACCACCTCGGAGGAGATCGCCGAAGACGGACCGAGAACGTAGACGGGCAAGTGCGGGTGCGCCTGCAGTGCGGCGGCGGTCTGCTTGGCCAGCTTTTCGCGGCCGGTGAAGAGCACCGGGTCGCCCGAGCGCGCCGCCCAGGCGGCGGCCGGCATGGCGAAGGCGGGCTCGGCGGCGGAGGCGACGACGACGTGCTGTGGTGGCGAGCCGACCAGCTTTTCGCGCAGCGCCGCGATCGCCACCGCGCCGGCGGTTCCTCCGCCTCGGACCCGCTTTGCCTCGAGCTCGTCGGGTGCGCCGGCCGCGCCGATCGCGAAGACCTGGGCCCCGTCCGTCGCGCGGCTGCCCTGCGGGTCGAGGGCGGAGAGCGCTTCGGCGGTCGCATCCGGCATCCCGTCGGCTGCGGAGACGAGGATCGGCGCTTCCACCGGGGCGGCCATCAGGACGGAGGCGGCGATCGCGGTGCGCCAGTCGTCGGCGTCGACGAGCGTGACCGCGGCGGGCCGCTGCGCCGGCTCGGCCGAGGGGAAGGTGGCGAGCGCGACGCCAGCCGCGTTGGCGGCCGGATCGCTGCCCCCGACCCGGGTGGTGTTCGCGGTGGCGAAGGCGGGATAGCCGAGCTCCTCGGGCGTCTGCGAAGGCGGGGTCTCGGTCGACGAGGTGGGAGCTTCGCTGACCGGCGCCGGGCTTTCGGAGCTCTGCCCGCTACCCCCGCCGCCGCCGACGATCGCGGCGACGATGAAGACGATCGCGAGGACGAACAGCCCGGCGATCGCCTTCAGCGCAGCCGGAATCGGCTTGCGCCGCCGCTTGGGCGCTTTCGGGGCGGCCTGGGTCGCCGGCACGTCGGCATTGATCGGCCGCGTCATCGCGCGCAACGCTAATGCCTGGCACCCGTAACCAGGTTGGCTGGTCGGTCAGCTAAACTTTCCAGCGATTGACTGACCAGTCAATCAATAACCAGATGAGCGAGCGCTTCGACGAGGGGGACGGATGGATTTCGCACTGAACGACGAGCAGCAGGAGTACAAAGATCGCGCCCGGGCCTTCGCTCGCGATGTGATCCGTCCCGCGGCGCGCAAGCACGACGAAGAGGAGAGCACGCCCTGGGAGGTCATCAAAGAGGCGCGCAAACAGGGTTTCCAGGGTCTGGAGGCGATTCAGCGTTCGGCCTCGGACTCCGACGGCCAGATGCAGGTGATCTCGGCAGAAGAGTTCCACTGGGGT
>DASUZP010000132.1:0-28704 GCA_036376775.1 Solirubrobacterales bacterium | reverse complement strand
CTCCGTCCATCGCCGGCTCGGCGGAGACCCGCTCGCGCGCCTCCGCCTCGGACGTGCCGGCCGGGAAGATTCCCCCCCGCATCGCGCCGCGGTCGCGGATGTGGCGGACGAGGGCACGGGTGTCGACACCGCCGATGCCAGGTACGCCGCAATCGGTAAGCCAGTCGAGCCAGCCACCCTCAGCAGTGGCGACGTCCTCGCGGTTCTTCGGATCGCGCATGACGACTCCGCGGGCGTGGATACGGTCGGACTCCATCGCCTCGGCAGAAACGCCGTAGTTGCCGATCAGCGGGTAGGTGAAGACGATGATCTGGCCGGCGTAGGAGGGGTCGGTGACCGACTCCTGGTAGCCGGTCATCGAGGTGTTGAAGACGACCTCGCCGGCGATCTCGCCGTCGTGCCCGCAGAGCTCGCCGTCGAAGCGGGTGCCGTCCTCGAGCAGGATGTAGCCAGCCGTCATTCCGGTGCGCCTTTCCAACCTATGGCGTGGCAAAAGCGCACCAGAAGGGGGCTCATTGGGCCACCCCGAGGCTGAAGCTGCGCAGGCGGTAGGCGACCTGGCCGCCGGCCAAGGTCATCAGGACGCGGCCGGTCAGCTTGCGACCGTCGCACCAGGAGTTCTGCGAGCGGCTCTCGTAACCCTCCTCGCCGACGGTCCACTCGGCGGCCAAGTCGCAGAGGGCAATATTGGCCTCGCTGCCCGGCGCCAGGCTGGGGCGCTCGAGCTCGAAAGAGGCAGCGCCGCCCGCCAGCCGCTCGATCAGCAGGCCGAGATCGACCGTTCCCGGCAGGACCAGTTCGGTGTGCAGCGCGGCAAAGGCGGTCTCCAACCCGGTCACCCCCATCGCCGCCTGCTCGAAGGGGACCTCCTTTTCCTCCGGCGCATGCGGGGCGTGGTCGGTGGCGATGCAATCGATCGTGCCGTCGCGCAGACCCTCGATCAGGGCCTTGCGGTCGGCCTCGGAGCGCAGCGGTGGGTTCATCTTGAAGCGGCGCGGGTCCAGTGAGCGCACCTCCTCGTCGGTAAGACATAGATGGTGCGGGCTCGCCTCGCAGGTGATCTGGACGCCGGCGGCCTTGGCGGCACGCACCGCTTCGACCGACTCGACGGCAGAGAGATGCTGAACGTGGATCCGCCCCTGCTCGTAGCCGGCCAGGGCGGCATCGCGGGCGATCATCGTCGACTCCGACACCGAGGGGATCCCGGCCAGTCCGAGCGCGGCCGAGACCGGCCCCTCGTGCATGACGCCATCGCCGGAAAGCTCCGGGTCCTCCTCGTGCAGGGCGATCGTGCCCCCGCAGAGACGCTGGTACTGGAGCGCTCGGCGCAGTACACGGGCACTGCAGATCGGCAGACCGTCGTCGCTGAAGCCGGCCGCGCCGGCCTCGCGTATCGCCCCCATCTCGGTCAGCTCCTCGCCCTCCATGCCCCGGGTCACGGTCGCGAGGAAGCCGACCGGGACCGAAGCCGCCTCGCGCGCAGCCTCGCGCAGCGCCTCGACGTCGGCCGCCGAGCTGACCGGCGGCTCGGTGTTGGCCATCGCGAGGATGCCGCAGTAGCCACCGGCGGCGGCGGCGCGGCTGCCGGTCTCGAGGTCCTCCTTATGCTCCTGCCCAGGCGTGCGCAGGTGGACATGTGGGTCGAAGAAAGCCGGGAAGGCGTGAAGGCCGTCGGCGTCAACCTCCTCCAGCCCGTCCGCCGCGATGCCCGGCGCGGCCAGCTCGGCGATCTGACCGGCGCGGACGACGACGTCGTAGACGCCATCGATGCCGGCAGCCGGGTCGAGCACGGTGGCGTCGCGCAGGACGAGGTCGGCGCCCTCTCCGGAGCGCATGTCGAGCGCCTCGGCGAGACTCACGCCGGCTGCCCGATCGGGGTGGGACTCTGCTGCGGTTCGCCGGCTGCCGCGGCCGGACGCCGGGGGCCGGCCGCCAAGAGCTCGTAGAGGATCGCCATCCGCACGACCAGGCCGGAGGCGACCTGCTCGGTCATCAGCGACTGCGGCGAGTCGATCGCCTCGCCGGAGAGCTCGACACCGCGGTTCACCGGGCCGGGATGCATCAGCAGCTGACGCGGTCCGAGCCGCCGCGAGTCGATCTGGAAGTGGGCGGCGTACTCGCGCACCGAGGGCACGAAGCTCTCCTGCATCCGCTCGCGCTGGAGTCGCAGCGCATAGACGACATCGGCCTCGCCGAGCCGATCGAGCGAGTAGGAGACCGCGCAACCGAGTTGCTCGATCCCGCGCGGGATCAGAGCCGGCGGGCCGCAGACCGTCACCTCGGCCCCCATCGCCTGGAAGGCGACCAGATTGGAGCGGGCGACGCGGCTGTGGAGGACGTCGCCGACGATCCAGATCCGCTTCCCCTCGAGCGAGTCGAGCCGCCGGCGCAGGGTGAAGAGGTCGAGCAGCGCCTGGCTCGGGTGCTCGTGCTTGCCGTCGCCGGCGTTGACCACCGCTGCCTCGCTCCACCCGGCGACCAGCTGCGCTGCTCCGGCGTAGGGGTGGCGGATGACGATCGCCGCCGGTTCGTAGGCGGAGAGCGTCGCGCATGTGTCCTTCAGCGACTCGCCCTTGTCGACCGAGGAGCCGGCTGCCTTGAGTGAGATCAGGTCGGCCGAGAGCCGCTTCGCCGCCAACTCGAAGGACGCGCTGGTGCGGGTGCTCGACTCGTAGAAGAGGCTGACCACGGTGCGTCCGCGCAGCGTCGGCACCTTTTTGATGTCGCGGCGGCCGACCTCGGCGAAGCTGTCGGCGCGATCGAGGATCGCCTCGATCTCCGCCCGGTCGAGCTGCTCGATGCCGAGCAGGTGCTTCACAGGATCGCCTCCGCCGCCTGCGGCTCGGAGATCGTCACCTCGTCGACCTCGTCGGTCTCCTCGAGCCGCACGTTGACCCGCTCGCCACGCGCGGTCGGCAGATTCTTGCCGACGTAGTCGGGGCGGATCGGCAGCTCGCGGTGGCCGCGGTCGCAGAGGACCGCCAGCTGCACCCGCTGCGGGCGGCCGTAGTCGAAGAGAGCGTCGACCGCGGCGCGCACGGTGCGGCCGGTAAAGAGGACGTCGTCGACGAGCACCACCGTGCGACCGGTGAGGTCGAAGTCGATGTGGGAGGAGTGGACGACCGGCTGCGTCGCCGGCGACTGGGCACCGACGTCGTCGCGGTAGAAGGAAATGTCGAGATCGCCGATCGGCGTCTCGGCCTCCGTCAGCTCGCCGACCAGGGCGTGCAGGCGGCGGGCGATAACCGCGCCGCGGGTGTGGATGCCGACGATCGCGAGACGCTCGGGCTCCGGGTTGGCCTCGGCTATCTCGTGGGCGATCCGCCGCAGCGTTCGCCTCAGGTCGTCGTGCTCAAGCACGACTTTCTCGCTCACTAGGTTGCTCCTTCCTGGCCTCTCTGGACCCGGTTAAAGGACGCGGCCAGAGTAGCAGCGCGGCGGGACGTGTGGCGGCGGTCTCGGAGGTGCCCATCACCGCCTGGCGGCGGTGAAGCCTGGACCCCTTCGGGGAAAACCCACTCCGCGGTGCCGAGGGAGGCACTCCGAGACCGCCGCCACACGTCCCTACGAGCCGTTGTCTTTTGCCGAGGTGCCTGCGCGAGAGGGATCGACCTCTTCCTCGCTCCTCAGCTTGTCAGGGCTGTGGTCCTCACCTCTCTCGCGGGCCCCGTTTGGAACCAGCACCGGTTCCCCTTTCTCCGGGAAGGGGAGCTCGATCAGGTCGAAGTCTTTCGGCGCGACGACTGGCTCGAAAACCTCTTTTGCCTCGTCAAGGACTTTGCCGACGTGGTAGCGGGAGGAGATGTGGACCAGGGCGAGGAGTTTGACTTCGGCCTCGCGGGCCACTGCCGCCGCCTGGCCGACGGTCGAGTGGCCGGTGTCGGCGGCGCGCTGGGCCTCCTCCTCGGAGAAGCTGGCGTCGTGGACCAGGAGCTCTGCTCCCCGCGCCGCCTCGACCGTCGCCCGGCAGGGTGCAGTGTCGCCGGTGACGACCAGCGTGCGGCCGGGGCGCGACTCGCCCATCACCTCGTCGGGCTCGACCGGCCCGGCGTCGCCTCGCACAGACTCGCCGCGCTGCAGGGCGGCGAAGTCGGGGCCTTCCTTGACCCCGAGCCGCTTCGCGGCCTCGGGGTCAAAGCGGCCGGGGCGCCTCTCCTCCACCAGCGCGTAGCCGCAGGCACGCACGCCGTGCTCGACCGGAAAGGAGCGCACCTCGCCACCGTCGCAGGCGACCGCATCGCCGGGCTCGATCTCGATCAAGTCGACCTTGTAGTCGATCCGGCCGATCACCCGGCCGAGGCTGCGGATCAGGTCGCGCAGGCCGCGCGGGCCATAGATCGTCAGCGGTCGCTCCCGCTCGGTCAGGTCGTACGTCTTCAGCAGTCCCGGCAGGCCGAGGAAATGATCGGCGTGGAAGTGGGTGAAGTAGATCGAATCGACCTGAACCAGGCCCAACGAGCGCTGCATCTGCCGCTGCGTCCCCTCGCCGCAATCGAACAGCAGCCGTTCGCCGCCGCGGGCGACGAGCACGCTCGCGGTATTGCGCCGCGCCGAGGGCACGGCTCCACCCGTGCCGAGAAAGGCGACCGAAAGGTCCATGGGTCGCGAGCCTACGCGAAGGCGTGCGGCGGGCTCGGCGACGGATAAGCTGGTGCCCGAGCGCCCGTAGCTCAGCTGGATAGAGCGCCGCCCTCCGGAGGCGGAGGCCGCAGGTTCGAATCCTGCCGGGCGCGCTGAGGCCTAGTCGCCGGCGTGTCCGCTCAAGCCCGTCTTTCCCCCGGCCGCGCGGCCCGCTTGAACTTCATCAGCGCCGTGACCATCGGCTCTCCGGTTTCGCCGGACTTCGCAAGGCGCTCGGCGCAGGCGGCCTTCACCTGCTCGACCCGCTCGAGAACATCCGCCATCGCTTCGGTCAATTCTGCCCTGCCCCGCTCGTCGACCTCGAACGTCATCCAGCTCAGGTGGGCGTCGTCATCGTCGAAAGAGCCCTCGTGCTCGGCAGCGGCAGCCTCGGCGAACATTCCCTGCAATATCGTCCTGTAGACAACGAGTCGACTCTTCTTCGGCATCTTCGCCCAAGCCGCGTCATCGATCATCGCCGGCACCCGAGCGCGATAGAAGTGCTCCACCGCCCCGCGGCGAGGGACGGTTTTGACGAGCTCGACGGTTCCGCTCCTCTTCAGCACGGTGACGTGATGGCTGACCAGGTTGAGACTGGCGCCGATCTCCTTGGCGATTTCGTTGGGACTTGCGACTCGCTCGTCAAGGATCCGAAGTGCATCGAGGCGGATCTCGTGGCCGAGGTCGGCAAAAAGCTGTGCTTGCCTGCGCTTGGTCTTTCTGGTCTTGGATGCCAAAGCAATTCCTCCTATCAAAGGATTGAGCACTACATGCTATTGCAGCAACTTGCGCCAGGGGTTGGTTTCGCGCATATTGACAGGCGCTAAGCGACTAGTGAAACCAGATTGACCATGTTGCGGTCTTGGGGCATCCATAGCCCGAGCTGTGGGAGGGGGTGAGCCAATGAAGATCGCAACGGTAGATGCCGCAGCCCCCGTGCTGTCAATCATGAAGCACGGCTAGCGTGCCGCAGGGCCGATCCCCCGGTGCTCCGTCTACACCGGGGATCGGTCTTCGTCGCGACCTCCAAATCGGTCTGACGGTAGTTTGCGGCCGGTGAAAGCAGCTACGGATTCCCGCCCGCCACGGGGTGCGCTCGCGGTGATCGCCGTCGGGCTGATCGCAACCGTTGCGGCAGCCGTGCTGGCGACGGAATCGGTCGGCGGATCCTCGGTCGAGCTCGAATGGGTGAGACAGACGCAGATACCCGACTCTCGTTTGGCTTCGATTCCCGGCGGCGGCTCTATGCAGCTCAGCGATGGCGGTCTGCGGGCAACCGAAGACAACATCGAAGGCGAACGCGTTTTCCGCGTCACCGCCGTGCTGGGGATCGAAGCGGGCTCGGCGGTCGGGCAGGCGAGGGTACGCTGTCGGATGCGCGGCGGCCCCAGGGCCGAACTCGGCCGCACCGTCAACAGCCGGGGCGCTTTCCCGCGCTCCAGCGGCGAATACAACCTGACGAAGCAGGACGTACCGGGGAGCGTCGGCATCAGGTTCCACTCCAGGGGCGCCGAATACGCGTCCCTGCCATTTGAAGATGCGTTCCCGACCTTCACCGACCTCCCCGGCGTCGTGGTCAGCTGGGCGCCCTACCGGCCCAAGTCCCAGGAATGGCAATGGGGTCTCCCCTCCGGTCGCCCGGCCAAGCCGCTGAAGCTGGGCCTGGCGTCCTTCTGGCGCACCACCGGTACTCCGGCCGCTCGCATCGCCTGCACGCTGGACAACAGCGGCGGCTCGGCGACCGTCCGCACCTCCGGCGAACTCGCGGGACCCTAGTGCCGGGACACTAGGGAGCAACCAGCAGCTCGGGCCCCTCGATGCCTTTGCCGACTTTGTTCAGCTTCGGGTTGGCGGGGGCGCCGTCCATACGTGCAGCCGGCAGCGGCGCGCACATCGCGATCGCGTCCTCGACCGCGAGGTCCGGGCGCAGCCAGGCCGTCTCGGCCTCCGGGCTGGGCAGGATCGCCGGCATCCGGTCGTGCACTTTGGCGACGACCTCGTTCGGAGTCGTGGTGACGATCGTGCAGCTGTAGAGCCAACCGTCCTCGAAGCCGCGATCCGCCTCGTCCTGCCACTCCTTGCGCGTGCAGAGCCCGGCGAAGGCGAAGGGCTCGCCGCCGTCGACGGTGAAGCGCCAGGGCTGGCGCGGCTGCTTCGGGTCCTCGGCCACCATCCACTCGTAAAAGCCGTCGGCGACGATCAGGCAGCGGTGGCGGAACTTGCCGACCAGCGGCGAGTAGGCGCGGCTAGAGGTGAGGTTCTCCGCTTTGGCGTTGATCATCCGATAGCCAACCTTGAGGTCCTTGGCCCAGCGCGGCACCAGCCCCCAGCGCATCAATCGCGCCTCGCGCTCGCCTTCCGCCGCCTCCTCGGGGTCGGGCGAGGAGCGCACCGTCAACACCTCCTGGGTCGGCGCCACGTTGAAACGACCCAGGCCCGATTCGGCTTTTTTCACCCGCTCCTTCGTCGGCGGCGGCGCCTCGCCGGACGAGTTCCGCTCCAGCGAGCGTTCCAGCTCGACCTGAAAGCGATCGGCGATCGTCTTCGTGTCCTTCGCCGTGACCGTGAAACGCCCGCACATGGAACCTCAGACTAGCTGCGTCCCCGCGCTATTTGGGCGCGATCAGCTCCACGGTCGGGAAATAGGTTCGATAGCGCACTGGATCGCGGGTCAGCAGGCGAAGGCCGGCGACCGCGGCGTGCGCACCGATGAAAAAGTCAGGCAAGGGGGAGCGCCTTCGGCCGCCGCGTTGCTTGTAATCGACGAATGCCTTGCCGGCCAGAAAGGCGGCCGGCCATGGCGTGCGCTCGCGTTGGAAGTCGTCAGCCGGTAGCTCCCGCTCGAAAACCTCGATGCTGGAATAGCGAGCCGACACCTCCGCATAGATCACCTCGTTGATCACGAGCGGGCCGCTTGCGCCAACTCGCCGGACTGCCGCATCCGACCAACCCCCCCACTCGGGATCGCGAGATAGGACGTCGATCAGGACGTTGGAGTCAACGAGGGTTGCTTGCACGAACAGTAAAGGGCCGGGAGGTCAATCCTCTCCCCTGGTGAGTCTCATGATTTCGTCCGTGCTGAGGGGAATGTCACCGCCGCTTGCTTCGCGGAGGCGCTCGATGATGTCGTCACCGCGCGTGCGACCATGAGGCAGCTTGCGCACCCGGATCTCCCCAGCGTCCCGTACGAACTCAACCTCCGTGCCAGGGAGGAAGCCGAACTCCTCGCGTAGCTCCTTCGGGATCGTGACCTGGCCTTTGCTGGTGATCTTCATAAAGTAAGAGTAGCACCGGTATTACTCTTACTCGGGTCGGGCCTCCGGGTGCTCGCGGTACCACTCGAGCGTGCTGCGGAGCCCGTCTCCGAGCTCGATTTCCGGCCGCCAGCCGGTCAGCTCGCGCAGCTTGGTCGAGTCGACGAACTGGCGGTCGATCTCGCCGTCGGGATTGCCGGCGCCCTGGAAGTCGGGCTCGATCCCGGCGTCCGCCGCGGCCACGATCAGCTCGACCACCTCGCGCACCGAATGCGGCCGCTCGCCCCCCGCGTTGAAGGCCTCCCCCACCGCGCCGTTCCCGAGCGCCGCGGCGATCGCCAGGTAGGCGGAGACGGCATCGTCGACGTGGAGGAAGTCCCGCTCGGGGCTGCCGTCGGAGCGGATCGCGGGCGCGCGGCCGTCGAGCAGAGCCACGACCGTCTCCGGGATCAGCCGCGAGAAGTTGAGATCGCCGCCGCCGTAGATATTGGCGAAGCGGGTCACCGCCAGCGGCAGGCCGTAGGCGTTTGCGTAGCTACGCGCGATCGTGTCCGCCGCCGCCTTGCTGGCGTCGTAGGGATAGGCGGCGCGCAGGGGGAAGTCCTCCCGATAGGGCAGTTGCGGACTCGAGCCATAGGCCTTGTCGGATGAGGCGAAGACGACCCGCTCGACCGCGTGCGCGCGGCAGGCCTCGAAGACGTTCCAGGCGCCCTGCACGTTGACCTCGAAGGTCTCCAGCGGCGAGTCGCGCGCGACGCCGACGATCGTCTGGGCGGCGAGGTGAAAGACCGAGTCGGCGCCCTCGACCGCCGCCGCCACCGCGGCGGCGGCGCGCAGGTCGGCCTCGACCAGCTCGACCTCGTCGCGGATGCCGAGCAGGTCGAGCCCCGAACGCCGCTCGCCGCCGACGTCGGCGAGACGCGGCGCCGGGCGGTCCAACACGCGCACCGCGTCCCCCTGCTCCAACAAGGCCCGCGCCAGATGCGAGCCGACGAAGCCGTGCGCGCCGCTGACGAGAGCGCGGGTCAACCTGCGCCGGCCTCGGCCAGGGCCATCCAGGGCGCCTCGTCGGCCGCCCAGAGGTCGTTCAGCTCGACCGCGTCCTTGTAGGTGTCCATGCAGTCCCAAAAACCCTCGTGGCGGTGGGCGCGCAGCTGACCGTCGGCGGCCAGCCGGGCCAGGGGCTCGCGCTCCAGCACGCTGTTCCGATCGAGATAGCCCAGCGCTCCCGGCTCGAAGCAGAAGAAGCCGCCGTTGATCCAGTGCTCGCTGCGCGGCTTCTCGGCGAACCCCTCGACCCGGCCCTCCGCGTCAAGCTCGGCGACGCCCCACTGCAGGTGCGGTCGCACGACGGTCATCGTCGCCAGGCTGCCGTGCTCGGCGTGGAAGCCGAGGAGCGCGTCGAGGTCGATATCGGCGACGCCGTCGGCGTAGGTAGCGCAGAACGTGCCCTCGTCGAGACGGTCGGAGAGACGCGCGAGACGCCCCCCGGTCGGCGTGTCGAGCCCGGTGTCGACGCCCTCGACGACGACGCCGTCGGGCCATGGCTCGGCCGCCGCGAACTCCACCACGGCCTCACCCATGTAGCCGGTGGCGAGCAGGAACCGCTCGAACCCCTGCGCCGCGTAGATCCCGATCACATGCCAGAGAATCGGCCTGCCGCCGATCTCGACCAGCGCCTTCGGAACCGACTCGGTCCGCTCGCGCAAGCGAGTTCCGCGACCGCCACAGAGAATGACTACGGGCGGCTTATCCACCAGCCACTGCGGGCAATATCGTCACCTCGTCGCTCTCGCCGACCGCGGTGTCGAGGCCCTGCTGGAAGCGGATGTCCTCACCGCTGACGTAGACGTTGACGAAGCGGCGCAGGTCGCCATCCTGGGTGATCCGCTCGCGCAGGTCGCCGTGGGCGTCGAAGACCGCATCGAGCACCTCGCCCACGGTCGAGCCGGAAACCTCCACCTCGGAATCGCCATTCGTCGCGGCGCGCAACTGGGTCGGGATCTTTACGGTGACTGCCATCAGGCTGCTACCTCCTGGTGCTCGAACGCGGACTCGAAGCTGTCGAGATCGGGGTCGATCTCGTGCATCTGGAAACTATCGCGGGTCGCGTCGAGCGTCTTCAATCCCTCGCCGGTGATGTAGAGGACGACCCGCTCGCCGGCGCCGATCTCGCCGCGCTCGGCCAGCTTGGCGAGGACGCCGACGGTAACTCCGCCGGCGGTCTCGGTGAAGATCCCGGTCGTCTCCGCGAGGAGACGGATGCCGGCGCGGATCTCGTCGTCGTCGACCGAGTCGATCGCGCCACCGCTGTTGCGCGCCTGCTCGAGCGCGTAGGGACCGTCCGCCGGATCGCCGATCGCGAGGCTCTTGGCGATCGTCTCCGGCTTCTGCGGCTTGCAGACGTCCCAGCCTTCGGCGAAGGCGGTCGCGACCGGGCTGCAGCCGCGCGCCTGGGCGCCATTGAAGACGGGCTGCTCGCCGGCGATCAAGCCAAGGTCGGTCCACTCCTGGAAGCCGCGAGCGACCTTGGTGAAGAGCGAGCCGGAGGCGATCGGACAGACGACCCGGTCGGGCAGCTCCCAGCCGAGCTGCTCGGCGGTCTCGTAGGCGAGCGTCTTGGAGCCCTCGGCGTAATAGGGCCGCAGGTTGACGTTGACAAAGGCCCAGGGCCGCGTTTCGGCAAGCTGCGTGCAGAGCCGGTTGACGTCGTCGTAGTTGCCGCGCACGCCGACCAGGTTGGTGCCGTAGATGCCGGTGGCGAGCAGCTTCTGCTCCTCGAGATTGGCGGGGACGAGGACGTAGGACTCCAGGCCCGCGGCCGCCGCATGGGCGGCGACGGCGTTGGCGAGGTTGCCGGTCGAGGCGCAGGCGACCGTCTTGAAGCCGAGCTCGAGCGCCTTGGCGACGGCGACGGCGACCACACGGTCCTTGAAGGAATGGGTCGGATTGGCGGCGTCGTTCTTGACCCAGATCTCGGCATCGAGGCCGAGTCGCTCGGCAAGGCGATCCGCCCGCACCAGCGGCGTCAGACCCGGCTCGAGCGGGTCCTTCGGGCGCGCGGTGAAGGGTAGGAAGTCGTCATAGCGCCAGATCCCCTGCGAGCCGGCCTGGATGCGGCGTTTAGCTCCCGCGGCGTCGAGCTCGGAGTAGTCGTAGGTGACTTCCAGCGGCCCGAAGCAGTTCTCGCAGGCATAGCTGGCTCCCAACTCGTAGGTGGCCCCGCACTCCTTGCACTTCAAGCTCTCGACTGACATCCGATTCCTCTTTTCCTTGCCTAGAGAAAAACCTCCGCCTTGTGGGGCAGAGGTCCGATCGGACGCCTTCCCCACATCTTCCAGATCCAAAATCGATCTGCTGGAGTTGGCACCTCCCCCCGGACCGATGGTCCGAGGTGGTTGCCGGGGCTTCTGCGGGCCAGTCCCTCCACCCCTCTAGATGTGGCGCTTATGTTGGAAGAACCTTACCAGGGGCATCCCCGTGCGGTCCGAATGCGGGCTTGCGTTTAACCTTCTGTTCACCGTGGATGCCAAGCCCGTAGAGACGATGAGCGTGAGCGATGCCGAACCTTCCGAAGCCGAGGCTGCGACGATCCGGCCGGCGCGGCGAGCTCATCTCTCCGGCGCCGGCGCCTGAACCGCAGACGCCCGACGTCGAGCAGATCGACTCCTCCGGCCTGCGCTGGGTGAATATCGAGCAACCAGGTGCGCTCGAGCGCACCTGGCTCGAGACCCATTTCGACTTCCACGCGCTCGACCTCGAGGACGTGCTCTCGCGCAACCAGCGGCCGAAGATCGACGTCTATGACGACTACCTCTTCATCGTCCTCCACTTCCCGATCTTCGATCCGGCAGCCGGCCGGCTCGGCACCGGCGAGCTAGACCTCTTCGTCGGCCCCGGCTATGTGGTGACGATCCCCAACCAGCCGCTGCAGCCAGTCGAGTACCTGTTCGAGCGCTGCCGGGCAAAAGAGGAGCTGCGCGAGCAGCTCTTCTCGCGCGGCTCCGGCTACCTGCTCTACCGCCTGGTCGACGACAGCTTCGACTACTGCTTCCCGATGCTGCGCAAGATCGGCAACAAGCTCGACGCGCTCGAGGACGACATCTTCGAGGGCCGCTCCGAGGAAGTCGTGCGCGACATCTCCAACGTCAAGCAGGAGATCATCAACTTCCGCAAGGTGATCCGCCCGCAGCGGCCGGTGCTGCGCGACCTGGAGAAAGTCAAGCAGCGTTACCTCGCCACCGACCTCGACCTGGAGATCTACTTCGACGACATCGTCGACGCCCACGAGCGCATCTGGGACATGCTCGAGAACTACAAGGAGGTGATCGAGGCCCTGGCCGAGACCAACGAGTCGGTGATCTCGCATCGGGTCAACGACATCCTCCGCGTGCTCACCTCGATCAGCGTCATCGTCCTGCCCCTGACCCTGCTCGCCAGCATCTGGGGGATGAACTCGCACGTGCCCGGCGAGCAGACCGTGACCGGGTTCTGGATCGTCGTCGGTGCGATGCTCGCGATCCTGGTCGGAATGGTCGCCTACTTCCGCAAGCGCAACTGGCTCTGAATTAAAGCGCCACCTCCCTCGCGCCCGCATCCGAGGGCGGCTTGGCGTGAATAGGATGCTCTTCCCGTGGCAAATTTCCGCATCTGGGCGCCCTGGCGCCTCGCCTACGTGAAGGACGCGTCCAAGGACATCGAGGAGGAGTGCATCTTCTGCGCCAAGCCGGCGGCAGACGATGACGACGCCAACCTGATCGTCCACCGCGGCGAGCGCTGCTTCGTCATCCTCAACCTCTTCCCCTACACCAACGGCCACCTGATGGTGGCGCCCTACGAGCACATCGGCCGCATCCAGGATCTGCCCGGGGAGACCGTGGCCGAGATGATGGCCTTGGCCCAGCGGGCGATGAGCCGGCTGGAAGACGTCTACGACCCGCACGGCTACAACGTCGGCTTCAACCAGGGCCGCGTCGCCGGCGCCGGGGTCGAGCACCACATCCACCTCCACGTCGTCCCCCGCTGGGGCGGCGACACCAACTTCATGCCGGTGATCGCCGACACCAAAGTGATGCCGCAGACGCTCGAGCAGAGCTACGAGGCGCTGAAAGGAGCGTTTTGACCGATACGCCGCTGGCTCCCGCCGGCATCTTCAAGGCCTACGACATCCGCGGCCTCCACGGCGAGGAGATGGACGAGACCACGGCGCTGGCCGTCGGCCGCGCCTTCGCCCGCGTCCTCGCGCGGCTGCGCGGCAAGCAGCCGAGCGAACTGCGGGTCGGCCTCGGCCGCGATATGCGGCTGACCGCACCGTCGATGGCGGCGGAGCTGCGCGACGGCCTGATCTTCGAGGGGGCGACCGTGCTGGACGCCGGCATGGTCGCCACCGAGATGCTCTACCACCTGGTCGGTTCGCGGGAGCTCGACGGCGGTGCGATGGTCACCGCCTCGCACAACCCGAAGGCCTACACCGGCGTCAAGCTGGTCCGCGAGGGGGCGCTGGCGCTCTCCGGCGACGCCGGGATCGGCGACGTGCGACGGGAGATCGAAGCCGGCCTGGGGCCCGCGCCGGGCGGAGGCTCCTTCGAAGAGGTCGACATCTGGGACGAATACAGAGCGCACGCGCTCTCCTTCATCGATCCCGCCGCCGTGAAGCCGCTCAAGCTGGTCGTCGACGGCGGCAACGGGATGGCCGGGCCGATGGTCGGGCCGATCCTGAGCGGGCTCGGCCTCGAGCTCGACGAGATGTACTTCGAGCCCGACGGCGAATTTCCAGACCATGAACCGAACCCTCTTCTGGAGAAGAACCGCAAGCTGATCGAAGAGCGGGTGCGGTCCGCCGGCGCCGACCTCGGCATCGCCTGGGACGGCGACGCCGACCGCTGCTTCTTCATCGACGGCGAGGGCGCCTTCTGCGACGGCGACTTCATCTGCGCCCTGCTCGCCCGCGCCGCCCTGGCGAAAAATCCCGGCGCGACGATCCTCTACGACCCCCGCTCCAGCCGTGCCGTCCCCGACCTGGTCGCCGCCGAGGGCGGTCGCTCCGACCTCTCGCGGGTCGGCCACGCTTTCTTCAAGATCCGCATGCGCGAAGAGGACGCGGTCTTCGGCGGCGAGGTCTCTGGCCATTACTACTTCCGCGACTTCTGGTGCGCCGACTCGGGCACGATCCCGGCCCTGCTGATGCTCGAACTGCTCTCTGTCGACGGCCGCTCTCTCAGCGACCTGATGGCCGAGTTCCGCTCGCGGTACTTCATCTCCGGTGAGATCAACTCCGAAGTGGCCGACCAGGAGGCGAAAATGGAGGAGATCGCCGCGCGCTACTCCGACGGCGATCTGACCAGGCTCGACGGAATCTCGATCGACTACCCGGACTGGCACTTCAACGTGCGGCCCTCCAACACCGAGCCACTGCTCCGCCTCAACCTCGAGTCGCTCGTCTCCCGTGAGGACATGGAGGCGAAACGGGACGAGGTCCTGGGGTTAATCCGGGCGTGACAGACCTCACCCCGGAGGGGGCGCTGGAGCAGGCCGCGCTGGCCGGCATCCACCGCCTTCGCATACCCACGCCTTTCGCGGTCGGACGGGTCAACTGCTACCTGCTCGAGGACGAGCCGCTGACCCTGATCGACACCGGGCCGAACTCGGGCAAGGCGCTCGACGAGCTGCAGGGCCAACTTGCCCAGCGCGGCCACTCGATCGACGACCTCGAGCTGATCATCCTCACTCACCAGCACATCGACCACCTGGGCCTGGTCGAGATCGTCGTCGAGCACTCCGGCGCCGCAGTAGCCGCGCTCGGCCTTGCCGCCGAACGACTCGCAAACTTCGGCGAGGACGCCGAGCGAGAGGACGAGTTCGCGGTCGAGCTGATGCTGCGCAACGGCATCCCGCAGGAGGTTGCCTTCGCCCTGCAGAGCGTCTCGCGCAGCTTCCGCGGCTGGGGCTCCAAGGCCGAGGTGACGCGACCGCTCGACGACGGCCAATCGGTGCCTTTCCGCGACCGCACCCTGCAGGCCCTGCACCGGCCCGGCCACAGCCCTTCCGACACCGTCTTCTGGGATGAGCAGCGACGGATCCTGATCGCAGCCGACCACCTGATCGACCACATCTCCTCCAACCCGTTGATCACCCGCCCGCTCGACGGCTCCTCGCAGCGCACCCAGGCGCTGGTCACCTACATCGAGTCGATGCGAAAGACCCGCGAGATGCCGGCCAGGTTCGTCCTCTCCGGCCACGGCGAGCCGATCGTCGACCACGTCGCCCTGATCGACGAGCGCCTCGCCAAGCACGAGCAGCGCAAGGAGAAGATCTACGACCTGATCGCCGAGCGGCCACGAACCGGTTATGAGATCGCCCAGGCGATCTGGGGCAACGTCGCCGTCACCCAGGCATTCCTCACCCTCTCGGAGGTGATCGGCCACGCCGATCTGCTGCTCAACGAGGGGCGGGTGCGCGAAGTGGAGGACGAGGAGGTGGTCCGTTATGAGACGACCGGGTAGACGCACCGGGAAGAAGCGGATGCTGCTGATCGTCAATCCCTACGCGACGACCGTCTCCGACCGGTTGAAGAACCTGGTGGTCTACGCGCTGCAGGGGCGTTACGAGGTCGAGACGGTCGCCACCGAGGCGCAGAACCATGCCACCGAGATCGGCCGCGAGGTCCGCGACCACGGCTACGACGTGGTCGTCGCCTTCGGCGGCGACGGCACCCTGAACGAGGTCGCCAACGGCCTCGCCGGCACCGACGTACCGGTCTCGGTCCTGCCGGGCGGTTCGACCAACGTCGTCTGCCGCACCCTCGGCATCCCCAACGACGTCGTCGACGCGACCGAGCACCTGCTGGCCCTGGTCGACGAGTGGGCGCCACGACGGATCGATCTCGGCCTCGCCGACGAGCGCCACTTCGTCTTCTCCTGCGGCGTGGGCATCGACGCCACCGTGGTCAAGCGGGTCGACGCCCACCCGCGGCTCAAGTCGCGCGCCGGGCCCTACTACTACAGCTGGGCTGCGATCTCCGCCTTCTACCGCAGCTACATCGTCAACCCGGTCCGGCTGCGGATCGAGATCGACGGTGGCGCGACCAGCGAGGGCGTCACCGCGCTGGCTCAGAACTCCGATCCCTTCACCTACTTCGCCAGCCGCCCGATCCGGGTCTGCGAGGGAGTCGAGATCGACGACGGCACGCTCGCGCTCGGCGTCCTCAAGCGGGCGGCGCAGCGGGACATGCCGACCTTGATTCCGCGCCTCTTCAGCGAAAAACGCCCCGGCTCACGCCACCGCCAGATCGAGCACTTCGAAGCCGTCACGGCGGCCGGGATCGCCTCGATCTCGGAGACCGGGGACGGCATCGCCCGGCCCTTTCCGATCCAGGTCGACGGCGACTACATCGGCGAGAAGACGCGGCTGGCGCTGAGCGTGACGCCCGGCGCACTCACAATCGTGGCCTGACTCAGGTCGTGGGCGTGATGCGGTAGGCGTCGAACACCGACTCGACGTTGCGCAGGCGGGCGATGCACTGCTTCAACTGCTCGGTGTCGCCGACCTCGACCACGAAGCGGTTTTTCACCATCGGGTGCCTGGTCATGCAGCTGGCGCCGAGGATGTTGATCCCGGCCTCCGAGAAGGTGCGCGAGAGGTCCTCGAGCAGACGGGTGCGATCGTAGGCGTCGATCTGCAGCTCGACCCTGTAGGTCGACTCGTTCTCACCCTCCCAGGCGACCTCGACGAAGCGTTCGGGCGACTTCATCAGCGCCTTGACGTTCTTGCAGTCGGCGCGGTGGATGGTGATGCCGCGCCCGAGCGAGACGTAGCCGGCGATCGTGTCGCCGGGCACCGGCCGGCAGCACTTGGCGAGTCGCACGGCGATGTTGTCGGCGCCCTTGACACGGATCCCGTAGTTGGCGGCGTCCTTGGTGCGGCGGGCCTTGTCCTCGCGCGCTCCTTCGAGCCCGACCGGCGCGTCTTCCTCTACCGCCTCGCCCTCTTTGAGGCGCTGCATCAACTTGTTGGCAACAGCCTTGGTCGAGACCTTGCCCTGGCCGAGCGCGATGTAGAACTCGGTCGCCTTGTGGAAGCCCATCTCGCGGATCACCTGCGCGAGTAGCGGCGACATCGCCAGCTTCTGCATCGGCAGCCCGCGCTTGCGTAGCGCCTCCTCGAGTGCGTCGCGCCCCTTCTTCTCGGCGTCCTCGCGCCGTTCCTGTTTGAAGAAGGCACGGATCTTGTTGCGGGCGCGGCTGGTCCGCACCAGTTTCAACCAGTCGCGCGAGGGCCCGCGGTTCTGCTTCGCGGTCAACACCTCGACGATGTCGCCCGAGCGCAGCTGGTAGTGCAGCGGCACGATCGAGCCGTTGACCTTGGCGCCGACGCAGCGGTGGCCGACGTCGGTGTGGACGGCGTAGGCGAAGTCGAGCGGGGTCGAGCCGGCCGAGAGGTTCTTCACCTCGCCCTTCGGGGTGAAGACGAAGACCTCGTCCTCGAAGAGGTCGACCTTGAGCGACTCGAGGAACTCGGCCGGGTCCTGCTCGCCCTCGGCTTCGACCAGCTGCCGCAGCCAGGTCATCTTCTCGCGCTGCGGGTCGTCAGCGCCGCCCTCCTTGTAGGCGACGTGGGCGGCGATCCCGTACTCGGCCAGGTCGTGCATGTCGCCGGTGCGGATCTGGATCTCCAGCGGTTTGCCCTCCGGCCCGATCACCGTCGTGTGCAGCGCCTGGTACATGTTGGCCTTCGGCATCGCGACGAAGTCCTTGAAGCGGCCGGGGAGCGGCTTCCAGAGCGAGTGGATGACGCCGATCGCGCCGTAGCAGTCTTTGACCGAACCGACGATCACCCGCATCGCGGTCAGATCGAAGATCTCGTTGAACTCGCGACCCTTCTTGGTCATCTTCGTGTAGATCGAGTAGAAGTGCTTGGCGCGGCCGGAGATCTCGGCTTCGATGCCCACCGCCTTCAGCTCCTTGCCGAGGAAGCGGCCGGCTTCGTTGACGTAGACCTCGCGCTCGTTGCGCTGCTGGGCGACCAGCTGTTTGATCTCCTTGTACTTGCGCGGGTGCAGGGTGGCGAAGGCGAGATCCTCGAGCTCCCATTTGATCGCGTGGATTCCCAGCCGGTGGGCGAGTGGCGCGTAGATCTCGAGGGTCTCGCGCGACTTCGCCATCTGCTTCTGCTTCGGCAGCGCGCCGAGCGTGCGCATGTTGTGGAGGCGGTCGGCCAGCTTGATCAGGATCACCCTGACGTCGGTGGCCATCGCCACCATCATCTTGCGGTAGTTCTCCGCCTGACGCTCGTCGCGGCTCTCGAAGGTCATCCCGGTCAACTTGGTGACGCCGTCGACCAGCTGGGCGATTTCCTCGCCGAACTCGAGCCGGACGTCCTCCAGGCTGGCGCTGGTGTCCTCGACCGTGTCGTGCAGCAGCGCCGCGCAGAGCGTCTCGGTATCGAGCCGCATCCCGGCGCAGATCTGAGCCACGCCCACCGGGTGGGTGATGAACTCGTCGCCTGAGCGACGCAGCTGATCGGCGTGGCGATCGCAGGCGAAGTCGAAGGCGTGCGTGAGCGCCGCGCGGTCGACGCCGGGCGCCGAGTCGAACTCCTCGACCACGGCGAAGAGGTCGGCGAGGAGCTCGCGCTGCTCTAGGGACTCTTTCGTCGTTCGAGGAATTGCAGGCCCTCCTGATGGCGAGCGCCGTAGGCGCGGTAGGCGGCTGAGCGCTCCAGTTCTGTTCCCTCGGAGGATACGATGCCGACCCTGTCGCCGGCCGCGCTCGGTGCTCCCCGCACAAGCCCGAGCTCGCCCAGGATCCGGAAGCAGCGGGCTGCGACCTCGGGGCCACGGGCAAATCGCCCGCTCCCCCGCAGAGCGCCCAAGAGCTCCTTTCCGCCTATCTCGCCGGCCTCGCGCAGGTCGCGGAAGAGGGCGATCAGAACGTCCCGTCGGGCCAGCTGCTCGTCGAGCATGGCACGCGCAAAGCGGTACTCGGCCTCGCCCCAGGCAAGGTGCGCATAGCCACTGCCGGACATGGCGAGGCGCTCGAGATGGGCAAAGGGAGGCGGATCGACGAGGACGACGTGCTCAAACCCGTCGGCAAGCTCGGGTTCGGCCTCGAGTGCGACCCCGTCGGCAAGCACCACGCCCTCGCCGGCCAGCGCCGCACGCCGCTCGCAGTCCGCGACCACCGCCAGCACATCCCCGGCCCCGCACGAAACAAGCTCCCCGACCACAGCCGCCGGCGAGCTACGCGGCCGCACCGCCACCCGGCCGCCGGGCCGATTTGTCGTCTCCGGGACGACATTTAGGCCCGTCGGCGGCCAGTTGGCGGGGTCGGTGGCCAGCTCGCGCTCGAAACGCTGCCACCACTGCTCCGCGGCGCTCTCCGCATCTTCTGGCGCCTCGCGTGGATAGATCTCGCGCAGCACCACCTGCGGCTCGACCGAGCCGTTCCAGCGGTTCACCTCGAGCCGCACGGCAGCGTCTACCGGATCGTCCTCACCCACGCCGAGCTGGGCGCGGCCGAAGGCAACGCCGAGTGCCCGATGGGCGCCACTATGGAGGCTGAAACGGGCGTGCTTGCCTTCGCCGATCGCACGCACATCGCGCACCCGGGCCGAAGGCACGAGCAGGCGCACGCCGGGGTTGCCCATCCCGAAAGGCGCGAGCTGCTGCAGCTCCTCGGCGAGATCGAGACCGAGGCCGGCGCCGCCGACCATCGCATCGATCCGCTCGGTGCGCCGCAGATCTCCTGGGCCGAGCACCGACGTCGCGTGAGCGGCGAAGGCCGTCCTAAAGGCATCGAGATTCTCAGCTCGAAGCTGCAAGCCGGCCGCCGCCCGGTGCCCCCCGAAGCCCTCGAGGTGCTCGGCACAGGCCTCGAGCCCCGCGAGCAAGTCGAAGCCGGGGATGCTGCGACCCGAGCCGCGCCCTCCCCCCTCGTCATCCAAAGAGATGACCACGACCGGCCTGTGATGACGCTCGACCAGACGCGAAGCGACGATCCCGATCACGCCCGGATGCCAGCCCTCGCCGGCAAGCACCAGACCGGGCGCTTCGCGCAGCTCCTCGGGGAGATCGCGCAGCGCCGCCTCGGCGGCAGCGTCGACCTCACGCTCCGTAGCCCGCCGCTCACCGTTGGCCCTGCTCAGCTCCGCGGCGATCTCCGCGGCCCGATCCTCGTCCTCGGTAAGGAACAGCTCAACCCCCGCATCGGCCCGATACAGCCGCCCCGCAGCATTGATCCGCGGCGCCAGCTTGAAAGCCAGGTCTCCCTCGTCCAGCTGGGTCGGCTCACAGCTCGCAGCTTTCAGCAGCGCTCGCATCCCGGGCCGCCGTGCCCTCCGCACCTCGGCCAATCCCCGCTTCACCAGCGATCGGTTCTCCCCCACCAACGGCACCACGTCGGCGACCGTTGCCAGCGCAACCAGATCGAGATCGGCCACGGAGAGATCGGGCGCCCCTCCCACGGAGACTCCAGGAACCGCGCCCGAACCCTGGTCCACGATCGGCTGCGCGACGGTCTCCGTGGGAGGGGCGCCCGATCTCTCCCGCAGCGCCGACGCGAGCTTCCACGCCACCGCCGTCCCGCACAGCTGCTCAAAGGGATAGCCGTCGACAGCCGGATGCAGGATCGGGCAGTCCGGCAGGTCAGCCCCCGGCTGGTGGTGGTCGGTGACCACGACTTCCATGCCAAGCTTCCGGGCCAGCGCCACCTCCTCGACCGCAGTGATTCCACAGTCGACCGTGATCAGGAACTGCGTGCCGCGCTGCACCAGCTTCTCGATGTTCATGGCCGAGAGCCCGTAGCCGTCGGCGATCCGATCAGGGATCAGCCAGTCGCACTCGGCCCCGAGGTCCCGCAAGGTGGAAACCAGGATGGTGGTCGCGCAGACCCCGTCGACGTCGAAGTCGCCGTGGACCGTGATCCGCTTGCCGGCGGCTATCGCCGCCAGGACGACGTCGACCACCTCTCGCATCGACCCGAAGGCCTGCGGGGGATGCGACTCGTCAGCTGCGAGAAACGCGCGGGCGTCCTCCGGCGTGCGGTAGCCCCGACGCACCAGGGTGATCGCCACCGGCTCGCTCACTCCCAGCTCGTCTGCCAGCGCACGAGCCTCCTCGTAGGAGTAAGGCTCAGCCTCGTATGCGCGCAGGGCATTCGCCACCCCTCCAAGCTAGGCGCGCGGTCGGCGGCAAATCGGTGCGGCGAAAACCGCAAGATGCTGGGGAATTCAGGCCTGCGCTTGTTCCGAGCGAACCCCGATCGCCCAGACGACGCCGAGGCCGATCGCGACCCCCGGAACCGCGGTCAACGCCGTGGCGAGGTCGGTCGTGCCCAGGCCGCGACCCGAGGCCGTCTCGACGATGAGGCCGAAGACGATCGCGCCGATCACCGAGCCGAGGAAGGCACCGACGATGCCCTGCCAGAAGCGATCGGGGAGGAAGACGGTGAAGTGCCAGAGCGCGATCCCCATCGTGAACCAGACCAAGAGTGCCATGGCTAGCGATTCCTCCCGTGCTTGCGGCGCTGTTTGCGACGTTCGCGGCGGCGCTCGTCGCGATCGCGACGCTCTGCCGCGGCCGGATCGGCCGCCGGCGCCGGCCGTTCCTCCCTGGGCGCAGGGTCGCCGCCGTTGCCGCCGGAGGGATCCGCCACCGCCACGGCGGCAAGCTCCCCCTCGATCTCGCCTTCGGTCTCGCTGTCGTCGCTCAGCTTGGCCAGCGTCACCTCGTCGGCGAAGGCGGGCACGGAGCCGTCGATCGCGGCGATCCGCTCACGCCTGCGGGCAAAGCCTGGCTCGCGTTCCTTCCACGCGGTCAGCACCGGCGAGGCGATGAAGATCGAGGAATAGGTTCCGGAGGCAATCCCGACCAGCATCGCGAAAGCGAAATCCTGCAGGGTCGCGCCGCCGAAGACGAGCAGCGAGATGACGGCGAGCAGGGTCGAGAAGCTGGTCGCCAGCGAACGCGTCAGCACCTCGCTCATCGAGCGGTTGACGATCTGCGAGAACGCCGCCCGCGGCATCCGCGGCATGTTCTCGCGGATGCGGTCGAAGACGATGATCGTGTCGTAGAGCGAATAGCCCAAGATGGTCAGGAAGGCGGCGACCGTTCCGCTCGTCACCTCCCGGCCGGTCAGCGAGTAGACGCCCGCGGTGATCAGGATGTCGTGGAAGAGCGCGATCAGCACCGGCACCGCGAACTTCGGGTCGAAACGGAAGGCGACGTAGGCGCAGATCACCAAGAGGGAGAAGATCAGCGCCTTGAGCGCGGTGTTCGCCACCTGCTGGCCGAAGGTCGGCCCGACGCTGGTGCTGTCGAAGCCGTTCGTGACCACCCCGAATTCCGACTCGAGCGCCGTCTGCGCCTTCGCCACCTGATCGGGACCCAACTCGCGCGCCTGGATCTGGAAGACGTTGTTGCCGAATTCGGGGTCTGAGACCTGCTGGATCTCCTCGCTGGAGATACCCGCTTCGTCGAGCGCTTCGCGCACGCCTTCCTCGTCGGTCGGCTTGGTCAGCGCGACCTTGATCCGCGTCCCGGACTCGAAATCGATGCCGAAATTGAGCTGCTGGGTCGCGAGGGCCAACGCGCCGACGAGCAGGATCACTCCCGAAACCGAGAAGAACCAGCGGCTCGCGCCCATGAAGTCGAAGTGCCAGCGCATCCCCTGGCGCGTCGCACCGAGCACGCTCGGCGAGCTCAGCAGGCGCGAGCGGCTCATGCTGAGCAGCAGAGCCTGGGTGAAGACGACCGCGGTCAGCAGCGAGACGATCGTGCCGATGCCGAGGACGAAGGCGAAGCCCTTGACCCCGGCGGTCGCCAGCACGAAGAGGATGAAGGCGGTCAACAGGGTGACGACGTTGGCGTCGACGATCGTCGCGATCCCGCGGCGGTAACCGGCGGCGATCGCGCTCGCCATCGGTCTGCCGGCGCGCACCTCCTCCTTGATCCGCTCGAAGATGACGATGTTGGAGTCGGCCGCGACCCCGATCGTCAGCACCAACCCCGCGATCCCCGGCAGGGTCAGGGTGATCGGGATCAATTTGATCAGGGCGAAGAAGATCACCCCGTAGGCCCCCAGGGCGATTACCGCGATCAGGCCGAGGAAGCGGTAGAAAAGCAGCAGGAAGATGACAACCAGGCTGAGGCCGATCACGCCGGCCTTGATCCCGGCGTGGAGCGCCTGGGTACCGAGCGTCGCCGAGACCTGGGTCTGGCTGATCAGCTTCAGGTTGATCGGCAGGGCGCCGATCTGCAGGAAGGTCGCCAGGTCCTGAGCTTCCTGGATGCTGGTGAAACCGCCCGAGATCTGGGCACCGGTGCGGCCGTCGATCCCGTCCGGGTTCTGGGAGAAGTCGATGATCGGCCGCGTCTTGACTTCGTTGTCGAGGACGACGGCGAAGTGACCGGAGAGTTCTGCCGCCTGTTCGCCGGAGGCCGGCCCGATCGCCCGCGCCTGCCCCCGCTGGGCGATTTCACGGGTGACGTCATGGAAGGCCTGCTGACCTTGGTCGGTGAACTGGAAGGTGACGTTCGGCTGGCCGAATTCGTCGGTTTCCTGCTTCGGGTTGGTGATGTCGGTGCCCGAAAGCGCCGGGTTGTCCTTGAGCGCGTACCAGCCGGCGTTATCGATCCCCTCGACCGGCTTGCCGCTCGGGTCGCTGGGCTGTTCGGAGACGACGATCGTGCCCGGGGGCACCGACAAGACGGTCTCGCATTCGCCGATTTCTTCGTCTTTGCATTCCTTTTTGTGCTCCCGTTTTTTGCCGGTCGCACTGATGAAGAGGTCTTCCCTGGAGAACTCCGGGCCGGCAATCAACTTGTGCTGGGGACTGCCGTCGAAGAGGTAGTAGCGCGTTTTGGTCGTCGAGCAGGTCGTGCAGTCAGGCACCGGCTTCTGTTCGGCGGCCAGGCTGACGGCACCGTAGGCGCTCGGATACGCGCCGGCGAAGATCAGCTGCTGATTTTCTTTTTTCGTCGTGCTGCGCCCGGCGGCTTTCCATTCTTCGGTCGCCGCTTTGATTGCCGCTTCGGGCGGTTCCCGGCCGGGCACTCCGCCGACGGCTTTCTCGCGCCCGATCAGGTTCGGTTCCCAGTCGTAAAACTGGAGCTGGGCGGTGCTGCCGACCTGTTCGATCGCCCTCTCGGCGTTGGTCACGTCGGGCAGGCTGACCGAGATCTCGGTGGTGCCAAGGCGGGAGACCTCGGGCTCGGAGACGCCGAGCTTGTCGATCCGCTCGCGGACGATTTCGATCGAGCGTTCGATGTCTTCGCCGGTGACTTCCTTCACCTGGCCGGTCGGGGTCCCCTGGTAGACGAGCTGCACGCCGCCTTTCAGATCGAGCCCGAGCTTGGTCGGCTTGCTGGCGACGACCAGCGCCGAGACGACGATCAGCGCCAGGACGAAGAGCAGCACGAAGGCGTTTCTGCGCCGTTTCACCGCCTCAACCCTCCGGCGTCAGGACGATCAGCAGGCCGCCGTCGTCATCGTAGGCCGGAAAGACATCGGCGACCGCCTCGGCGGGCAGGTCACCCTCGGCGTTCACCGAGACCTTCTTGCCGAGCGAACGCACCCCCCACTCGAGCGAGGTCTCGATCGGATCGCCGTTGTCGCCCCCCTGGATCCACTGCAGACCGAGCACCTCTTTCACCGGCCGGCCGATCACGTCCTCGTCGGTGAGCCCGGTCAGCTCGAAGCTGCCCCGGCCGGCGTCGATCACCCGCGCCTGCTGGTCGCAGACGAAGAAGGCCGCATTTGGGGCCGGGTAGTAGTCGTCGAGCAGCTCGAAGACAAAGCCGAAGCCGCATTTCGAGCAGCCCTTTGGGCGGGTGCTGAAACCGGCTGTCCGGTCGGCGCTCAGCTCCCTGTTCCCGCAGTTGGGGCAGATGAAGAAAGGCATCCCCTGCTCAGGTTACTGAGAGTGCGCTCAGAACAGGCTGTGCGTTCCCTCGGGCACCGGCAGCCCCAGATGCTCGTAGGCCCGCTCGGTCAAGACGCGGCCGCGCGGAGTGCGCTTCAGCAAGCCCTGCTGGAGCAGATATGGCTCGAGCACATCCTCGATCGTGTCCTGCTCCTCGCCGACCGCGATCGCCAGGGTCGAGAGCCCCACCGGGCCGCCGGCGAACTTGTCGGCGATCATGCCGAGCAGATTGCGGTCGCTGCGGTCGAGGCCACCGGCGTCGACCTCGAGCATCGCCAACCCGGCGGCGGCAACCTCGGCGTCGACGCGGCCGCTGCCCTTGACCTGGGCAAAATCGCGGACCCGCTTGAGGAGCCGGTTGGCGACCCGTGGCGTGCCGCGCGAGCGGGAGGCGATCGTGCGCGCCCCCACGGCGTCGATCTCCACCTCGAGAATGCCGGCGGAGCGCTCGACGATCTCGGCCAGGTGCTCGGGGCTGTAGTGCTCGAGCCGGTGGCTGACGCCGAAGCGATCGCGCAGCGGCGTCGTCAGCAGGCCCGCCCGGGTCGTCGCCCCGACCAACGTGAACGGCGGCAGGGGCAAAGTCACGGTGCGAGCGCCGGCGCCCTGACCAAGCACAACCGGCAGCTCGCCGTCCTCCATCGCCGGGTAGAGCGTCTCCTCGACCGCGCGGCCGAGGCGATGGATCTCGTCGACGAAGAAGACGCTGCCGGGCTCGAGCGAAGTGAGAAAGGAGGCGACGTCGGCCTTGCGCTCCAGCGCCGGGCCGGCGGTCTGCACCAGCGGCACCTCCATCTCGGCGGCGACGATGTGGGCGAGCGAGGTCTTGCCGAGTCCGGGCGGACCGGCGAGCAGCACGTGATCGAGCGGCTCGCCGCGCCGCCGCGCCGCCTCGATGAATATCGCCAGCTGGTCGGTGACCTGCGTCTGGTTGACGAAGTCGGTGAGGCTCGGGGGGCGCAGCGAGCGGTCGAGATCCTCGTCGGGGACATCGGCGCGAGCGTCGTGGATGCGCACCTCAGGCTCATCCCCGTCGATGCCCGGCGTCCTGATCCGCTTTTCGTTCAAGCGGCCTTCCTCCCGCCGGCCTTGCGCAGCGCGCTCGCCAGCAGCTGCTCGGCGTCGTCTCCGTCGACCCCGTCAAGCAGCTGCTCGGCTTCCAGCGGCGCGTAGCCGAGGTTGACGAGGCCGTCGCGGGCGAGCGAGCGTGGATCGCCGTCCTCCGTCGCGGCCAGCGCAACCTCTTCCTCGAGCGCCCCGGTGACCTTCTCGCGCAGCTCGACGATGATCCGCTCCGCCGTCCGCTTGCCGATGCCGGGTGCCGCCTGGAAGCGTTTCGCGTCGCCGGCGGCGATCGCTCGCAGCAACTCGCGGGCGGGGCCGCCGGAAAGCACCGAGATCGCGACTTTCGGCCCGACCCCGCTGACCGAGACCAGCTGGCCGAAAAGGTCGCGCTCGTCCTCGGAGGCAAAGCCGAACAGGGCCAGAGAGTCCTCGCGGGCAACCAGCTCGGCGTGCAGGAAAGTCTCGCGGCCGGTCGCCGGCACGGCTTTCAGCGTTTCGGCCGAGACCGCGAGCCGGTAGCCGACGCCGCCCGCGTCGATCACGACATGGTCGGGACGCCGCACCATCACCTCGCCGCGCACAGCCGCGATCATCGCGACGCCCCCTGTGCCAGCTCTGCTGCCTCGCGGTGCCCGGCGCCACCGCCGTGGCAGATCGCCACTGCGAGCGCGTCGGCGGCGTGATCGGGGGTGGGAAGCTCGGGCAGGCCGAGCAGCGTCCCGACCATCCGCTGCACCTGCTTCTTGTCTGCAGCACCGCTGCCGCAGACGGCCATCTTGATCGCCTGCGGCGTGTAGACGAAGCAGCCGACCCCGGCCTGGGCGGCGGCCAGCATCGCCACCCCGCTTGCCTGGCCGACGGCCATCGCCGTGCGTACGTTCTTGCCGAAGAAGACATCCTCGATCGCCAGCGCCTTTGGCTCGTGCCAGGCCAGCAGCTCGGCCAACTCGCCGTGGATCCGCTCCAGGCGGCGCTCCATCGGCAGTTCGGCCGTCGTTTCGACGACGCCGCCGTCGAGCGCGACCATGCGATTGCCCTCGACCCGGACGATGCCGAATCCAAGGTTGGCGGCGCCGGGGTCGATCCCCATCACTACTTGCATGGGGAGTGATTCTCGGCGGTGTGTCGGATGCCTTCCGTTAGGCACTACGCAGCGAGTTGCTGCAAGACCTCGTCCGGAATGTCGAAATTGGCGTGGACCTCGTTGACGTCGTCGTCGTCTTCGAGGGCTTCGATCAAGCCCAGCAGCGACTTGGCCTCGTTGCCCTTGACCTCGACCGAGCTCTTCGGCTCCATCGCCACGTCGGCGGACTGGATCTCGACCCCACCCGCTTCCAGCGCCTCGCGGACGGCGCCCAGGCTGGCCGGCTCGCAGAGCACCCGCAGCAGGTCGCCCTCCTCGCTGACGTCCTCGGCGCCGGCGTCGATCGCCGCGATCAGGTCATCCTCGCCGTAGCGGGCGCCGTCGACGGCAAGCACGCCGCGTTTCTCGAAGATCCAGGCGACCGAGCCGGGCTCGCCGAGGCTGCCGTTGTGCTTGCTGAAGGCGTGGCGGACTTCGGCGCTGGTGCGGTTGCGGTTGTCGGTCAACGCCTCGACCAGGACGGCGACGCCGCCCGGCCCGTAGCCCTCGAATATGACCCGCTCGATCGCCTCGGCGTCGCCGCCGACTCCGGCTCCGCGGTCCACCGCCCGCTGGATGTTGTCCTTCGGCATCGAGGCGTCGCGCGCCTTCTGGATCGCCGTCGCCAACGCCGGGTTGCCCTCTGGATCTCCACCGCCATCGCGCGCGGCGACCGTAATCGCCCGCGCCAGCTTGGTGAAGAGCTTGCCGCGTTTGGCGTCGGCGGCGCCCTTCTTGTGTTTGATCGAGGACCACTTCGAATGCCCGGACATCGTTTGTCATTCTATGAGCAACGGAATGAACTCAGATACCGCCACCCACTCGCGTGGAATCAGCCCTGTCCGGGGCCTGGCGGCGAGCTTCGTCTTCGTCGTCATGCTGCTCACTGCGCTGGCCCTCTGGACGGCGATCCCGGTGGGCTGGATCTGGATCGGCTCGCAGGTCGCCACGACCCAGTTTCCGGCCGAGGGCCCCTACGCCGTGGTCGCGGTCGGGATCGTCGTCACGATCGTCCTCGACGCCTGGCTGATCGGCCGCCTCAACGCCCTTTACGTGAACATCACCGGCACCAACCGGCTGGCGCCGATGCGGCCCGCCTGGCTGAAAAGCATGCGCGACACCGGTGGCGGCGCCGGGACCACGACCGTCGTCGAGGCGGTGATGATGGGCTCCGTGCTGCTTGCCTGCGCGGTCTTCGTCGGCTGGTTCTTCCTGCTCGCCGGGTCCCCGCTTCCGAACCAGTAGTTCGGCGCGCTTTCGCTCGCCCAGCGCGATTCCAAGGTTTTAGTTAAGATTCCTTGATTGATTGTGATGGAGCACAAGCTCACATCGAGTCTCAAAGTCCTTGGCTTGCTCCTGGCGGCCGTGCTGGCCCTCGGCGCGCTGGCGGCGTCGCCTGCCTCGGCGAAACCCTTCGAATTCCATTTCGAAAAAGAACCCACCCAGCTGACAGGGGCCATACATGTCGGCGAAGACATCTTCGGCTTCGACGCCGGCCTGCTCGAATGCACGGAAGTCAGCTATCAGGGCTCCGTGTTCGGCAAAAGCTCCAGCGTCATACCGCTGTCGCCGACCTACACCGCCTGCACCGCCTTTGGATTCAACGCGCCCGTCGACACGAACGGATGCTTCTATGTGCTCAAGGCCGAAGAAGCCGAAGCAAACTACGAGGGCAGCTTCGCGATCGTCTGCCCGACGAATCCGATCGAAGTGACAATGTTCGGC
>DASUZP010000131.1:0-19797 GCA_036376775.1 Solirubrobacterales bacterium | reverse complement strand
CCTACGGCGGGTAGGCGTGCGGCAAACGGCGTCGAAGGAGACGCGGATGAGCGCCGAGGTTGCCGAGAAGCCCGTGGTCTACGGGCCGGGGATGGACGCGCGCAGCACGCGCGTCGCCGAAATCCTCAACACGCCGATGCTGATCGCGGCGGCACTGACGATTCCCGCCGTGGCGATCAACGAGTCCCATCCGGGGGGCTGGCTGCTGGACGTCGCCCGGGCGCTCAACTGGATCATCTGGCTCGCCTTCCTCCCCGAGCTCGTCGTGATGCTCTCGGTCGTGCCGGAACGGGGGACCTGGCTCAAGCACCACCCGCTGGACCTGATCATCGTCGTCTTCACCCCGCCGGTTCTGCCGGCTGGCCTGCAGAGCCTGCGGGTCCTGCGCCTGCTACGCCTCCTGCGCCTCCTGCGCCTCGCCCAGCTCTCGCGCGAGGTCTTCTCGTTGCAGGGCCTGCATTACGCGATGTTCCTCGCCGTGCTGACCGTGATCGGCGGCGGCGCCCTCTTCGTCGCCTTCGAGAAGGGCTCCCAGCACCTCAACGACTGGGACGGGATCTACTGGGCGGTGACGACGATGACGACGCTTGGCTCCAACATCTACCCGACCACGACCGGCGGCGAGATCGTCTCCACCGTGATCCTGATCATCGGCATCGGCTTCGTCGCCCTGCTCACCGGCGCCTTCGCCCAGCGCTTCCTCAGCCCTGAACTGGCCGAGGTCGAGGCGGAGCTGGAGGCAGAGGCGAGCGCCGAGCAGGTGGCGCTGCGCGAGCTGCGCAACGTCCAGGAACAGCTGCAGGCCTTGGAGCTCGCCGTGCAGCGAATGGTCGACGAGCGCTCGGCCTAGCCTTCGCCGTCCTGGCGGGCGGCGATCTTCTGCTCCAACTCCTCCATCACGTCGGGGTCGCGCAGGGTGGTGACGTCGCCCAACTCGCGGCCCTCGGCGATGTCGCGCAGGAGGCGGCGCATGATCTTGCCGGAGCGGGTCTTGGGCAGGTCGCCGGACCAGATCACCCGCTTCGGGCGCGCCAATTTGCCGATCCGCGCGGCGACGTGCTCGCAGAGCTCGGCGACCATCTCGTCGTCGCCGTCGTGGTCGCCCTCGAGGGTGACGAAGGCGCAGATCGCCTGGCCGGTGTCTTCGTCGCTCTGCCCGATCACCGCTGCCTCGGCTACCTTCGGGTGGGAGACGATCGCCGACTCGACTTCCGCGGTCGAGAGGCGGTGGCCGGAGACGTTGACCACATCGTCGATCCGGCCCAGCACCCAGAGGTAGCCGTCCTCGTCGCGGCGGGCGGCGTCGCCGACCAGGTAGGTCTCCTTGCCGAAGCGTGAGAAGTAGGTCTCGATGAAGCGCTCCTCCTCGCGGTAGAGGGTGCGCAGCATTCCCGGCCAGGGACGGCGCAGGACAAGCAGTCCCTCGCCGCCCTCGACCGGCTCGCCGCCATCATCGAAGACGGCGGCATCGATCCCGGGCAGCGGTTGCGTCGCCGAGCCCGGCTTGGTCGCCGTGATCCCGGGCAGCGGCGAGATCATGATGTGACCGGTCTCGGTCTGCCACCAGGTGTCGACGATCGGGCAGCGTTCGCCGCCGATCACCTTGTGGTACCAGAGCCAGGCCTTCGGATTGATCGGCTCGCCGACCGAGCCGAGCAGGCGCAGCGAGCCGAGGTCGTGGCGCTCGGGGTACTCCGGGCCCCATTTCATGCAGGCGCGGATCGCGGTCGGCGCGGTGTAGAGGATCGTCACCCCGTAGCGCTCGATCAGCTCCCACCAGATGTCCCTGTCCGGGTAGTCGGGCGCGCCCTCATACATCACGCTGGTCGCCCCGTTGGCAAGCGGGCCATAGACGATGTAGGAGTGACCGGTGACCCAGCCGACGTCGGCGGCACACCAGTAGACGTCCTCCTCGGGCTTGAGGTCGAAGACGTAGCGATGGGTGAAGGTGACCCCGGTTAGGTAACCGCCGGTGGTGTGGAGGATGCCCTTGGGCTTCGCCGTCGAGCCCGAGGTATAGAGGATGAAGAGGGGGTCCTCGGCGTTCATCGGTTCCGCCGGGCACGAGGCCGCGGCGGCCTCCATCGCCTGCTCGAACCAGACGTCGCGTCCCGCCTGCATCTCGCAGTCCTCGCCGGTGTGGCGGACGACGAAGATCGTCTCGATCGAGCCGACGTCCGCCATCGCCTCGTCGACGCGGGCCTTGACCGCCGCCGTCTTGCCCTTGCGGCGGGCGCCGTCGACGACGATCAGCGCCTTCGCCTCGGAGAACTCCATCCGCTCGCGTACAGCCTCGGCGGAGAAGCCGCCGAAGACGACGTTGTGGACGGCGCCGATGCGGGCGCAGGCCAGCATCGCGACGACCACCTGCGGGATCATCGGCAGGTAGATCCCGACCACGTCGCCCTTCTCGATCCCGTGGTCGCGCAGCGCGTTGGCGAAGCGCTGCGTATCGGCGAGCAGCTCGGCGTAGGTGACGTCGCGCTCCTCCCCCTCCTCGCCGCGCCAGTGGTAGGCGACCCGCTCGCCGAGACCCGCCTCGACGTGGCGGTCGAGGCAGTTGGCGGAGACGTTGAGCTGGCCGTCGGCGAACCACTTATAGAAGGGCGGGTCGGACTCGTCGAGCCCCTGGCTCGGCACCCGGGTCCAGTCGAGCAGCTCGGTCGCCTGCCGCAGCCACCAGGCCTCGGGGTCGGCCGCCGCCTGCTCGTAGACGCCCGGGTCGGCAAAGAGCGCCTGGCGGCGAAACCCGGCAGGCGGATCGAAGCGCTCCACCTCGAGCAGAGCGTCCAGCTCCTGCTCCAGCGCCTGCTTCTCCTCGACTCCCATTCGAACCCCTTTCTCGACCGCTAGTCTGGGCGGAACGGTACCTCTTCAACCATTCGAAGCAAACCGGACCGCAGAAATGCTTTTCCGCCAGATAATCCACGAGGATCTCGGTTGCGCCTCCTACCTGGTCGGCGACTCGAGCGCGGGAGTCGCGGCCGTGGTCGACCCGCAGTGGGACATCGACCCCTACGTGAACCTCGCCCGCCTACACGGCATGCGAATCGAGCACGTACTGGAGACCCACAACCACGCCGACCACGTCTCCGGCCACGGACGGCTGGCGCGGGCCAGCGGGGCGACGATCCACGTCAACGAGCTGGCCGGGGCCGAGTACGAGCACAAGCCGTTCGGCGACGGCTGGACGCTTGAGCTCGGCGGTGGGGTATCAATCGAAGCGATCCACACGCCCGGCCACCGGCCCGAGCACACCTCCTTCCTGCTGCGCGACAGCGAGCGCGGCGGCGACCCGGTCGCGGTGCTGAGCGGCGACTCGCTCTTCGTCGGCGACGTCGCCCGTCCCGACCTCGCGGTCGAGCCGCGCGAGGGCGCCGCCGGGATCTTCCGCTCGCTGCACGAGCGGCTGCTCTCGCTGCCCGACGAGGTCGAGGTCTGGCCCGGGCACCTCGGCGGCTCGCTCTGCGGCAGCTCCGGCATCGACCTCAAGACCTCCTCGACGATCGGCTTCGAGCGCCGCCACAACCGGGCGCTGGCCTTCGCCGACGAGGCCGAGTTCGTCGAGGACGCGGTCGCCGGCCTGGGCCAGCGACCGCCCAACGTCGAGCACATCGTCGAGCTCAATCGCGGCCCGCTGATCGAGTCGATCGGCTCGCCCGCCCGGCTGACGCCGCGCCGCTTCGAGGCGGCGATCGCCTCCGGCGCCTTCGCCGTCGACTCGCGCACCAACGAGCAGTTCGACGAGGCCCACATTCCGGGCTCGATCAGCGCCTCGGCCTACGACACCGGCTTCGCCACCAAGGTCGCCCAGGTCGTCCCTCCCGACGGTGAGGTGGTCGTCGTCGCCGCCTCGGACGGCAACGAGCTCGAGGCGGCGGAGCTGCTCGCCGCGGTCGGGCTGAGCGTCCGCGGTTTCCTCGGTGGTGGGATGAGCGCCTGGCGGGCGGAGGAGCGTCCCGTAGCGCGGATCGAGCCGATCGGCCCAGAGCGACTCGCCGAGCTGCTGGACGACGCGGCGCCACCGCTCGTCCTCGACGTGCGTGACGCCGGCGAGTACGCCGGCGGTCACATCGCCGGCTCGCTCCACATCCCCTACGGCGAGCTCGCACGGCGACTCGACGAGCTGCCCCGCGACCGTGCCCTGGCAACGATCTGCAAGGGCGGCAAACGGAGTGGACTC
This sequence comes from Solirubrobacterales bacterium, assembly GCA_036376775.1. Lineage (GTDB taxonomy): Bacteria > Actinomycetota > Thermoleophilia > Solirubrobacterales > 70-9 > VRUE01. Next base: position 15,614 of record DASUZP010000131.1, on the reverse strand, counting down.
GCGGCTTCGGTGCTGCAGCGCGAGGGGTTCGAGACGATTCACGTCGCCCGCGGGGGCGTGGGAACGTGGCAGTCCGAAGGGCGGCCGGTGGAGACCGGAGCGGTGCCGGCCTAGGGTTCCATCCGGTAGGGCTTCCACTTAACTTTTTCGGTGGATCGCGGTAGTGCTGACGCTCGAAGGGTCGGTGACGAAAAAGTACAAGACGTTCCACCCCTACCCGGATGGTCTCTATGCGGAGCGGGTCCGGTGGGACGGGCGGAGAGCTGTGGCGATTGCCGCCGCCAGGGGCTTGGCCTCGTCAGCTTGCAAGGTGCTGATGGTGACTCGGATCGCCGGCTCGGCCTGGAGGCGGAATGGAGCTCCTGGCGCTACTGCCCAACCTTCGGTCTGCAGAGCTTGCACGGCGCTGGTCTCGTCGGGGACCGGGATCCAGACGTTTAGGCCGCTTGGGGCGTGGGCCTCGATGCCGTGCTCGGCGAGGGCGGTGATGAACGTCTCGCGACGCTTGCGGTAAGTCGCGGTGGCCTTCTCCAGGCTGCGCGCGATCTTTGGGTCTGCCCAGAGCGCCGCTGCCGTGCGCTGGAGCAGGTGGCTTACCCAGCCCGGGCCTACGGCCTGGCGGCCGCGTACGCGGCTGATCGTGTGCGGGTCGCCGGCGAGGACAGCGAGGCGGAGGTCGGGGCCGAGCGACTTGGCCAGCGAACGCGCCGCCGCCCAGCGAAGGCGGCCGGCGGTCAGCGTCAGACGGGGCGTGCCGGCGATCGGCCCGAGGTGATCGTCCTCGAGGACCATCGCCTCGGGGTGACGGTCGAGCACGTGCTTCAGCGCCATGGCACGCTCCTCGTCGAGCGATGCCCCGGTCGGGTTCTGGCCCCTGGGGTTGATCACCACCGCGCTCGCACCCTCGTCAAGCGCGTCGGCAAGTGCCGAGGGAACCATGCCCCTCGCGTCGATCGCCACCGGGCGCAGGGCGAGTCCGAGCGCACGCAGCAGGTCGAAGAGCCCGGCGAAGCCCGGATCTTCGATCGCCACCACGTCCCCCTGTCGCAGATGCGCCGCCAGGGCGCGCTCGATCCCGTCGAGGGCGCCATTCACGAAGGCGACGTTCTCCGCGGCGATCCCGGCTTGGGCGAACTCGGCCCGCGCCAACTCGAGCAGTCGGGGATCGGCCGGCTCGCCGCCGTAGAGCTGGCGCGGCGGCTCGATCCGACGCAAAACCGGAGCCAGGTCGGGCAGCAGGTCCGGATCGGGATTGCCACTCGCAAAGTCACGGACGCCGGCGGGCACCGCCGCGCCGAGCCACGACCCCGCCACCGGGGGCCGCCAGCTGACCTGGGCGCCGCTGCGCGATCGCGTCACGGCGAGACCGCGCGAGCGCAGGTCCTTGAACGCGGCAGCGACGGTGGTCGGGCTGACGCCGAGCTCGGCGGCGAGCGTACGGACCGCCGGCAGCGGAGCACCCGGGCGCAGTGCCCCATCCTCTATGCCGCGCTCGATGCTGGCGGCGATCTCGGCGGCGCCGTCTCCGGTAATTCGATACTGTGTCATCTCAGTAGCCAGATCTGTACTGTAACAGAATCCCAGGGGATACGATGGCGGCGAAGCCGAGAACCAGAGTGACGAGGATGCCCAGCCGCGCCAGCTACGAGCGCGAGGCGGTCGAGGCGATCCTCGACGAGGCGATCGTCTCCCACATCGGCACGGTCGCTGCGGCCGGGCACCCCGTCGTCACCCCCACCCTGCACGCACGCGCCGGCGAGTGGCTCTACATCCACGGCTCGGCGGCAAGCCCGACGCTGCGCCGGGCCGAGCAGGCGGAGATCTGCCTGACCGCGACCCTGCTCGACGGCCTGGTCCTCGCCCGCTCCGCCGTCCACCACTCGGTCAACTACCGCTCCGTCGTCGTCTTCGGCCAAGCCGAGAAGATCGACTCCCCCGACGCCAAACGCGAGGCGCTCAAAGCCTTCACCGAGAAGCTCGTACCGGGCCGCTGGGGAGACGCTCGCCTGCCCACCGCGCAGGAGCTGAAGGGCACGGCGGTGCTGCGCCTGCCGCTCGCGGAAGCCTCAGCAAAGATCCGCACCGGCGGCCCCCTCGACGACGAGGAGGACTACGACCTACCGGTCTGGGCAGGCACCATAGGCCTCCGAATCGCCGCCAGCTCACCCAAGCCCGACGACCGCCTACTCCCCGGCATCGAGCGCCCCAGCTACCTGACCGACCTCGCAAGCGCCCGAACCTGAGCGCCTATCCCGGTAGGGCTGGAACGTCTTGTACTTTTTCGTCACTGACCCTTGGGCGTCAGCCCTACCGCGACCCACCGAAAAAGTTAAGTGAAAGCCCTACCGGGTGGGCTCTCAATAACCGCTGGGGTGCCGAGCGATGAACCCTTCAGGCGAATCCACCAGTTCCGGATGCCAGCGCGGCCCAGGGCCGCCGACGGTGTCGAAGGCGAGGCCGGCGATGATCATCCAGGCGTGTTCGGCGTTGGCGTAGACGGTGATCCACTGGCCGGGGCCGGGATCGCCCCAGGTCTCCAGCCCGGTCGAGTCGAGTGGGCTGGAGAGGAAGCCGCCACCGTTGAGGGCGAAGCTGACCGCGCCCGAGCAGTCGTAGCCCGAAGATTCGAAGGAGCCGTGGCCGCCGCCCCAGATGTAGGGCGTGGTCGCGATCGAGTTTGCCGCTTCGATCGCCGCCTGCACCGCGGGCGGCGCGGCGCTCGGCACGCTCGCCTGGCTTTCGGAGATGTATTCGGCGCTCTGCCCCGGGGTGAGCGGCGCGGGCGTGCCGGTCGGGACCGGCGCCCCTGAGCTGGCGAGCTGTTCGGAGATCGCCGCGAGGTTGTCGCTGAGCGCCGCTTCGCGCGACTCGAGCGCTTCCAGATCCTGCTGGCGCTGCGCCTGCGCTTCCTTCAACTCGGCGAAGCGGGCAGCGGCTTCGGCGCGGGCGTCGGCCGCTTCGCGCTCCTTGGCCGCGATCGCGTCGCGCGCTTCCTTCAGCTGCAGGCGGATCGCCGCCATCTGCTTGACCGCAGCCTTGGCTTCGTCGCGCAGACCCTTGACCCGGCCGGCGACGGAGTCGTCGTAGTCCTGGACCCGGCTCAGGTATTCGGCGCGGACGCTGGCCTGGGACCAGGTCTCCGATTCGAGCACGACGCTGAGCACGTCGGGGCTGCCCGCCTCATAGATCGCGACAAGTCGTTCCCGCAGTACGTCGAGCGCCCGCTGCAATTTGGCCCGGATCTGCGCCAGGCGATCCTTTTCGGCTTCCAGCTTGGCGGTGGCGCTGTCGAGTTCGTCCTGCTTGCCGGCCAGTTCGGACTCGAGCGCGAGCTGTTCCTGGCGCAGCCGCGAGACTTCGCCCAGCATCGAGTCGATCGCCCTGTTCTGTTCTTCGATCGTCGCCGAGAGCGCGCCCTGGCTTTCGCGCACATGGCTGAGCTTGCCCTGGGTCGAGTCGAGCTTTTCGCTCAGGGTCTCAGCCGGCGCGCTGGCCACGAGGCAGAGCACGAGCAGCAACAGGGCGGCCGGGAGCAACAGCCACCGGGAGGTACCGGCAGGAGGACGCATCGGCGGCGCACGCTAACGAAGTCGCCTAAAGATTGTTAGGAGTTGCTCATAACTTGCAACTCCTCTTGCAGAATTGCGGCCCTTGCAGGAGAAACCGCCGCCGCGCCGAGGCGCGGCGGCAGCCAGTCAGGGGGCTAGGCAAGCAACTTGGCCTTCGCCTTGTCGAACTCCTCGCTCGAGAGCGCGCCCTTTTCCTTCAGCTCGTTGAGCTTGTGCAGTTCGTCCGCGGCGGAGCCACCGTGCGCCTGCTCGCGGACGTAGGAATCGAAATGTTGTTTCGCCTCCGCCTGCGCCTTGATCGTCCTTTCGCGCATACCGCTGCCACGTGCAATCAGATAGACAAGCGCGGTCAGGAAAGGAATGAAGACGAGGAAGAGCACCCAGGCCGCCTTTGCCCAGCCTGAGGTCTCGTGGTCGCGGAAGAGGTCGGTGAGGATCGTGATCAGGATCCAGATCCAGATGACGAAGAAGAAGACCTCGAAGGCGACGAGGAGAGCTTCGCCGAAGTTGATGTCTGCGAACGGCACGGATGGTCCTTTCGGTTGATGACGCGGCAAAGCGCCGCAGATCGAGTATTTCGCACGCTAGAGGCAGTTCCTGCCCATTGCATCCGTAGTTTCGCCTAATGGGGAGCGAGCTGTTGGGCGAAAAGCACGGCCGCGACCGACGTCGCGAGGTTGAGGCTGGAGACACCGGCCCGCATCGGGATGCCGAGGCGGGCGTCGGCACGGTCGAGCAGGGCATCGCTGAGCCCGTAGCGCTCGGTGCCGAAGGCAAGGATCGCGCGCGGCGGCAGCTCGGCCGGGTTGAGGTCCTCCCCGCCGGGGTCGATCGCGATCAGCGGCCGGTCGCTAGCCGGCAGCCCCTCGACCCCGACCACCGGCAGGGCGAAGTGGAGTCCGGCAGCTCCCCGCAGCGCGTCGGGATGCCAGGGATCGTTGGGGCCGGTGGTCAGCACGCCGGCGGCATCGGCGGCGGCGGCGACCCGGACGCAGGCCCCCATGTTGCCCATCGTGCGCGGATCCTCGAGCAAGACGAGTGGCTGCGGGCGCCGCTCGCCGAGCGCCGCGGCAAGGTCGACATCGGGGCGACGGGCGATCGCGACGACACCGGTGCGCGGCGCCTGCGGCACCAGTTGGGCCACGACATCGGCGGTGACCGGGGTCACCCTTTCGGCCAGCGAGCCGCCGAGATCGGGCGCCAGCTCGGCCGCCAGCTGCTCGAGCTGTTGCGGATCGGCAGCGACCGCCTCCAACACCTCGGCGCCAAAGCGAAGAGCGTGCTTGAGGGCATGGAATCCCTCCAAGACAGCGAGGCGCGGGTCGCGCCGCGCCTCGCGGTAGCGCCGGATCCGCGCCTGCTCGTCGGCATCGCTCACCGCCGCATCATGACCCGATCCCGCCCGGCTGCGCTCAGCGAGCCGCGAGAAGACGCTGCTCGGCGTCGGGCATCGCGGCGAGAAAGGGGGTCAGGTATCGGCCGACGACCTTGCTCTGCGGCTCGGACCAGAGAGGCTCCTCGCTCAGCTCCGAGACTTCGCCATGCCTCCCGGTCAGCCGTCCGAAGAGGTAGCGCTGCTCGTCTCCGGTCCAGAGCACGCCGCGCAACACCGGATCGAACGGAGCCGGATCGAGCTCGCAACCGGCCGCGGCGGCGATCGCTTCTGCGGCCGCATCCGCTTCCTGGGTCGCGATCCCTCCCTGCTTGACCGGGAAGGCGGTTACGTCGCCGGCGGCGAAGACGCCCTCGGCGCCCAACACGCGGCAGTGCTCGTCGACCGGGAGAAAACCGCCCGCGTCGGCGGGAAGGCCATCCAGGCGGCGACCCTCGAGGCGAGGCAGGCTGACCACGGCCTCGGTCTCGATCGGCTCGCCGGGGGCGATCCGCAGGCACCCGTCTTCGAAGGCAACCGGGTGAACGCCGCTGACGACCGCTATCCCCCGTTCGTCGAGAAGCCCGGCCATCTGCTCGCCGACTGCGCGTCCGAAGAGCTCGAGCGGTGCATCCTCGGGGGTGACCACGGTCAGTCGCGCGTCTTCGATGCCCGATTTGGCCAGCACCGACGAGGCGAGCAGCGCCAGCTCGTAGAGGGGCAGTCCCCAGCTGTTGCCGCTGGGCATGGTGAAGACCAGATCGCGCAGGACACCACGGCGGAGCTTGCGCACGAGCGCGCCAAAGCCGCCTTCGTCGGACACTCCCCAGAAGGTGACCGCGCCGGGCACCGCCCAGAGCATCCGCGCCCCGCAGGCGACAAGCAGATAGTCGTAGGGGATCTGCTCGCCGTCGCGAACAGTCGCCACGCCTGTGGCGAGATCGACGGCGAAGAGGCCATCGAGGCGAAACGAAACGCCGATCCGGTCCGCCAGGGCATCGAGGCGGTAACGAAAGATGCTGGCCGCGCCGTATGGCTCGCCGACGGCAAAGGGGCGGTAGACGAACTCTTTTCGCGGCGAACAGAGCTCGACATCGAGTCCCCCGCCGGCCAGGTCTCGCAGGGCCAAAGCCGCCTCGAGCGCCGCGATACCGCCACCCGCAATCAATACACGGGGGCGGCGTCGCTGTGAATTCGCGCTCACTTTTTGAGCCTACGTCTGCCCGTCTGCGACTCCATCGGGAGAGGCCCACACCTCGCCTGCGGCTTTTCCCCGATGCCGAGGCGGTGCGAGAGGGGGGCTGGGGACGGCGACCACGCGACGCTCGTCCGCCGGCGCCGGGCGCAGGATCAGGACCTCGGCGGGGGCCTTCTCCAAGAGCCAGACCATGTCCTCGCCGGAGAGACCGGTGCGGCCGGTCGCGGTCGCGGGAACGACGACCCGGTCGAACCCCTCGCGATCGAGCAGGCGCCGCAGTGCGTGGCGGTATGAACGCCCGCGCTCGATCCGGGCGTCGACGGCGACCTCTTGCGCCGCGGCGCGCTGCTCGATCGCCTCCAGAATCGGCATCGCCCTGGCCGCCTCGGCGGGAATCGAGCAATCGAGCGGCAGCCGGTTCGGCACCGCCGCCAGGTAGGCGGGCATCAGGGTCGCATCCTCTGCGCGGGCGAGGCGCAGCGCCGCATCGAGGGCACGGCGCGAGATCTCCGTGCCGGTGAAGGGAAGCAGGATGCGATGGATCGCCTGGGGCGCCTCGGAGCGCTTCCCGCGCAATTGCGAGCGGGCCAGGAGGTAGCCGCCGGCCAGCCCCAGAGCCAGCGCCAGGCCGACGAGAACGTGCTCGATCATGGCTGCTCCTCGAGGCCACGGCGGGCGACGATCCTGACGTCGACCCCGGGCGGAGTCGCCCGCATCAGCCGCTGCGGAAGCGGCTCGCGCAGGCGCGCGAACCCCCGAGCCGGCCGTGACTCGCCGATCATGACGTAGGTGATCCCACGCTCGCGGACGACACGCGCGGCGGCCGCGACCAGATCGTCGTGCTCCTCGATCAGCAGCGTCGCACCGAGGACCGAGGCGAGCTGGCGCAGCGCCGTCACCTGGCGCTCGACCTCGCCCTCGGTCGGCTGGCCGGGCCGCTTGACCCAGAGCAGGTCGAGATCGGTGCCCAGCCGCTGCGCCGAGCGCCAGGCGCGGCGCACGAGGCGCTGCGAGCTGGGCCGCGGACGGACCAGGGCAAGCAGGCGCTCGCCGACCGCCTTCGGCACCGTCGAGACGACCCGCTCCTCGCGCGTGCCGAGCGACTCGGTCTCGCCGTAGACGAGCCGCTTCGACTCGACCTCCTCGGCGACCTGTCGCAGGCTCACCTCGCGCAGCGCGGCGAGGTTCTCGATCTTGAAGAAGTTGTCGAGCGCCGCCTGGATGTTCTCGCCCGGATAGACCTTTCCCGCCCGCAACCGGGCGACGAGCGCCTCGGGGGTGAGGTCGGTGAGGACGACTTCGTCGGCCTGTCCGAGCACCGAGTCCGGCACCGTCTCGCGCACCCGCACCCCGGTCAGCTCGGTGACCTGGTCGTTGAGCGACTCCAGGTGCTGGACGTTGACCGTCGAGAAGACGTCGATGCCAGCCGCCAGCACGTCGGCGATGTCCTCGTAGCGCTTCTCGTGCTCGAGCCCGGGCGGGTTGGTATGGGCGAGCTCGTCGATCAGCGCCAGCGCCGGCGCCCTCGACAGCACTGCCGGCAGGTCCATCTCCTCGACCTCCACGTCGCGGTAGAGGACGCGGCGGCGCGGCACCACCTCCAGGCCCCGTGCCTGTTCGCTGGTCTCCTCGCGCCTGTGCGGCTCCAGATAGCCGATCGCCACGTCGCGCCCGGCCGCCAGTTCGGCCCGGCCCTCCTGCAGCATGCGGTAGGTCTTGCCCACGCCGGCCGCCATGCCGAGGAAGATCTTGTAGCGACCGCGCTCCATCCGGCGCCCCCGCGGGGCCTCAGGCCCCCAGCAGGTTGTGGACGACCAGGTCGATCAGCTTGATGCCGACGAACGGAGCGACGATCCCGCCCAGCCCGTAGAGCAGCATGTTGCGCCGCAGCAACGCGGTGGCGCCGATCGGCCGGTAGCGGACGCCGCGCAGGGAGAGCGGGATCAGCAGCGGGATGATCAGCGCATTGAAGATCACCGCAGAGAGGATCGCCGATTCCGGCGTGCCCAGCGACATCACGTTGAGCGCGTCCAGCGGCCCCCTCTGGCCGGCCAGGGCGTAGGTCGCCGCGAACATCGCCGGCAGGATCGCGAAGTACTTGGCGATGTCGTTGGCGATCGAGAAGGTGGTCAGGGCGCCACGGGTGATCAGCAGCTGCTTGCCGACCTCGACGATCTCGATCAGCTTGGTGGGGTTGGAGTCGAGATCGACCATGTTGCCCGCCTCGCGGGCGGCCTGGGTGCCGGTGTTCATCGCCACGCCGACGTCGGCCTGAGCGAGGGCCGGTGCGTCGTTGGTGCCGTCGCCGGTCATCGCGATCAGGCGGCCGTCCGCCTGCTGCTCCCTGATCAGCTCCAGCTTGCGCTCGGGCGTCGCTTCGGCGAGGAAGTCGTCGACGCCGGCCTCGGCGGCAATCTTCGCCGCGGTCAGTTTGTTGTCGCCGGTGACCATGATCGTGCGGATGCCCATCGCGCGCAGCTGATCGAAGCGGACGCTCATCCCCTCCTTGATCACGTCCTTGAGGTAGACGACGCCGAGCACCCACTCGTTGCGGGCGACCGCGAGCGGCGTACCCCCCTCGCGGCCGATCCGGTCGAGCTCGGCCCGCAGCTCCGCCGGTGCGCGCCCGCCGCCGTCGCCGACCCAGACTTCGATCGCGTCCCCCGCCCCCTTGCGCAGCCGCGTGCCGTTGAAGTCGACGCCGCTCATCCTGGTTTCGGCGCTGAAGGGGACGAAAGTCGGCTCGTGGCCGACGAAGTCGTGCTCGCGGATGCCGAACGTCTTCGCCAGGACGACGATCGAACGGCCCTCCGGCGTCTCGTCGGCGAGCGAGGACATCTGGGCGGCCTCGGCCAGCTCCTCGACCGCGACGCCGGGCATCGGAATGAACTCGACCGCCTCGCGGTTGCCGAGCGTGATCGTGCCGGTCTTGTCGAGCAGCAGCACGTCGCAGTCCCCGGAGGCCTCGACGGCGCGGCCCGATAGGGCCAGCACGTTGCGCCGCACGAGGCGATCCATGCCGGCGATGCCGATCGCCGAGAGCAGCGCCCCGATCGTGGTCGGGATCAGCGCGACCAGCAGGGCGATCAGCGTCGTCTCGGAGAGTTCGGTGCCGGCGAAGAGGCCGAACGGCCGCAGGGCGACGACGACCGCGACGAAGACGAGGGTGAGCGCGGCGAGCAGGATTCCCAGCGCGACCTCGTTCGGCGTCTTGCGCCGCTCGGCCCCCTCGATCAGCGCGATCATCCGGTCGAGGAACGATTTTCCGGGCTCCTGGACGATCTCGACGACGATCCGGTCCGAGAGCACCCTGGTGCCACCGGTGACCGCGCTGCGATCGCCGCCAGCCTCGCGGATCACCGGCGCCGACTCGCCGGTGATCGCCGACTCGTCGACCGAGGCGATGCCCTCGATCACGGTGCCGTCGCCGGGGATCGTCTCGCCCGCCTCGACGACGACGACGTCGCCGCGGGTCAACTCGGAGGCGAGCCTCTCGCCGCCGCCGCGCAGGCGCGCCACGGTCTCGGTCTGCATCGCGCGCAGGCTCGCCGCCTGAGCGCGTCCCCGGCCCTCCGCGAGCGCCTCGGCGAGGTTGGCGAAGACGACGGTGAGCCAGAGCCAGACGGTCACCGCGAAGGCGAACCAGGAGGGCTCGTGACCGCCCCCCAACGGGCCGCCGCCGAAGAGCTGGATCAACCAACCGGCGGTCGTGATCAGGGCGCCGATCTCGACCACGAACATGACCGGATTGCGGACCTGCACGCGGGGGTCGAGCTTGCGCAGGGACTCGACCAGCGCCGGCCGCAGGATCTCGGGGTCGAACAGGGATCGGGGCTTGTTTTCGCTCATTCGCTCGGGGCCTCTTCGTCGAGTGCGATGTTGAGTTGCAGGACGTTCACGCCGGGCTCGCCGAAGAGGCCGAGGAAGCGGCCTTCGGTGTGCGCCGCGATCAGGTCTTCGACCCGGGCGAGCGGCAGCTCGCGGACCGCGGCGATCCGATGCGCCTGGATCCGCGCGTTGGCCTCGGAGATTTCGGGATCGACGCCGGAGCCCGACTGGGCGATCGCGTCGACCGGTACGTCTTCCCTGCTCAGCGATCTGTCGTAGGGCTTCTCCAGCTCGAGGTAAGCGGCGAGGTATCCGCGCACCTCTTCGCGCTCTTCGATGCTGTTGGGCCCGAGGTTCGAGAAGTAGGTCGTGTCGGCGGCGTATTCCGACTGCGAGGGGCGCGATTGGAAGTAACGGGGATCGCCCTTGAAGTCCTGGCCGATCAGGCTCGAGCCGATCAGCCTCCCGTCCACGGTCAGCTTCGAGCCGTTCGCCTTGCCGGGGAAGACCAGCTGGGAGACGCCGGTCATCGCCAGCGGGTAGACGAGGCCGAAGACCAGGGTGAAGGCGATCGTGGCGAGCAGCGCGGTGAGAGCCGAGCGGCGCATCTCAGAACAACCTCGTGGTCAGGCTCTGCACGATCGGGCCGAGCAGGAGGGCGGGGAAGAAGGTCAGGGCGCCGACCAGGATCACGACGCCGATCAGGAGGAAGACGAAGGTCGGCGTGTCGGTCCGCATCGTGCCCGGGCCGGCCGGGGCGATCTTCTTGCCGGCGAGCGAGCCGGCGACGGCGAGGACGAGGACGATCGGGATAAAGCGCCCCAGGGTCATCGTCGCGCCGCCGAGCAGATCGGCGAAGGAGATGCCGTAGGCGCCGTGGTTGCCGGGCGCGTCGGGCTGGACGAAACCGGTGTAGCCGGCAAAGGCGGAGCCGTTGTTGTTGGCCTGCGAGAGGTAGGCGTACAACGTCTCGGAGAAACCCTGCGGACCGGCTTCGTAGATCGAGCGCAGTCCCGCCCGCGTCGCCGTCGCCAAGCTCGAGGTCGCGAGCACGGCGAGAGGCGTGAACAGCACGCCGAGAGAGATCAGCTTGATCTCGCGCGCCTGGATCTTCTTGCCCAGGTATTCGGGCGTTCTGCCCACCATCAGGCCACCGATGAAGACGGCGAGGAGGACGAAGAGCAGCATCGAGTAGAGACCGGTGCCGACCCCGCCGAAGACGACCTCGCTCGTCGCCAGACCGGACATCTGCACGGCGCCGCCGAGGCCGGTGAAGGACTCGTGGGCGGAGTTGACCGAGCCGTTGGAGGTGACCGTGGTGGTCGTCGCCCACAGTGCCGACTCGGCGATGCCGTTGCGCTGCTCCTTGCCCTCCAGGTTGCCGCCGGTCGAGCCGTCGATCGCGGCGGTCGGCGAACCCGCGGCGTGCTGGGCCGGGGTGCCGTGCTGCTCGGCGGGGACGATCGTGGCTATGAAGGCGATGTAGATCGCCAGCATCGCGGCGAAGATCGCCCAGCCCTCGCGCTGGCGGCCGACCATGCGGCCGTAGGTGTAGGTGAGCGCCGCCGGAATCAGGACGATCGAGAGCAGCTCGACGAAGCCGGTCAGCGCGTTGGGGTTCTCGTAGGGCATCGCCGAGTTGACGTTGAAGAAACCGCCGCCGTTGGTGCCGAGCTGCTTGATCGCGATCTGCGAGGCAGCCGGGCCGAAGGCAAGCGCCTGTTCGGCGCCCGCGACCGTGTGCGCGACGGAGGCGCCGCTGAGCGTCTGCACGACGCCCTGAGAGACGAGGATCAGCCCGACGACCACCGAGAGCGGAAGCAGGACGTAGTAGAGGCTGCGGGTCAGGTCCTGCCAGAAGTTGCCGAGCCCGACCCCACCGCGGCCGACGATCCCGCGGATGAAGGCGAGCAGAACGCAGATGCCGACCGCGGGCGTGACGAAGTTCTCCACCGTCAGTCCCACCATCTGGGCGAAATAGGTCAGCGTCGTTTCGCCCCCGTAGAACTGCCAGTTGGTGTTGGAGACGAAGGACGAGGCGGTGTTGAAGCTGACGTCCCACGGTCCCGAGTGGAAGCCTTCGGGGTTGAACGGTTGGATTCCCTGGGTGCGCAGGATCAGGTAAAGGGCGACCCAGGAGAAGACCGAGAAGAGGATCAGGCTCCGGGCGTAGGCCTTCCAATCCTGTTCCTCGGAAGGGTCGACGCGCAGGACCCGGTAGGTGAGGCGCTCGAGCGGGCCGACGACGGGACTGAGGAAGACGCGCCGGCCGCCGAAGACGCGCGCCATGTAGACGCCGAGGGGGCGGGTCGCGGCGATCAGGACCGCGACGAAGACCGCGACCTGCAGCCAGCCCTGCGCCATCAGAGTTTCTCCCCGCGCAGCAGCGCGTAGAGCAGATAGGCAAAGACGAGCGCGGAGGCGACCAGCCCGAAGACGTCCGCAGCGCTGAGGGCGGCCAGAGTGATCGCGCTCATATCCGGTCGATCAGATCGACCGCCCAGTAGACGAGGGCGAAAAGCCCTATCGAGACGAGGATCGCGAAGACGTCGGCGACGGGACTGCCGCCGCCGGGGAATATGTCGGCCACGAAGGGCATGGGCCGATCATGCGCGCCCCCGCATCAAGATCGCGTGGGGATTGCGGGCGGGGGGATAAAGATCCCGTAAAGATCCCTACTGGGCGAAGCGGTAGCCGATCCCGGGGTCGGTGCGGATGTAGACGGGCTCGCCGGCGGGCTCGATTTTGCGCCGCAGGTTGGCGACGTGGGTGCGCAGGACCTGGAGGTCGTCCGCGTACGCCGGCCCCCAGACCTCCGAGAGCAGGGCGCTGTGGGTCATCAGGCGACCGCGGTTCTGGGCCAGCGCCCGCAGCAGCTCGAACTCGGTCGGCGTCAGGTGCACCGGCTCGCCCTCGCGGCGCACCGCGCGCGCCGCCAGGTCTATCTCGAGCCCGTCGGCGACGATCGTCGGCTCCGATGCCTCCGGCCGCGCGCGCCGCAGCACCGCCTCCAGCCGCGCCACCAGCTCCGGCGGGCCGAAGGGCTTGGTCACGTAGTCGTCGGCGCCGGCGCCCAGGGCCCGGACCTTGGCCTCCTCCTCGCCGACGGCCGAGAGGACGATGATCGGCATCTCGCTCCACTCGCGCAGCCGCCTGGTCACCTCGACGCCGTCGATGTCGGGCAGCATCAGGTCGACGATCGCCGCCGCGGGGGGTTTGACCGCAGCCAGATCGAGGGCCTCCTCGCCGCTGCTCGCGGGCACGACGTCGTAGCCGGAATCGCGGAGGATGACTTTGAGCGCGCGAACTATCTGCGGCTCGTCGTCGCAGACGAGGACCCGCGCCATGCCGTTCAATTCCGCGACCCGGCCTGGAAGGGGAAGGTGACGACAAAGCTGGTCCCCTGGCCGGGCACCGACTCGAGCTCGATCTCCCCGCCGTTGGCCTCGACGAAGCCCTTGGCGATCGCCAGCCCCAGCCCGGAACCGCCGCGGGCGCCGTTCGCGGCACCGCGCTGGAACGGCTCGAAGATCCGCTTCCGCTCGCTCTCCGGTATGCCCGGCCCCTGATCAACCACGCGCACGGCGATCTTCCCACCGATCAGCCTCGAGGTCACCTTCACGGGGCCGCCGCCGCCATGGCGGACGGCGTTCTCGAGCAGGTTGGCGAAGGCGCGCTCGAGCTGCGCGGCGTCGGCGTCGACGGCCGGCAGCTCGGGCCCGACCGCCAGTTGCACCAGCTCGGAGCCCGCAACCGCCGCGCGAGCTCCCTCCAGCACCTCGACAAGATCGGTCTGTTCGCGGTGCGGCTCCGCCTTGCCCGCCTCCAGGCGCGACATGTCGAGCAGGTTCTCGACCAGGCGGGAGAGCCGTTCGCCCTCGGCGACGATCGCCTCGCTCAGCTCGGCACGCTCCTCCGCGGTCGGCGTCGCCGAGCCGAGCGCAGCGCCACTGGCGATCATCGAGGTGAGCGGCGTGCGCAGGTCGTGGGAAATCGACCGCAGCAACGCCGTCTTCAACTCGTCGCTGCGCCGCAGCGCCTCCGCCTCGACCATCTCACCCTGCATCCGGTCGCGCTCGCGGGAGAGGGCCGCCAGCTCGACCAAGGCGCGGTCCGCCTCCTCGCGCCGCCGCTCGGCCTCGACCGTCTGCGCCCGCGCCAGGCCGGCGACGGTGCTGCTGACCGCGGCGACGATCGCGAAGGTGGCGAGCGCAACCCAATCCTGCTCGCGGGCGATGGTGAAGTGATGAAGCGGCGGAATCTGAAAGAAGTTGAAGGCGACAGTGCTGGCGACCGAGGCGACAAGGCCGAGGCGCAGACCCCAGACGATCGAGATCAGCAGGATCGCCGGCAGGTAGACGACACCCAACGAGACGACCGGCGCAGCCGACTTCAGCGGGTAGACCGCCAGCGTGCCGGCAGCGACAGCGGCCAGCGTCGCCAGCAGGCCGAGCCACATCGGCGGCGGCTCGCCGCCCAGTCCCAGAGAAAACCGGCGTCGCGACATCCCCGTCAGAGTAAGCGGCGGCGCGGTACTTCTGTCAGCTCTCGGCCTCGGCCTGTTCGGCGCCGACTCGCTCCAGGTCGCCCACACTTACCTCCAGGGCCGCGGCGAGCTTGCTGACGATTTCCCAGCCGGGATTGCTCTTGCCCCTCTCGATACTGGAGACGTGGGTGTAGTGGACGTCCGCCTCGCCCGCAAGATCTTCGATGGTCAATTTGCGCGATGTCCGAAAAGTACGGATCGCGGCTCCAAGCTGGGGAGCGGTCGTCGGCGGCAGGGACACGGAGGTGAATAAGCCTCCCCTGACAACGTACCGTTGACCATAGCCTATAAGCTATGGTCCCCCGCGATGGAGCAGGGGACCCAGCGGGAGCCAGGGAGGCTAGGCGCAGTCGCCAAGTCGATTCGGAGGCTGCGTTGGTGGGTGAAAGACGTGTCCCGGCCGTTGCGCCTCCCATGAGCGGTCGGGACACACATTTCCACGGGGGGAAACACATGAGTCGATCGGCACTGGAGGCAATCGTCAATCACGACGGGCGCCTGGATGTGTTGTGCTGCATCCTCGACGGTGGACCGCTGGCGGTCCCACAGCTGAGCGCAAGGACCGGCGGGCAGCTGCACGCCGTCGGCCACTGGGTGAAGCTACTCGAATCGTTCGGGCTGGTCGAAAAGATCGCCGATCTGGATGGCGGGGAGCCGCTCTATGCGGTCACTTTGGACGACCATCCGGATTGGGTACGGGAAGCGATAGAAGAACACCGGCGCGACTGAGCCTCAGGTAACCGGCGTGTCGAGAATGAACACCTCGACCGCCATGTCCGGCTCGAGGTGGTTGTCGCTCATAAAGGCGACCACTTTGCAGCCGGTGAGCCGCTCGACGCTCGCTTTCATCTCCTCCGCCATGGTGCGCTGGAACAGCTGGCGCATCGCCAGAACCGCCTCGCCCTGTTCGTTCACGGCAAGGCTCTGCTCGGCTTTGGTCAAGACCTCCTGCAGAACCGTCACCACGACATTGCCGTTGTGGAAGGAGAACGACTTGTTCGGACCGCGACCGAGGTTGGCGGTGTGAATGCGCACCACCTCCCGGGTCAGCGCTGCGTTGAGCTCACCCCCGGCAAGTGGATTCGACTCGGTCATCGACTG
>DASUZP010000130.1:0-2645 GCA_036376775.1 Solirubrobacterales bacterium | reverse complement strand
GGCGACCCCGAGGCATTGAACGAGATCCAAAGCGCCTGCGAGAAAGACGGCGTAAGAGCGCAAGAGATAGCCGTCGACTACGCCGCCCACTCGGCCCAGATCGAGCAGCTCGAGGCAGAGCTGTTGGAGGCATTTGCGCCGATCTCCCCGCAGAGCGCAGAGATACCCCTGCACTCCACGGTCACCGGCGAGCAGATCGAGGGAGCCGAGCTGGGAGCCGAGTACTGGTATCGCAACCTGCGCCAGACCGTGCTCTTGGAGCCGGTCCTGCGCTCCTTGTTGAAGCAGGGACGCCGTGCCCTGATCGAGATCGGTCCCCATCCCGTCCTCGCCTTCGGCCTCCAGGAGACGATCGACGACGTACTCCCCGACCCAAGCGAGGCTGTCTCGCTCTGCACCCTGCGCCGCGAAACCGACGACGCCGAGCGCTTTGCCCTCTCCCTCGCCGAAGCGCATGCAAACGGGGTTCGGATCGAGTGGGGGGCGTTCTTTAAGGGAACCGGCGCGAAGCGGGTACCGCTGCCCACCTATCCGTTCCAGCGCAAGCGCTACTGGCCTGCATCGGTCGCCGGCCCCGCAGACCCTGGCGCGATCGGACTTGCCGCCGCCGACCACCCCTTGCTGGGGGCGGCGATCGAGGACCCAACCGGCGAGGGACTCCTCCTCAGCGGTCGCATCTCCCTGCAGACGCACCCCTGGCTGGCCGATCACGCCGTCGTCGGCAGGGTGATCTTGCCCGGCACCGCCTTCTTGGAGTTGGCGCTGAGCGCCGGTAATGAAGTCGGCGCAGAGACAGTCGAAGAGCTCACCCTGCAGGCGCCGCTGGTGCTCCCAGAGCAGGGCGCCGCAGCTTTGCGGGTAACCCTGGGCGGGCTCGACGAGGGAGGCCGGCGCGAGATCGCGATCCACTCGCGTCCCGAAGGCGAGGACGAAAAGTGGACCCTGAACGCAAGCGGCACGCTCTGCGAGCAACCACAGACCATCTCCGAACCGCTCGATGCTTGGCCCCCCGCAGGCGCCGAAGAGCTAGACGTCGCCGACCTCTATGGCGTCCTCGCCGACGCCGGGCTCGAATACGGCCCCCTCTTCCAGGGCCTGGGTGCCGCCTGGCGCAAGGGCGAGCGGATCTATTCCGAGGTGGCCCTGCCCGAGGGGTCCGCGCGGGAAGCAGGGGGCTTTGCGATCCATCCCGCCTTGCTCGATGCGGCCCTGCACGGCATTTCCCTGACAGGTGAGGACTCCGGCGAGCTGAAGCTGCCTTTCTCCTGGAGCGGGGTGACGCTGCAGGCCGATGGCGCCACCGAGCTGCGGGTGCGCCTGACGCCCGAAGAGGACTCGCTCGCCCTGCAGATCGCCGACGGCTCCGGCGCCCCGGTGGCAATCGTCGACGCCCTGGCGATGCGGACCCTCGATCCCTCCCAGCTGCCAGGCGCAGAGCCAAAGGGCGAAGGGCTCCTGCAGCTCGAGTGGACGCAGGTCCCACTCGCCGAGCAGGCCGGGGCCCCCGCCGAGGTCGAGCAGCTGCATTGCGAGATCGACGGCGACGTGGGCGGCGCCGAGGCCGCCGGAAAGGCGACCCGCGAGACCTTGGAGGCGATCCAGCGATGGCTCGCCGAGGAGTCCAAGGCCGACCTACGCCTTGCGCTGATCACCGAAGGCGCGATGGCCATCGCCTCAGACGAGCCCCCCGACCCCGCAGCGGCGGCGATCTGGGGCCTCGTCCGCTCGGCCCAGTCCGAGCACCCCGGCCGCTTCGCCCTGATCGACACCGACGGCACGGAGGCATCGCAGGCCGCGCTCCCCGCCGCATTGGCAAAGGGCACAGAGGAGCCCCAGCTGGCACTGCGCGAGGGAGCGGCGTCGGCGCCGCGGGCGATGCCCGCCAAAGACACAGAGGACTCGCTGATCGCACCGACCGGCCCCTGGCACCTCGACGCCCTCAAGCGCGGCACGCTGGAGAGCCTCGCTCTGATCCCGAGCTCCAAGGAGCCGTTGGGCCCGACCGAGGTGCGCATCCAGGTGCGGGCTGCGGGATTGAACTTCCGCGACGTCCTGGTAGCTCTCGGCCTCTACCCGGGCGAATCCTCGATCGGCGGCGAGGGCGCGGGTGTGGTGATCGAGGTCGGCGCAGAGGTGGACGACCTGGTGCCCGGCGAGCGCGTCATGGGTCTGATCGACCAGGCATTCGGCCCGCTGGCCACGACCGAGCGCGACTACCTCGCCATGGTCCCCGAGAGCTGGTCCTTCGAGCAGGCCGCGGCGCTGCCGGTCGTCTTCGCCACCGCCTTCTACGGCCTCATCGACCTGGCCGAGCTGAACGCAGGCGAGAAGGTCCTGATCCACGCCGGAGCAGGCGGCGTCGGCATGGTGGCGATCCAGCTCGCCCAAAACCTCGGCGCCGAGGTCTTCGCCACCGCAAGTCCTTCGAAGTGGGATGTCCTGCGCGAAGCGGGCATCGACGCAGACCACATCGCCTCCTCGCGAGATCTGGAGTTCAAAGACAGGTTCCTCGCCACGAGCGAAGGCAAGGGCCTCGACGTCGTCTTGAACGCCCTCGCCGGCGAGTTCGTCGACGCATCGCTCGAGCTCTTGCCGAACGGCGGCCGCTTCCTCGAGATGGGCAAGACCGACATCCGCGACGCCGC
>DASUZP010000129.1:0-7411 GCA_036376775.1 Solirubrobacterales bacterium | reverse complement strand
GGCCGAGCTTCGCCGAGACGAGACCGAAGCGCAGCCGGTTCTTGAAGGTCGCCACCTGGGTGACCCAGACGACCAGCAGCTCTCCCCGGGGGCCCGCCGCGATCCGCGCCTGGCCACCTTCGAACGGCTGATCCCAGTCGACCCGGATCGGTTCGCTCCAAGCGCCGCCGACAAAACGGCTGGCGAACACGTGCGGGACGCCTTCCACCGCCTTGGTGAAAACGAGCCCGCCGGTGCCGTCGGGCGCCATCGCCACCCCGCCGAAGTCGAGGATGTCGGCCTCCGGGCCGGCAACCGTGACGGCAGGGGTGATCAGCGCCTGCGCCGGCGCCGCCAGCGCGAGCGCGACGGCGGCCACCGCGACGGCGGCCGGCACAGCTGAGCGACGCCGGCTCAGCTTTTGCTCCCGCGCGGCCCGTGCCCGCCGTGCGCCCGCGCGGCCCGGGCGCATTTCCGCCGCTTGCTCGCCTTCTTCAGCCGGCGACAGCGCACCGCGGGCTTGTGGTGGCGTCCACCTTTGCTGCCGGGCTTGCCACGACCGGGGGGCGTTGGCGCGGAGGGTGCGGCCGGGGGCGCAAGCAACGCTTCGGCCGGTGCGGAGAGGACCGGACCGGGCGTTCCCCGCACGGTGATCAAGCGCGTGTCGGTATCGGTCTGGCCCTCGACGCTTTCGACCGTCAGGGTGACGAGGCGCAGCAGCGGCGCGCTGTCGGGGTTGGCGAACTGGTGGGAGACCGTCGGCACCGTGGTGGTCTGCGGGGCCGAGCCGTCGCCGAAGGACCAGGCGTAGCTCGCCATCTCGCTGCTGCCGGGGCAGCCAGTCGCCTGCGTGCATTCCCCGCCCGCGGGCGCCCCGGTCGGGTCCCAGGATTCGCTTGCGTCGAAGACGACAGTGCCCCCTGCCGCGACGCTGAAACCGGAGGGTTCGAGCAGGTCGAGGAAAGCCTGCGGGCTGGCTGCGCCGACTTCCACCATGCCGCTCGCTTCCCCCGTCGGCCCTTCCGGGCCGACTAGCTTGATCCGCACCGTGGCGGTGAACGTGCCCGCGTGCAGGTAGCGATGGGTGGTCGAGAGCGCCGGGTCGGGACCGACGACTTCTTCGCTTTCGCCGTCCCCGAATTCCCACTCGACCTTTTCGATCTGGCCGCCGAGTTCAGATTCGGAGGCGTCGAAGCTGACGACGTCGACCCCCTTCTGCACGCTGACGGGTTCTTCGACGCCGTCGAGGGCCAGTTTCGCCGCCACCTCGGCGTTGCAGCCGCTGCCGCCGGGACCGAAGGTGACCACTCGCGGCGGCCCGTAGCCGCCCCCGAGAGGGAAGGCATGGTCAAAGACGACGAGCTTTTCGCCGGTGGCCGCGATCGGCGCCGGCCCGGTGCCGATCGCGCAGACCCCTTTGCCTTCTTCGTAGGGGTGACCGCCGTAGACGACGCTGGTGGCGCCTTTAACCAGCGAATAGCCGCGCACAGCGATCACGCCCGGTTCGCTCGAGGAAGAGCTTTCTTGGTTTTCCTTCCAGTAGAGCATCTGGCCGTCGGGCGAGATCGAGATCTGCGGACCACCCACAGCAACCGAAGCGGCATCTTTCAAGAGACCGCCTTTCCAATCCTCGCTTTCGGCCGCAGCGGCGAAGCCAGACACTGCTTTGACGCTCGCCAGATTGGTTGGCAGCTCCCATGCCCGCGTGGCCTGCGAGCCGGGTTCGACCTGGTTGCCGGTCAGCGTGTAGGTCGTGCCGTCGGGCCCAACCGCGATGGCCCGCGCGCCTTCCCCAGGCGGCCGCAGGACATTTCCCAAATCGACGAAGCGGGCGCCGGTTTTGTCATCGGCTCCAATTCGCTGGATGACGGCATGTTCTTTTTTGGGGTCTTCGGCAAGGATGACGAGGTCGCCATTTGATGGATCGACGGTGATCGAGGTGGGATTGCGCAGTGCTTGGCTGCCGCTCGGCAGCGTCAATGAAGCCGGACCTCCCGCCGGAGGCACGAGCTGACCCGATCCGCTCGGTTCGATTGAATAGATCAGGATTCGTTTGGCCGTATAAGCCAGGCTTTCACCGCCTTCGAGCACATAGATGCGCTTTGCGCCGTGGTCGATAGCTACGCCGTGCAGCCCAAGCGGCGTTTTCCCCGCACCGAACCTCGGAATCGCCACCGACGCTTCGACTTTGCCCGCTGGCGAGAGCTTCTGAAGGCGACAGGACTGATTATCGACGCTCAGGTCACCTACATAAATGCCGCCGTCCACGGGGTCGACCCCAAACAGCGCGCATTCGGCCGGTTCGTTGAACTGGCCTGGGCCGGTCCCGGCGGCCCCCCAGGCTTCGATCTGGCCGAAGCCGACGGCGCCTGCCGGTGCTGCCACGACGCAGCTGAACAACACCGCAGCGGCGATCGTCGCCGGCGCGATCGAGATCCTGCGCCTGCCTCTTCGCCTCTCGAACATCAACCCGTGGATCGTTGCGGGCGTCGCTTCCGAAGATGTGAAAATCGAGGGAAGTCCTTGCTATACCCGGCTCATCTTCGAGGCGGCGAACCAGGGCCACGGCGATCGCGTCCCTACCTTCGCAAGGTCCCCCTGCCGGAGAGCTGGACGGCGAGGTCGGGCTGGGTGCCGTCGGAGTGGAGAACCTTCACCGAGCCTGCCTGGAGGCCGTCGACGCTGGGCCTGAACTCCACCAGGTAGACCCTGAGCTCGCCGGGGCGTAGGCGGAAGTGGATGCCGTCCGGGGTCCCCCAAAGCAACGTGAACGGGGCTCCCGACGCCTGGATCACGCCCTCGACCGGTTTGGTCGACCTCGGCCCGACGTTTTTCACCCACACCGACCGCCACGCTCGGCGTCCGACGCGGACGCTCCCGAAGGAACGGGAGCCGGGCCAGACCGCCAGCCGGCCCGCGGGCTGCACAGGCCGCGCCGCCACCGAGACGCTGCCGGCGTCGATCGACCCGGGCTGGCCAATGTCGTCCAGGGCGGTGATCCCGATCCCGTACTGGGCGGCCGTGGCGCCAGCGTTCGGCGGCACCGTGAAGACGCCTTCGAAGCGCGAAGCGCTGATCGGTTCCAGCGGCACCTGCGCGCTGCCGCCGCCGGGCAGGGCGGTCGTGGCGTAGACCTCGGAGACCGACCGGTTGTCGGTGGCGGTGACCTTGATCGTCACCGTGCCGCCGGCGGCGGGCAGCTGACGCGGCTGGACCGAGGGGTCGGAGACCACCGGCGCTTCGTCGAACTGGGGCGGGGCGGGGACCTGGATATCGCCGATCAGCTCGGACGAGAAGGCCTCGCTCGTATCCGACGCCCACACCCAGACGGAATAGCTGACTTCCCCTTCGGAGAAGTTCGGCGGGATGTCGATGCCGGCGCTGTAGCTCGACCCCCCGGTGGGGCTCATCCCGACGCTGTAGAGGGTGCCGTCGGATCCGATTACTTCCGCGTACACCATCGCGACGCCGATGTCGTCCACCACGTCGGTCCCGATCGAGACGCTGCCGCCTTCGTAGGAGAGGATGCCGGGAGTGAGTATCCCGTTCGAGATGACCGGCGGACTGTCCTCACCGATCGCGCGATCGGGCAGTAGGAACAGCACCGGGAGCAAGGCCAGGAGCAAGGCCGGCAGGCGGATGCGCTTCGCGGAGCTGGTCGCAGACAGTCGTGGCATCTCGTCCTCCGGTTTTGAGTTGGCGCCCAGCGAGAGGCATTGGGCTAGATATGAGAGGGGCCGGGCTTGCGCCCGGCCCCTTCCTAACACGACCTGTTCCCGAGGATCAGATCGAATCGACTCCGCCTGCTAATAGCTCATCTTCGAGGCGGCGAACTGGGCCGCGCCGAGCACGTCGAACCGCGGTTTTTCCGCCGTCGGCAGCGGAGCGAAGTACTTGCCCGACGTTTTTGCCGCTTCCTGGCCAGCCGCCGCAACCACGTATTCCTTCAGGTAGTCGTGGACGGTGACGTAGTTTTTGAACGCGAACCCGGCGGCTTTGTAGCCTTTGAACGACAGCGCGTAGGTGATCGTGCAGATCGGGTAGCCGCTGCCGCCGATGCCGGGGTTGGCGCCGAACACTTTCGACCAGTCGACGTTGAGCGCCGTCGAGCCGAAAACGTTGCGAGCGTTGGCGGGAACTTCGTAGGACGCCTGCGAGCAGTTGGCCGTCTGGCCTTCCGCTTCGGCTTCGCCGAAGGTCGCGCCTTCGACTTTCTGGCCGTTGTTCTGGACCGCGAGGATCACCGGGGCGCCGCCCGCTTTAGCGTCAGGCAGAGCCGTGTAGGCGATCGAGCCCACAGTAGCGTTCACGGTTTTGACCACTTCGCCGTTGCCGTTGGCCGCCGGCTTGAGCAGCGTGCTCAGCGTCTTGCCGACGCAGCTTTCCGGCCAGGTCGTGTTGGGAGCGCCGGTTTCGCCGTTGGTGATCGGCTCCAGTTCTTTCCAGCTCGCTTTGCCTTCGGTGCCGCCGGTGGTGCAGGGCAGTCCGCCTTTGTTGATCTTCGAGAGGTAGTTCTTGAACTGGTAGGTCGTGCCGGAGCCGTCCTTGCGCACGACCCGCGTGATCGGCGAGTTGCATGCGCCGCTGGCGGTCGGGATTTTCGACCAGGTCAGGTAAGAGCCGCGGAAGACGGCCTCGAGGTCGAGGTTGGTGATTTTTTCGATTTCGCAGCCTTCCGGCGGGTTGGCGATGATCGAGATCGCCGTCTGGACGACCGGGATCGTCAGCAGGCTGGCGCCGCCGGCGACGCTGGTGATGTTGGTGATCTGTTCGGCGGTCGGCGCGTCATCGGTGCTGATCCACGCCAGGCCGGTGTTGAGCGAGCCTTTTTTGCCGTCGTGGTTCCATTCTTTGAGCCCGCCACCGCTGCCGGTCGAGTTGTAGGTGATCGTCGGGAAGGTGCCTTTGTTGCAGACCCCACCCTCGAAGCCCGGTTTCCAGACTTCCTGCTGGATCACTTTCTGCAGCGAGGCTCCCTGGCCAGTGATGCTGTTGCCGTTGCATTCGAGCGCGGCCGAGGCACTGCCGGCGTTCAACCCGCCGATTCCAAGGGCGACAACAGTCGCCCCCGCCAGGAACGAAGCCCGGAGGGCCCCCCTCGCCGACTTCTTCTTTCCGAAAACCAACATGGATCCTCCTTGGATCGTCTCTCCCGCAGTTGGTCCGCGGGGCTGGGACGCGATCCTGCTCGGCAGCGAGAGGCCAGATGTGAAGTGAAAGGGAACACCTAGTGAACATGCGGCAACGAACTTGTTGCAAAGGTGAACTCGGGGCTCGTTCTCAACTTGTTCACATAGTGGGCGCTCGCAGCGGAGATCGTTCGCTTCTCACCCGGGCCCTGTGTGAGGGCCGGACCCGCCATGTCGAATCCAAGACTCGCCTCGAGCCGCCACACCCGCTCCCGCCTGCGCGAGGCCGGCGAGCGGCTCCGCAATTTCCTCGGTCAGATCGGCAAGCTCCTGACCCGCGACCCCATCTCCACCTTCCTGCTGGTCGGCTCGATCGTCATCTTCGCGACGTTCTTCTCGCTGCTCGGCTCGCTGGGGGCGGAGGGCGTCGGGCAAAAGGTGCCGCTCTCGACCCTCGCCAAGCTCGCCGACACCAACCGGCTGAGCAGCGCGACCCTGCTCGACTACGACCACCAGGTGGTCGTAGTCACCGATTCGGGGGTCGAGCTCTACGCCGACTACCCCGCCTCCGACGCCGGCACCCAGCAGCTCTTCCAGTCGCTGACCAAAGGCGGCGCCCGCGTCCAGATCGACCCCCAGTCGGGCAAGTCCGCGCGGGTGATCGTCGTCCAGTTCCTGCTGCCGATCCTGCTGCTGGTCTTCCTCTTCGCCTTCTTCATGCGCCAGACCGCCGACGCCTCCGGCGGGATCGGCTCGTTCTCGGCCTTCAGCGGCAAGGGACGGCGCCGCAAGAAGGGCGAGAAAGCTCCGATCACCTTCGAGTCGGTGGCCGGCGCGGGAGAAGCGCTTGCCGAGCTGCGTGAGATCCGCGATTTCCTCGAGGACCCGAGCCGCTATCTCGATGCCGGCGCCGCAGCCCCCAAGGGCGTGCTGCTGGTCGGACCGCCGGGCACCGGCAAGACGCTGCTGGCGCGCGCCACCGCGGGAGAGGCCGATGCCGCCTTCTTCACCGCCTCGGGCGCCGAGTTCGTCGAGTCGCTGGTCGGGGTCGGCGCCGCGCGGATCCGCGACCTCTTCGCCAAGGCGCGCAAGATGGCGCCGGCGATCATCTTCATCGACGAGCTCGACGCCGCCGGGCGCAAGCGCGGGGCGGGCGTCGGCCAGGGCAACGACGAGCGTGAGCAGACGCTGAACCAGCTGCTGGTCGAGATGGACGGCTTTGGGGGCGACGCCGGCATCTGCGTGATGGGCGCCACCAACCGCCCGGACATCCTCGACCCCGCCCTGCTGCGCCCGGGCCGCTTCGACCGTCAGGTGACCGTCGACGTGCCCGACGTGCACGGCCGCTTCGAAATCCTCGAGTTGCATGCCCGCGGGCGGACGTTTGCCCCCGGCGTCGACCTCAACGAGATCGCAAAACTGTGCCCGGGCTTCTCGGGGGCCGAGCTGGCCAACCTGGTCAACGAGGCGGCCCTGCTCAGCGTGCGCGAGGGCTTCAGCGAGATCGACCAACCCACGCTCGAGGAGGCGATCGACCGCGTCGTCGCCGGTCCGGCGAAAAAGTCGCACGTGCTGAGCGAGGACGAGCGCTGGAGGATCGCCATCCACGAGGCCGGCCACGCTGTCGCCACCCGCTCGATCGGCCAGGTCGTGAGCGCCCAGAAGCTCTCGATCGTCGCCCGCGGTCGCCAGCTAGGCACCGCCGCCCACATGCTGACCGACCGCGACGCGGTGATGCACGCCCAGTCGGACCTGGAGCGTCATCTGGTCGCGATCCTGGCCGGCACGGCCGCCGAGTGGACCGAGTTCGGCGAGAGCTCGACCGGGGCCGCCGACGACCTGCACGCGGCGACCAAGCTTGCACGCTCGATGGTGACCAGCTACGGCATGAGCCCACGACTCGGCTCGGTGACGATCGGCGAGGCGGGTGGCGAGGTCTTCCTCGGCGCCTCGCTGCAGGAGCTCGGCTCGATCGGCCCCCACACGCTCGACGTCATCGACGAAGAGACCGAGCGGATCGTCGAGGAGGCCAAGGCCCAGGCATTGCACATCCTCAACGTCAACTCGGCCGCCGTGCACGAGACCGCGCGGGCCCTGCTCGAGCACGAGACGCTCTCCGGCGTCGCGCTCGACGCCGTGCTTGCCACCGTGGTGGAGGTCGATCTGCAAGAGATCCCGCTGCCGGATCCCGAAGCACGGCGCAGCTAGTGTCCTGACGCTAGATGATCGATTCCACGGCCGCAGGCCGCGCTCTCCATCCACCCCACGCGCTTTGCGCGTGGGGTGTCAATTCGGCTGCAGGA
>DASUZP010000128.1:0-18622 GCA_036376775.1 Solirubrobacterales bacterium | reverse complement strand
AGCGGGTTGCTTGTGGGTATGGGGGCTTGCCTCGCTCTATGCGGTCGCGGCTGGTGACTACGTAGTCGTAGTGGCCGGCGTTGAGTAGGCGGCGCCATTGTTTGCAGCTCGTTGGGGCGGTGAAGCCGCCGTTGGGTTGCTCTTCGCCTATGTACTGGACGTGGTTGGAGAGATCGGCTCCGTACAGGGGGTACTGGCGAGTGCTGGTCGTTGCTATTCGGGCATCGGAGATGTTGTCGGCCCATTTGAAGGCGGCGTTCAGGCCGGGGGTTGCAAAAGTCGGGTTCGCGTAGCGGTTCTGTAGGTAGTGGCGCTGGACCGGGTAGCCGATCGCGATCGCCGCCAGCAAAGCCAAGGTCGCCACCACGAGCGGCCTGCGGGTACGCACGCACCGGCCCGCGGGTCCTGTCACGGTGGCCCTCCCCCATGTGCTCGGACGCCGCTCTGTGGCGTCCTCCGCTATGGGGGTCCCCCGCCACCGTGCCACCCGCGGGAGGAGTGCTACCGGCAGGACGGTCAAGCCCAGGACCAAGGCGGGAGCGAGGTAGCGGAGGCCGGATTCGAAGCCTCGTGGCGCCCCTTCCGGGCCGGAAGCTGAGGTTGGTGCGATCAGCCAGGCGACGACCACCCCAAGTCCGGTGAGGCCGGCAATCCACAGTGCCATGTCCTTGCTGTCGCGCGGTTGGAGGAGGCAAAGCAGGAGGCCCGCCGCGGCCGCAGCCACGAGCAGCGGCCAGAGGATCGTCAGCCCCCCGTGCAGCCCGGGCAGGAGCCAGTCCGACCAGACCGAGCTGTCGGTCAGATAGCTGAGCACGCTGTGTCCTTCGCGCCCGCCGAGCGCCTGGTCGGGGGCGGGCAGCGAGACTGGGCCGAGGCGGTCGAACCAAGGCAACGGATTACCGGTGTGGATCAGGTTGCGCAGGTACCAATAGCCGCCACCGGCGAGAGCAGCCAGGCCGGCCACCGCAAGAGCCCGCCACCGCCTGCCGGCCGGCGCAAGGAGGGCAAGCCCAAGGACAAGAACTGCAACAGGTAGGAGGAAGTTGAGCTTGGTGCCCGCGGCTAGACCCGCTGCCAGTCCAGCGACGATCAGCGCACCGGTGCCCAACCCAGCTTCGTCCTCCCGGCGAGAAGTCCAAGCATTCAGAGCGACAGCAGCAGCAGTAAGCAGGAAGAAGATCCCGACGATGTCGTTTCTCGCTTCCCCTGCTTGATCGGAAAGCACCGGAAGACTTAGCGCGACGGCACCCAGACCCAGCGACCAAGGCGCCACCCGGTACGGCCTCCCAATGCACCAGCAAGCAACCAGACAGCCAATAAACCAACCGAGATTCAGCAGCGGCGAAAGCACATCTCTGCCAAACGCCAGCATCCCGGCAGCGTGGAAAATTTCCGCATTCGTCGGGTAAAACCAAGCTAGGAACTGAGGCGCGATGAAGTGCAGCTCCCACGTATTCCCGCTCTGGAAAAACCCAGCCGCGAACGGCCCGTGGTACCAGGTCGAATCGAACCCGGTCATCCCCGTCGACAGCTTCGACTTCACGTCAATTCCAAACTTGATCACTGCGATAGCAGCGATCGTCAGCGCGATCAGAGTTGGGGCTAGTCCCGAAGTGCCTTGAATTTGACTTCGAGTGGGAGGACGGGGGTATCCCTCTCGCGCAGTGGCGTCCTCTTTTTCGCCCCGCTCACTTCCTCGGACGGCCGCCAAACGCCGAGGCGAAAAACCCAGCAAGCGAGAGGGATACCCCCGTCCTCCCCCAACCCCAAGCCAAAGTCCCAAACCAGCAACCGCCAGGCCAACGAGATAAGGCACCGGCTCGAACAATCCAAAGCTGCCGAGAATCTCGGCGACCCAGATCAGCAGGGCAAGCGCCAGAACGGCGGTTCCCAGATGTGCGGGTGCCCCCGAGAAATTGGGAAGCAGACGAGTCCGCATTGCCGACGCGCCAAGGCAGGCGAAGCCGGCGAGCAGGGCTATCTCGACTACGCCCAGTAGGTAGCGCGGCAGATCGAGCATCTAGCGGCGTCTGATCAGGCGGGTGATCTGCTCGAGCTCGGCGATGCGCAGGAGCTTGGCGACGCCGATGTAGACCAGGCCGCCGAGGGCCAGAGCAGTGCCCAGCGAGACGATCTGGCCGGCCAGACCTCGGCCGAGGGTGTTGTCCAGCAGGTCCCAGACTCCGAACGACACAGCTGCCAGCGCTGCCGCCGCCAAGGCGATTCGCGCGCCCGTCGACAGCAGCCTGCCCAGCTCAAGCCCGCCCAGCTCCCGTCTCAGGACAACCGCCTGTGCGAGCACTGCCGCGGTCGTGCCGATGCCGGTGCCGGCGACGATCCCGCCCGTGCCGAAGGGCTTGTAGAGGAGCAGGGCCCCTAAGGCCGAGACGACGAGGTCCACAGCGGCCAAGCCGGTAGCCATCCAGGGACGTTGGAGGCTGAAGAACGTTCGCGTCTGCAGCAGGTAGAGGCCGTTAGTCGGCAGCGAGAAGGCGAACCAGAAGAGGGCGGTGGCGACCAGGGTCGTCTGCTCGGGGGTGAACTCGCCGCGTTGGTAGACGAGGCGGATCATCGGCTCGGAGAGCACGAGGACCGCTGCGGCGGCCGGCAGCAGGACAAAGAGGATCTGCCGCATCCCGTTGGCCATCGTCGCCCGCAGGTTGTCGTGCTCGCCGCGAGCGGCGAAGCGGGCCAGGGTCGGGAAGAGCACGGTGGCGATCGCCACCGAGAAGATCCCCTGGGGCAGCTGGTAGATGCGAAATGCCTTGTCGATCGCCGCCGGGGCCTGGTCGCTGACCAGGCTGCCGAAGAGGCTGTTGATCAGCAGGTTGAAGTTGATCAGCCCGAGGCTGATCGTCACCGGCAGCATCAGCAGCAGGACACGGCGCACGTCGCGATTGCGCCAATCGAAGCTCCAGCGGAACTTGAAGGGCGTGTTGCGCAGGTCGAAGACGGGGATCAGCAGCTGCACGAGCGTGCCGGCGAGGATCCCGATCGCGTAGGCGTAGATCCGGTTCTGTCCGTGGAAGAGCGGGATCAGGAAGACCAGGGCGGCGATGATCGTCAGATTCCAGAACAGCGGCGAGATCGCAAAGGCGCCGAAGCGGTCGTAGCTGTTGAGAATGCCGACGACGACCCCGCTCAGCCCCAGCAGGATCAGGATCGGAAAGAGAACCTGGGAGAGGGTGACCGTGAGGTCGAGGATCTCCCCTTCGAAACCGGGCGCAAAGAGGGGCATGACGACCGGCGCGAGCAGGACGAAGAGCGCCGTGATCGCGCCGAGGACGAGGCTGACCAGTAGGAGCAGCGTCGAGGCCATCCGGAACGCCTCGCGGTAGTTCTTCTTCTCCAGCTGCTCGGTGAAGACCGGGACGAACGCCGGCTGCAGCGCCGCATCGGCGAAGAGCGCCCGGACCAGGTTGGGGACCTGGAAAGCGATCGTGAAGGCCGACATCGGGCCGCTCACGCCGTAGTAGCCGGCGGCGACTATCTCGCGCACGAGGCCGGCGATCCGCGAAGCCGCCGTGGCCAGCGAGAAGAACGCGGTCGAGCGGCCGATGCGCCCGGATTGCCGACCGGGAGCGGGATCGCCGCTGCTTTCCTCGCCCGGCTCGAAGGCCTCCGCGAACCGCACCGCGGCGTCTTCGGCGACCTCCGCCTGCTCACGATCGTCTCTGTCAGGTGCCGCGGGGGTCTCCAAGCTGGGTCTCAGTCGCTATAGTCGGCGCCCGCCCGGAGCCGGCTCGGCGCCGCTTCAGGCACATGACTCATGGCGAACATAGCCTCACAGAAGAAGCGGATCCTACGCAGCGAGCGCGAGCGGATCGAGAACCGGCTCCTGACGAGCACGGTCAAGACCTATTTCCGGCGACTCGAAAGCGCTGTCGAGGGTGGCGATACCGCCGCAATCGGGGCCGAGCACCGTGCCCTCGTCTCGCGCATCGACAAGGCCGTGCAGAAGGGCGCCCTTCACAAGAACACCGCGGCGCGCAAGAAGTCCCGCGCCGCGAGACTCGCCGCCGCCTCCAAGTAGTCAGGCCGGAACGCCCGCCGCCGCCCTGAGGGCGAGCGTCAGCGCCAGCTCGTCGCCATAGTCCGCCCCTCCGCGACACCAGACCTCGAGGTCCGCGAGCGCGATCATCGCCTCCTGCAGCTCGCCCAGTTGGGCGTCCTGCAGCCTGCGGACCAACTGCTTGGCCGCATATGGGTGCATGCCGAGGCTGGACTCGACCTGACCTGGGGGCTGCCCTTCCTCCAGCATCGCCGCAGCGGCGCAGGCTTTGCGCAGGCGCGACGCCAGGCCGTAGATCAAACCGGTGACGTTCTCGCCCTGCGAGACGAGGCGCTCGGCGATCCGCAGGGCGCCGGCGGCATCGCGCTCGAGCAGGGCGTCGGAAAGGGCCCAGACAACGGCTTCGGAGGTGTCGGCGACCATCGCGTCGAGATCGGCGGCACTTACCTCACCCCCCTCCCCCGCCCAAAGCGCGAGACGCTCGAGCTCGTTGTGGAGCCGCTGCGGATTTGCCCCCATCCGATCGACCAGGATGCGAGCGGCCGCGGGATCGAGGCGGAAATTGAGCCTTTTGGCGTCGCCGACCAGGACTCGTGGCATGTCTCTCGCCTTCGGCGCCTCGAACTGATGGATCTCGCCCTTGGCCGCCTTGACCGCCTTGACCAGCTTCGCCGGCGCTTTGTCGCGCGCGATCAGGACGACGCTGAGGTCGGGCGGGAGCTCGCCGAGTGCCGCCGCCACCGCCTCCAGCTGTCGATCGCGCCAGCGCTCTACACCGTCGGCCAGCAGGTAGCGGCGCGACTCGGTCAGCGACATCGCCGGAATCGCCGCCAACAGTGCCTCGTGATCGGGCGCACCGCGTCCCTCTCCGGGTTCGAAGACCCGCAGCGAGGCGGTGCCCCCGTCGCGCTCCGCCCGCGCCCGCAGGCGCAAACGAGTGGCGTCGATCTTTGCCCCGTCGGTGCCGGCGATCAGGTAGAGCGAGCGCATCTCCTCGGCCATTCGGCCGAGTCTAGAGGTCCGCCCGGGCCGCGCCGGGATCAGCGATCGTGGCCGTAACCGTGCCCGTGGCCATGGCCGTGGGCACCGCCGGAACTCGCCGATGGCACGGATGATTGCTCGCCATCGGGCTCTTCGGAAGCTTCGGGATCCGGGGGAGGAGCTTCGGCCGGAGTAGGCGTCGTTTCCGCATCTTCATTCGATTCGGACGCGTCGGACTCGTCTCCGCCGCGCGAATGACCGTGGTCTCGACTTATTCCCCTGCCGAAATGATGGCCGTGACCGTGGTCTCCGCTTTCATCCGAGGCGACCGCTGCCTGCGAGGGGGTCGGGAGTTCCGGCGTGCGCTGCGAAACCGGAGTCGAGGTGGGCGCAGACGCCGCCGGACTCGGGGTGGGTTCGGACGCGGGGACAGGCGCCGAAGCGGGAGCCGGATCCGCGGCCGGCTGCTGCGGTGCAGCCGACGCAGGCTCCGATCCAGATTCACGCGGCGAGTTGCCGCCGGGCGAATCGGTCGGGGTCAGATGGGCGACGGCAGAGACATCCGGTTGAGGAGCTCGCGGGCCGAGCTGCGCCTGCGTCACCCCAGGGCCCGTCGATGAGCCAGGCGAAGCCTTGGGGCTCGCCTGCCCGACGGCGCCTTGGAGCCCACCGCCACCTCCGCCCCGCACTCCAGCCGCTCCCGCGACCGTCGCATCGCCCAGTGCCCGGTGTTCCTCTTCAAAAGCCGGGACGGGGCTGCCGGGGATCAGCGGCCAGCCCTGGTTGAGGGCCAGAACGACTATCGCGAGGCCGACCGCGGCAGTCGCCCCGAGCAGCGCCAACGAGGTGGCGCGAGCCCGATCGAGCATGCCATCGCCGAGGACGCTCTTCAGTGCGGCCGATCGCAGCCACGGCTTTGCGCGCTTGTAGTGCACCGATACGTCCATCGGCCGCTCAACTCCAGGCGACAAGCCCACGAGCGAAGTAGCCCCAATTTCGATTCGTCGATTCGTTGAGTTCGTGCCTGGGCAGGGCCGTCCGCGGGAACCTCAACCATCGCCGTCGACGTGAAGCGAGTCCGGGCCGACGTCGATCGCGATCGTGCCGTCGCGGTCGGTGCGCATGACCGGCACTCCGTGGGCATCGAGGGTCGCCAGCGTCGCCGCGGTCGGATGACCGAAGGGGTTGCCGGCTCCGGCGGAGATGACAGCCAGGCGGGGCCGGGTGCGATCGAGCAGATCGTCGAGGCCGGCATCGTCGCTGCCGTGATGGGCGACCTTGAGCACGTCGATGGGCCCGGGGTCGATCGGCGTCGTTTCCGCCTCGGCATCGGCGGTCAGCAGCATCGAGAAGCGGCGCCAGCGGGCGCGCATGACAAGCGCGAGGCGGTTGGGGTCCTCGCCACGATGCGAGCCGGTCAGCAACTCGGCCGGCGGCCAGAGAACGTCGAGCCGAAGTACGCCCGAGCGCAGGGCGGTCCCCTCGGCGATGCGGCGAGCGGGCACGCGGGCCGCGGAGGCCGCGGCAAGCAGCTGCCGACCAAGCACCCCGTAGAGGATCTGCCCGACCGGCATCGCCCCCAGCAGTTCGTGGACTCCTCCGGCGTGGTCCGCCTGGTCGTGGGTGACGATCGCCGCACCCAGTTGCCTGACGCCGGCCGCCCGCAGCTTGGCGACCAGCCCGTCGCCCGGCGGTCCACCGTCGACCAGCACAGCCGGGGCTCGGCGCGGCTGCAGCAAGATCGCGTCGCCCTGGCCGACGTCGAGAACGGATATCCGCAGTCCGGCGGGCGGGGTATCGGTGGCGCCTGCACCATTTCCAGAGGGCCACCCCAAGGCCGACGCCACGGCAGCGAGCAGCAGCGCTGCAATACCCAGGCGACGGGCGGCGAGGCGGACCGTATGTCCGTCTTGCGGCCTATCGACAGCGGAGTCGGGTCGGCGCCGCAGGGCGGCGATCCGGCGGAGCCGGTTCAGGCGCGCGATCAGCGCGATCGTCGCGGCGATCGCGACATAGGTGGCGATCAGCCCGCCCGATCCCAATCGCACGTGCAGATAGGCCCAGCTTGGCCGGCCACACCACGCTGCAACCTGCGCGATATAGGCGAGCAGAGGAGCATTGAGTGCATTGAGCGCCTCCACCGGGACACCCGGGGCCTGGCCGGCGACGGCGCTGAGCATCCCCAGCCACATCGCCGGCGCGACCGCCGGCAGAGCGAGCAGATTGGCGATCAGGGTCATGGTCGAGACCGCTTCGAAGCGAAAGGCGATCAGAGGCGCGGTGGCGACGCCGGCGGCGATCGTCATCGCCGCTGCCTCGGCGAGCGGGCGGCGCCAGCCATGGCTACCGATCCGCGCGACGATCCCCGCGCGGATCGAGCCGGCGAGCAGGAGGATTCCGAGCACGGCGGCGAAGCTGAGCTGCCAGCCGGCGTCGGCGGCGATTCCGGGCTCGAGCGCCAGCAGGACGACGGCGGCGATCAGGAGCGCGTACAAGCGCGAGGCGGGCCTCCCGGCCAGCGTCGCCAAAAGACTCAGGGCGCCCATGATCCCGGCGCGCTGGATCGACGGTCCGGCGCCGGCCAGCGGCACGTAGAAGGCGATCAGGCCGAGAACCCAGACGAGGCGGGTGCGCAGCGGCATTCCGAGCGCGGCCAGCAGCGGCATCGCCAGCAGGGCGAGCAGGGCCACGTTCTGGCCCGACACGGCAAGCAGGTGACTCAACCCCGAGCGCCGGAAGTCTTCCCTGGTCGAGGAATCGACCTCGTCGTCCTCGCCGAGCACAAAGCCGCGCGCCAGCGCCGCCTCCCGCGGCGGCATCCCCCTCCCCAGCGCCGTCTCCGCCCGGCTGCGTATCTCACCGGCGTGGGAGAGTGTCAGTGCCACCGCTGCCGCGACGAGAAGCAGCGGCAGCAGGAGGGCTGTTCTGGAGCGCATGGCGCTACGGCTGCAGCCGGCCGCGCAGCGATTCCATCGTCGCCGGGCCGATGCCGCTCACCCGGTCGAGCTGGTCGACCGAGGAGAGGCCGCCGTGTTGGTCGCGATATTCGACGATCTTGGCCGCGGTCACCGGGCCGATGCCGTCGATCGTTTCAAGCTGCTCGACGCTGGCGCTGCCGAGGCTGATCGGACCGTCTTCCGCCGCCGCGCTCGCGCTCGCGACCGTCCCGCCGGGGCCGCGCTCGGGCACCATCACCTGCTGCCCGTCGGCCAGCCGGGCGGCCCTGTTGATCCCTTCCAGCAGGGCTCCCGCCGCCGGACCCCCTGCACGTTCGATCGCGTCGACGACCCGCGCTCCGACCGGCAGCCGGTAGACGCCGGGGCGCCGCACCGCGCCGGCGACGTCGACGACCACGTCGGGGCCGCCGTTGGATTGCAGACTGAAGTCGCCGACGCCGCCCGCGCTCGAGGCCGCGGCCGTCGATATCGCGGTGCCGTCTCCCTCGGCTCTGATCGCCCGCGCCCCGACCAGCAGCAGAGCGACGGCGACGGCGCCATAGGCGACCAGCTGGGAGCGGGACAGCTCGGGCATGGGCCGCAGCGTGACCGGCCCGGACGCGCGCGTGGTGCGCGCAATCAAACAATTCAGCTACGAGTCTTCGTCGTCATAGCCACTGACCTCGGCCAGCTGATCGCTGTATAGCTCAGCAGCGGCGACCGGTGGCGACTGCACCGAGACACAGGCCAGCGCCTCCTCGCCGTGATTGGCGATCGCGTGGTCGGTCGCGGGCGGGACGAGGATCAGGTCCCCCTCCGCAACGTCCTGGGTGTCGCCGGCGACGGACATCGTCCCGGCCCCCCGCACGACGACATAGACCTGCTCGCCGTGCTCGTCCGAGCGCAGCGTCTGCTCGGCCCCGGCGGGGATCTCCAGCCAGGTGACCGACATGTTGCGCGCGCCGAGCTGGCCCGCGTCCATGAGGGCGTGGTAGCGAAGCCGGTGCCACTCCTCCGCGGGAGCTTCTGACAGCCGTCTGACGAGCACGGCGGGCTTTGTACCAGATAAACAGCCCAGGATCGCGAAAGCTCAGCGAACTACGAGGTTTACGAGCTTGCCCGGGACGACGATCTCCTTGACGATCTCCTTGCCGGCGAGATGGCGACGCACCCTCTCGCTCTCGCCGGCAAGTGCGAGCAACTCGGATTCCGGCGCGTCCGCGGCGGCCTCGATCCGGTCGCGCAGCTTGCCGTTCACCTGAACGATCAGGGTGACCGTGTCGCTCGCAAGCAACCGGGGATCGGCCGTCGGCCAACGGTCCTCCCAGACCCGACCGCCTTCGAGTCGCTCCCAGACCTCGGCGCCCAAGTGCGGGGCGAAGGGAAAGATCAGCGACGCGGCGACGGCCGCCGCAAAGCGGACCGCGGCCACGCCGTCGGGACTCGCATAGAGGCCGTCCTTGAGTCGGTAGGCGTCGTTGACCAACTCCATTACGGCGGCGATCGCGGTGTTGAACTGGAAGCCGCGCTCAAAGTCCCGGGTCGCCTTGTCGATCGCCCAGTGCGCCTTCGCAAGCAACTCGCGGACCTCGCCCTCGACCGCGCTCGCGTCGAGCGCGCCGGCCTGCCTCGGCTCGACCTCCTCGCACAGCCGCCAAAGACGCGAGAGGAAGCGGTTGACTCCCTCGACCCCCTCGTCGGACCAATCGCCGCCGCGCTCGGGCGGGCCCATGAAGCAGACGTAGGTACGGGCGGTGTCGGCGCCGTAGCGTTCGACGTACTCGGCCGGGCTGACCGTGTTGCCCTTCGACTTCGACATCTTGGCGCCGTCGCGGGTGATCATCCCCTGGGTGAAGAGGTTGGCGAACGGCTCCTGAACCGAGAGCCGGCCGAGGTCGGCGAGCGCCTTGGTGAAGAAGCGCGCGTACATCAGGTGCAGGATCGCGTGCTCGACGCCGCCGATGTACTGGTCGACCGGCAGCCAGTGATCGGCTGCGGCCGGGTCCCAGGCGGCGTCTTCGTTGCCCGGATCGAGATAGCGGATGAAGTACCAGGAGGAGTCGACGAAGGTGTCCATCGTGTCGGTCTCACGCCTGGCAGGACCGCCGCAGCGCGGGCACTCGGTCGCGACCCAGTCCTCGGCGGCGGCCAGCGGACTGCGCCCCTGCGGGGCGTAGTCGTCGACCTCGGGCAGCTCGACCGGGAGCTGGTCCTCGGGGACTGGGACGATGCCGCACTCATCGCAGTAGACGACCGGGATCGGGGCGCCCCAGTAGCGCTGGCGCGAGACGAGCCAGTCGCGCAGGCGGTAGTTGACGGCGGATTCGCCCCGACCGTCCTCGTTCAGCCAGGCGACGATCTCCTCGTAGGCGGCGCGGTTGTTGCTGCCGTCGAAGCGCCCCGAGGCGGTCATCGGCCCGTCGCCGGGATATGGCAGCCCCTCCTCGTCGCGGGCGATCTCCGGGTCAGACCCTTCGATCACCCGCTTGATCGGCAGGTCGAAGGCCTTGGCGAACTCGTAGTCACGACTGTCGTGGCCGGGCACCGCCATGATCGCGCCGGTGCCGTACTCCATCAGCACGTAGTCGGCGACGAACATCGGGATCTCCTCGCCGTTGACCGGGTTGACGACGTTGCGGCCGAGCGCCACGCCGGTCTTGGCACGGCCCTCGTCGCCGCGATCCTCGACCGACTCGCGAGCAACCTGGTTGACGTACTCGCGCACCGCCTGCTCAGCCGGCGTACCGGCGATCAGGCGCTCGAGCTCCGGGTGCTCGGGGGCGAGGACGAAGAAGGTGGCGCCGAAGAGCGTGTCTGGCCGGGTGGTGAAGACCGGAAAGTCGAGCTCGAGCTCCTCGCAGCGGAAAGTGACTTCGGCGCCCTCGGAGCGACCGATCCAGTTGCGCTGCATGGTGACCACGTGCTCGGGCCAGGACTCGAGCAGGTCGAAGTCGGCGAGCAGCCGCTCGGCGTACTCGGTGATCTTGAAGAACCACTGCTCGAGCCGGCGCTGTTCGACCGGCGTCCCGCAGCGCTCGCAGCGACCGTCGACGACCTGCTCGTTGGCGAGCACCGTGGCGTCCACCGGGCACCACTGAACCGGTGCCTCGTCGCGGTAGGCGAGGCCGCGCTCGAAGAGGCGCAGGAAGATCCACTGGGTCCAGCGGTAGTACTCGGGCGTGTGGGTGCCGAGCTCGCGCGACCAGTCGATCGAGATCCCCCACTCGCGGAACTGGCGGCGGAAGGACTCGATCGAGCGCTCGGTCGCCTCGCGCGGCGGTTCGCCGGTCTTGATCGCGTTGTTCTCCGCCGGCAGGCCGAAGGCGTCATAGCCCATCGGGTGAATCACCTCGAAGCCGTGGCGGCGGCGGAAGTGGGCGATCGCATCGCCGACCGCGTAGCACTTGAGATGGCCGACGTGGGGCTCCCCCGAGGGGTAGGGCAGCATCTCCAACACGTAGGACTTCGGCTTCTCGGCCGCATAGCCGGGCTGTCCGGGGTTCGGGACCTGCCAGGTCTTCTCCTCAGCCCAGAGCTGCTGCCACTTAGCCTCGATCGCCTTCGGTTCGTAGCCGGCCATGAAGCGGCGATCTTACGTTCAGAAGACCGGCGAGACCGCTTCGAGTAGACGTGGCCAGACGTAGACCTCGATCGTGGCGGCGACCAGGAGGGTCGGAATCGCCAGCGCAACGGTGAGGAAGGTGGCGGCAAGAAGCTGGTTCCACTCGCCGCGGCGACTGGCGATCAGCCAGGCGGCGAGGGGAAGGAAGAGCGCGCACAGCTCGGGGATCGCGTGCGGCAGGACGCTGAGGATCAGCACCGCCTGGGAGATGTGGAGCTGATAGGCGATCGTCGAGCCCTGGAAGCCGAGATAGAGGGCCTGGGTGGAGAGTGAGAAGAGGGTGACGGCGGCGACGAAGAGGATCGCGAACTGGCCCGCCTTGACGTGGATCCAGCGCGAGAACCCGGTGCGCTCGGCGGCGGCGATCGGCATCGAGGCGCCGGCGATGAAACCGGCGACGCAGGCGGTCGCGTGCAGCGCAAGCACCAGCGAGTTGCGCCAGAGGATCGGCAGCAGGTCGCCCGGGTCCTGGGGTTCGGTCAAGCCGGGCAGGTGGATCGGCGTGATGTCCGGGGTCAGCAGACCGGCGACGACCCAGACGGCGGCGAGCAGGCTCAGCGCGATCGCCAGACTGAGTGCAAGCCAGCCTCGCAGGACGGTCCAGGGATGGCCGTTCCAAGCCTCGAAGGTCTCGCGCGTATCCCGCATTCCATGCGAGAAAACGTGCTCGTTGGCCCCGTTCATCGCTCAAACATCGGCAGCGGGGCCGTGGCGATTGAGCGAAGCCAGCCGGTGCCGAGCGCTCGCGATGAGCTAAACCGCCGCGAAGCGGGTACATGCTCGAACCGTCCGAAACCCAACCGCCCGACGCCGGTGGAAGGAGAGCAGAATGTCGCACCGCATCGGCAGGATCATCGCCCTCTCAACGGTCAGCGCCGCCCTCGCAATCGGCAGCTTCGGCGTCGACGCGGCGGGCGCCAACCGCGACCACCCAGAGGACGGGCCCCACCACGGCGCCCACCACCGTTGTAAGGGCCTGACGGGCAAGAAGAAGCAGCGCTGCGAGAAACACCACCACCACCACGGCGTCAACCACCCCTGACGTCGGGGGCGCCCGTCGCTAGCCATCCAGGCGCCAGCGCCCGTGCATGATCACCGGGCCGACGGGCTCGAGCGGCTGGCCGTCGGGTACACGCCTGCTCTCCGCGCCGACGGCTCTGTAGTCGGTCTGGGTGATCTCGATCCGTCGCCATACGTTGGCCGTCTCGAGGTAGGAGCGGTCCACGGCGACCCGGACAGACGCATTTCGCCCGGCGGGCGTGAATTCTGCGACCGGAGTGCCAGCCTGTTCATCGGTCAGCGACCAGATCATGTATGGCCGAGGAGACGGGACGGGTGGCAGGCTGCGAACGCTCAATGTCAGCAGCGCCTTCTTCCCCGGTCGCCCCCGGAGACGCACCACTCCATGCACTCTGCCCGGTGACGATGACGAGAGGCTACCGGTGAAGCGGGCGTCCGCGGGCAATGGCTGCGGATTCGGGCTTTCCGTCCTTTCCTCGGTTTCACCGGGCAGACCGGGCCCGAAGAAGGCGGCCATTTCATCGACCCACTGCGGCGAAACGGCGGCGATGGCGGACATGGTGATCATTCCGAGGATCAACGCCGACCACCACTTCAGCGCCGCCGCCCACTGATCCGACCATGAACGGGAGCCTGGAGATTCAAAGACATGGCGATGGGCGGCTCCTTCGACCAACCAGGCGGCGTCAGTCCCAGAAAAAGGCCGAACATCGGACCGGGATTGGTGACGATGATTGCGACCAGGTAGCAGCCGATCAGCAATCCGGTGATGACGTAAGGGCCGTTGATGTGCTCGTTTGTGCTTGCGCTTCTGCCTCCCTTGAACTGGAAATCGGTGTTCAGGGTGATCTTCTTCGCGTCCTGCCAGGCGTCGCCCGCGGCGCTGAGCCTCTGCCGCACCGCTGGAATCGCGGCAATCGCAAGGCCGAAGACGGCCAACAGCAGAGCACCGCCGATGGCGCCCAGGGCAAGGCCCGGCCCGGGCTGGTGGGTTTCGGAGCCGGCGGTGGAAATTCGCCAGAACAGCGCGCCGACGATGCCGCCCCCAAGGACCCAGAATGCCCACCCCCGCACGCTCCAGTTCAAGACCGCCCAGCCGGCGAGGAAGAAAACTGCCCCGCTGACTATCAGCCCGGCGCCGCAGAGCAGCGATCCGCCCAGCAGCCTCCAGAGCCCGACCCACATCGTGGCAGTAGTTTGCACCACGTCCGCCGAGGTGGTGCCCACCGACGGTTCCCGACAATGGAGCTGACGGGACTCGAACCCGTGACCTACGCGCTGCCAGCGCGTCGCTCTTCCATCTGAGCTACAGCCCCGCGAAAGCCAAGTTTAGACGTCGAGCAGCTAAGCGGCGCGCTGCTCTGAGTCCTGGTCGTCGTCTACGTCGAGGATCAGGTTGTCGTCAGCGGTACGGCGGATATTGAAGTCGAAGGGGGCGCTCTCTTCCAGCTCGCGCAGCAGCTCGACCGGCTCGTCGAGTCGCATCGAGAGCGTCGCCCGACCCTCCGAGAAGCGTTCGACCGAGATCTCCGAGGCGCCCAGTCGGCCGACCGCGTCCTCGAAGCCGACCAACTGCGAGAAATCGCCGAGCGGCCCGATCTCGAGCTTGATCAGGCCCTCGAAGAGCTGCCCCAGAGCGGCCTCGGCGCTGGGCTCGCCCGGCGCGGCACCGTTGGTCGCGCTGCTGTGCGCCTCGCTGAGGTCCTGGGTACGGCGGCTAACCTCGACCGCCTCGCGCAGCGCCTTCATCCGGATCCGCGTCGCCTGGCCGCGCGCCTGCGCCTGGATCTCCTCCAGCCGCTCGGAGACCGCGTGCAGCGAGGCGATGCTG
Organism: Solirubrobacterales bacterium; assembly: GCA_036376775.1. Taxonomy (GTDB): domain Bacteria; phylum Actinomycetota; class Thermoleophilia; order Solirubrobacterales; family 70-9; genus VRUE01. Next base: position 4,220 of record DASUZP010000128.1, on the reverse strand, counting down.
CGCTCGTGACGCTCGTCGGCCTCGCGCAACCGCTCGCCCAGGCTGCGGATCTCCCGCTCGCGCTCGATCACCATGCCCGAGAGCGAGTTCAGCTCGGCATCCGTGGCGGACGCATGGAGCTCGACGGCCGATATCGCCGCGTCGCGCGCCGCCATCGCAGCATCCACTTCCTGGCGGCGGTAGCCGAATAGCGCCCGCTTGAAGCTACCCATGCGCGGCACCGTAGAGGTGCCCTCGGACGCCATCCTGTGGCAGTTGCAACTCGGGCTGCGGCGCCTCCCGCCAGAGGTCCTCGAGCTGGTAGCGCTCCCTTTCCTCGGCCGTAAAAACATGCAGGACGGCATCGAGGTAGTCGAGCACGATCCAGCCGGCCGCCCCCTCCCCCTCGACCCCGCCGGGCAGCAGCCCGTGCTCCTGCTTGAGGCGCAGCTTCACCTCGTCGACGATCGCCCGCGCCTGGCGCTCGTTGCGCGCCGTGCAGATCGCCAGGAAGTCGGTGTAGGCGGCGAGACCGCGCATATCGAGAACGACGATCTCGGTCGCCCCTTTCGAGTCGGCCAGCTCGGCCAGTCGTTGCGCCAGTGTTCCCGACTCGAGCCCGCTCACGCGTACATTCCCTTCTCCTCGATGAACCGCGCAACCGCCTCCGGGACGAGGTAGCGCAGCGGCCTGCCGGCGGCAGCACGCTCCCGCACGGCCGAGGAGGAGACGCCGAACTGCGGCATCTCCAGCATCGTCGCCCGCCCCTCGGCGTCGGCGCCGACGCTGCGCATCACCGAGGCGACGTCGGCGTCGGAGATACCCGAACGTCGCGCCACCGCAAGCCGCGCCAGCTCGACCACTCGCAGGGGCTCGCGCCAGCTCTCGAACCCGACGGCGGCGTCCGCGCCCATCACGAACACCAGATCCGGTTCTCCTTTTTCGCGCGCAAGCAACTCCAAGGTCTCATACGTATAGGACGGCCCCTCGCGCTCGACCTCCAGGGTGGAGACGGCGAAGCGCGAGTCGTCGGCCGCGGCGAGCCGCGTCATCGCCAACCGCAGCTCCCGCCCGGGGTCGTCGTGGATGCGCTTGTGCGGGGCCTCGCCGGTCGGCACCAGCACGACTTCGTCGAGGTCGAGCTGCCAGAGCGCCTCCTGGGCGAGGGCCAGATGGCCCAGATGCGGCGGGTTGAAGGCCGAGCCGAGGACACCGATTGCAGGACGGGCGCCGTCGGACCCGGCAGAGTTACTCACGCACTTGGCCGTCGCCGCGGACGACGTACTTGTAGGTGGTCAGCTCGCGCAGGCCGATCGGGCCGCGCGCATGCAGCTTCTGGGTCGAGTTACCGATCTCCGCGCCCATGCCGAACTCGAAGCCGTCGGTGAAGCGGGTCGAGGCGTTGGTGTAGACGACGGCGGCGTCGACGGCGGCGGTAAAGGCCGCTGCGACCTCGTCGGAGCCGGTGACGATCGCCTCCGAGTGACGGGTGCCGTAACGGTTGACGTGGTCGATCGCCTGCTCGAGCGAGTCGACGACGGCGACGGCGAGCTTCAAGTCGAGGTACTCGCTGTCCCAATCCCCCTCGCCGGCCAAGCCGACCTTGACTCCACCGGCGGCTGCCCGTGCACGCTCGTCGCCGACCAGCTCCACCCCGGCGCCGTGCAGCTCGGCAAGCGCGCCGGGCAGGAACTCATCCGCAATCGCCGCGTCGACCAACAACGTCTCGGCCGCGTTGCAGACCCCGGGTCGCTGCGTCTTCGCGTTGATGACGATCCGCCGCGCCATCTCGAGATCTGCCTCGGCGTGGACATAGACGTGGCAGTTGCCGGCAGCGGCGTAGATCACCGGCACGGTCGCCACGTCCTTCAACGCCTTCTTCAAGCCTTCGCCACCGCGCGGGATCAGCAGGTCGACGGTCTCCTCCTGCGTCGCCAGCTCCGCCAGGTCCTCGTGGCCTCCACCGGCAAGCATCACGGCGGCGTCCTCGGGCAGACCCGCCTCGCCGAGCGCCTCACGCACGATCGCCGCCAGCGCCCCGTTGGTCTGCTCCGCATAGTGAGAGCCGCGCAGCACGATCGCGTTGCCGCTCTTGATCGTCAGCGCCGCGCAATCGATAGTCACGTTCGGCCGCGCCTCGTAGACGACGGCGACGACACCGAGCGGCACTCGGACCTTGGTCAGGTCAAGACCGCTCTCCAGTGTTTTGTGCTCCAGCACCTCGCCGACCGGATCCTCGAGCGCAGCCACCGCCTCGACCCCGTCGGCCATAGCGGCAACCCGCTCCGCACTCAGCGCCAGCCGGTCGCGAAGCGCCGGCGTCAGCCCCTCGGCCCGTTCGTCGGCAAGGTCTGCGGCATTGGCCTCGAGTACACCGGCGCTACGCTCGCCGAGCAGGCGCGCGATCGCGATCAGGGCGACATCCTTTACCTCCGTCGGCGCAGAGCCCAACGAGCGTGCAGCTCGCTGCGCAGCTTCACACGTCTCGGTAACGGTTCTGGTCGCAACAGCCACGACCGCTAAGGGTACCTGGGAGGACCGGGGTGCCCCTCTGGCGCAGCGGCGTCCGTTTTTCGCCCCCGACCGCACTTGCGGACAGCCACAAACTCTCCAGGCGAAAAACCCAGCAAGCAAGAGGGGCACCCCGGTCCTCCCGCCACCCTTGGCGCTAAAGCAACACGAACCGGTCCCGGTGAATGACCTCATCGGCCGCATGCGGCAGCAGCTCTCGCACCTGTGCGCTCTTTAGTCCGGTCACCTGGACGAGCTCCTTGGCCGAGTAGTCGACGATGCCCTTGCCGATGACCGCGCCGTTGTCCGCCACCTCGACGGCGTCGCCCACATCGAAGCTGCCGTCGACCTCGACGATCCCGACCGGCAGCAGGCTGGAGCCGCTCTCGCGCAGGACGCGCGCCGCACCGCCATCGACCGTGAGCCGCCCCCGGGCCGGCTTGGCGTATTTGAGCCAGAGCTTGAAGCTCGATGCCTTTCCCGCCTGCGCTGTAAAGCGGGTCCCGACCCTTTCGTCCCCCGCAGCGGCCTGCAGCGTCCCCGGCTTGGTGCCGTTGCAGATCGTCGCCGGAATACCCGACTCGGCCGCCATCTCGGCAGCTGCGACCTTGCTGCGCATGCCGCCGGAGCCGAAGGCCGAGGTGCGGTCGCCGATTTCCATCCCGGCCAGCGCGCCGAAGTCCTCCACTGCGGCGATCAGCTCCGCGTCCGGGTCGGTGCGGGGATCGCTGCGGTGCAGGCCGTCGACGTCGGAGAGCAGAACCAGCAACCGCGCATCGAGGAGGATCGCGACCTGGGCGGCGAGGAAGTCGTTGTCGCCGAAGGTGATCTCGTCGGTCGCCGTGGTGTCGTTCTCGTTGACCACCGGCACCACACCCCACTCGATCAGCCGCCGCAGCGTCTGGCGCGCGTTGAGGTAGTTGGTGCGGGCGGCGACGTCGGCGGCGGTCAGCAGCACCTGGGCCGAACGCGTCCCACCCGCCGCGAGTCGCGACTGGTACGCGCGAAAGAGATCTCCCTGGCCGACCGCCGAGGCGGCCTGCAGCTCGTCCATCGCCCGCGGACGGACCGGCAGGTCCATCAGCCGCATCCCCCGCGCGATCGCGCCGGAGGTGACCATCGCCACCCGCTCGCCGGACTGCTCCAATTCGGCCACCTGCGCACAGACCGAGTCGAGGACGTCGACGCGCAGCTCGCCGTCGTCGGCGGCGACGATCGAGGAACCGAGCTTGACGACAAGGGTCATGGGGAAAGTCTATGAGTGGTGTGCGGCGCCGCGGCGGCGCCGATCCTCAGCCGCCGAGCCACTCGCCGATCCGGCCCGAGACCTTCAGCCCCGATAAATCGCCCCGATCGCGGATCTGCTCAGCCGCGTCCGCCATCGCATCGACAGCAACCCAGGTCAGAAGGCTGCCGACGCTGATCCGCTGCCCGCCGGCGGCGGCGATCTCCGCCACCGAGAGGTGCGGCAGGGCGAGCACGTTGACCGGCTTCGCCGTGGCGTCGCAGACGGCGCGGATTTCGTCCGCGCTGCCCAGACCGGGTGCGTATAGAACGTCGGCGCCCGCCTGCTCGTAAGCCTGGAGGCGGGCGATCGTGTCGTCGAGGTCAGGGTTGCCGCGGATGTGATTCTCGGCCCGCGCCGTGAAGGTGAAGGGGAAATCAAGGCCGCGAGCCGCCTCGACCGCCGCCGTCACCCGCTCGACTGCGTGATCGAAGGCGTAGATGCC
>DASUZP010000127.1:0-11863 GCA_036376775.1 Solirubrobacterales bacterium | reverse complement strand
CCGCGCGACGCCGAGACCAAGGAGCGCCTGCACGACCTGGCGCACGACCCGCACGGGATCTACGACTGCACCCACTGCTTCAGCTGCATCGACGCCTGCCCCAAGGGGGTCGCGCCGATGGACCAGATCATGCGCCTGCGTCGCAAAGCCGGCGAGGAGGGGATCGAGGATCCCAACAGCGGCCACCATCACGAGCTTGCCTTCGTCAAGATCATCGAGAAGAAGGGGACGCTCGACGAGGTCGCCCTGCCGAAAGAGTCGTTCGCCTTTGGCATCAAGGGCAAGCTGAAACCGAGCAAACGGGCGATCAAGGAAGTCCTCGGCGCGCTGCCGACGATCTTCCGCACGATCAAGACCGGCAAGGTGCGGACCAAGTGGATCGCCCCACACCACAAGCTCCCCGGCAACGCCCAGGACGAGGTCAAGGCGATCTACAGGCACGCCGAGGAGCACCGCGAGGAATTCAACATCTACATCCAGGGCGAGGAGGACGTCGAACCGGAGCCCGATGAGCCCACCGACGCAGCTTTGACGGACGAGGCGAAAGCCGCAACGGAGGAGAAAGCATGAAGCTCGCCTACTGGCCCGGCTGCGTCTCGCGCGGCTTCACCCCCGAGCTGCACGGCTCGATGGCGTTCACCGCCGAGAAGCTCGGCATCGAGCTGGTCGAACTCGACCGCGCCAACTGCTGCGGCGCCGGCGTGATCGCCGAGCACAATCAGGAGCTCGCCGACACGCTCAACGCGCGCACCTTCGCCCTCGCCCAGCAGACCGGGTTGGCGATGATGAACATCTGCTCGACCTGCCAGGGCGCGCAGTCGGAGTGCCAGCAGCGGCTCGATGCCGACTCGGCCTACCGCGCCCACATCAACGAGGTGCTGAGCGGCCAGGGGCTCGCCTACGAGAAGGGCAAGGACGGCTTCACCAACAAAAACTTCCTCTGGCTGCTGGTCGAGGACTACGGCCTCGACCGCCTCGCCGAGAAGGTCGTGCGGCCGCTCTCGGGGCTGCGGGTCGGCCCCTTCTATGGCTGCTACGTGGTGCGGCCCAAGGAGCGGCTCGGCTACGACGAGTTCCCCGACCGCGACATCTACCTGGAGAAGACGATCGAGGCGCTCGGCGGCGAGGTGGTCGAGTACGACGGCGCCCGCAAATGCTGCGGCTTCCCGGTGATCACGATGAACAAAGAGACCTCGCTGCGCCAGGCCGGCACCCATGTCGGCGACGCGATCGACGCCGGCGCCGACTGCCTGGTTACCCCCTGCCCGCTCTGCCACCTCAACCTCGACATGCAGCAGCCCGAGGCGGCCAGGATCGTCAACCGCGACCTCGGCCTCGCCGTATTGCATCTACCTCAGCTCGTCGGTCTCGCCCTCGGCGCGGAACCGAAGCAGCTCGGCATGAGCAGGCACATCGCCTCGACCGGCTGGGTCGAAGAGCGCCTTGCTTCGGTTCCGGCCTAGCCTCCAGCCTCAGTTCCCCTGCGAGGCCTTCGGTTTGCCCTGGAAGGTGGTGGCGTAGGCGCAGCGGAAGCTCTCCGGCTGCCCGACCGGCTCGCCGCCGGCGAAGCCGCCGTGGTTGTGGTTGTCGTAGACGGTGACGTAGTCGAGGCTGCCCGGCGAGGGGTCGGCGGGTGCCGGAACCGGGTCGGGTTCTCCCACCTGGCCGACGCCCCGCGAGCCGGCGGTGACCCCCTCAGAGCCGGCGGCGGCCGGGCCCGCGGCGACAGTGAACAGGTCACCGGTCATCTCGCGTTTGTCCTTGATCCCGCGCCTCGCTTCGGGCGATTCTTCGGTGCCTGAGGTGGCCGGGTCGTCGTCGATCGTGCTCTGCAGGGCGGCCTTCGGCGCAGCACCGATCAGCTGCGCCGCACTGGGCAGCCAACCGCCTTCCCTGGCGCAGGCCTGGGCGGCGTAGAAGTAGTCGTTTTTGCCGACGTCTTCGGCCGGGATCGTGTGGGTCCCCGCTTCCAGGCACCAGCTGCCGAACTTGATCGAGTTGGTGATCGGGCAGTGCGTCTGCAGCTGCGCGATCCGCGCGGCGAGCTTCTTCAACGCCGCTTGCTGGGCTGCGCCCTTCCCCTGATGGGCGAGCGGCTCGGCCGGGGAGCTCGCGCCCATCGCAAAGACCAGGGCGAGCAGGGCGACGGCGAAGGCCCCGGCGGAGACGAGGCGGGCGACGGGGTCGCGCGCACCGGCGGCAATCGAGTTGGGGACGTGGTTCATCATCTCTTCCTCCCTGGAGTATTCGAGTTCTGAAAGGCAAGGCGACGGCGACCCCGGTGGCGACCCGAGCCGGCGATCACCGCAGCCCCGATCGCCAAGAGGGACACCAGAGCGGGAGCGTAGACAGGCGGCAGGTTCCTACTCGAGTGGTCGAGGGCGACCATCTGCTGGACCGTGTCGTACTCGACCTCCTCTTCTTCCTCCTCCACCGGCTGGCTCACGGGAGCCGTCCCAGAGGGCGGGGTCGGCTGGAAGGCGGGGGGTCCGGGAGGGGGGACGATCGGGACCGGCGGCGTCGGAGCCGGCGCCGGCGTGAAGAACACCGGAGCGGGCGGCGGGGGCGGCGGCGGTTGGACCGGCGCCGGCGGCGGCGAAAGCGGTACGGGCCCTGGCACCGACACGGGCGGTGGGGGCGTGAGCGCCGGCGGGAAGCTCGGGACCGGCGCGGGCGCCGGCGGCGCGCCGGGTGCGGCCGGGGCGGTGGCCTGCGCCGGGCGATGTCGGAGCGGGACAGTGCCGCAGGGCCGCTGGGCGGTCCCGGCCTGCACCGTCACCTTGGTCGAGTAGGAGAGCCCGCCGGCGGTGACCGTGACCGTCGTCGTGCCGGAGTTGAAGGCGCAGAGCAGGCCCGAGCTCGAGTCGGCCACCGGCTTGTCGTGGACCAGCAGCACGCTGCGCGGGTTGAGCGAGCTCGGATCGTGGGCGACGAAGTCGGCGATATCCGGATCGGAGGAGGTGAAGGCGTATTCGGGGAAGAGGCCGGAGGCGCAGCGCGACCCCTGGCATTCCGCGGGAATCGGGATGTAGGGGTCGGGGAATACCCCTTCGCAGGTGGTCGGGGCGTTGCTGCCGCGGCAGGCCGAGCCGGCAAGCGGCCGCCGCGCCAGAGCCTGGAAGAGAGCCGGGCTGCTGCGGCGCAACAGGGTGCCGTCGGCGGCGTCGAGCGCCAGCGAGCCGATGTTTGGGATCAGGCGCACGCCGACAGGGGCGACGTTCGTGGCGGGATCGCGCTTAGCTACGTCGACCGCGGCGAGCAGGAACCCGCCGGCGCCGACGAAGTCCGTTTCGCGCCCGCGCGGCACCGAGACATAGCCGAGCGTGCCGCTGCCGTAGGCGGGCACCGAGCGACCACCCGTGACCAGGGAGAAGGCCCGGTTCTGTTCGGGGTAGTCGAAGAAATAAGCGGAAGCGGCCGCGGGCGGCGACCCCAGCGCGCATCCCTGGGGGGCGTAGCCGACGAGGATCGGGGCGACCAGGCCGGCATCGGTGGCGGCGTTGGACGCCTGTCCGGTGAGATCGCGAGAGCCGACGACGATGGCCGGGTTGCCGGCCGCGCCGGCGTTGGCGAGCTCGCCGGCGAGCCAGCAGCGCTGGCCCGCGCCGAGCTGGTCGGCGGAGTAGTCGAGCACGATCACGCGCACAACCCCGTTCTGGCCGGCGGAGGCGAAGGAGTAGTAGGCCTTGCCGGGCCCGGTCGCGGAGAGCGGCGATACCCCGCCGCCGCTCGGCGCCGCGCCGAGCGGCGACCCGTAGCCGGAGAAGGCCGCCTGGAAGGCGGCGAGGGAGCTCGAGCGATCGAGGTCCGATGAAGAGGAGGCGGCGAACACCGGCAGGGCTCCCGCCGCGGCGGAGAGCCGCTTCGCGTAAGCGGCCTCCTCGCGCCTGAAGGCCGGGTCGCCGGTGCTGTTGGCGAGCCTCGCACCTTCCCCCGCGGCTACGCCGGAGCCGGTGTAGAGGAAGGCCTGCACGCCGCCGATCCCGGCGGCGCCGGCGACGGCCTGCCTCAACCAGCGGTCGGGGCCGATGCCGGTGCCGGTGAGGTCGGCGCAGGGTGCGGCGCACTGGGCGTTGCCGCCGATTGCGAGGTTGGCCATTCCCGGCGTCCCCGCGAGGGGAGCGGTCGAGGTATTCGCCGGCGAGGCCGCGGCCGCGCCATAGCGGTACACCCCTGCCGTTTGCGAGGCGGAGCCGCCGAAGGTGACGAAGGTGCCGGTGACACCCCCCACAGCCCAACCTTCGTTGCCGTCGGGGGACATCAGCAGAGCGAGGATCGGATCGGGCTGCAGGGAGAGGTCATAGGTGCTCTGCTCCACCGTCCGCGCCGGAAGGGGGTGGGCATCGTGCTGCTCGTCGCGCCATCCGGTTCCCGTCTGGCGGACCACCAGCCCGGCGCCGGGCAGCGGGTAGGGTTCGGTCAGCAAGGACGGCTGCCCGGCGGGCGGGCGGCTGAAGACCTGCGAGACGTCGGTCCCGAGATCCTCCTGCGCCTGACCCGCGGCAACCGACACCGCCGCCCGGACCCTGCCCCCTTCGCGCACGGCCGCCAGCGCCGCCGGATATCCGAGCGGGCCGCCGGGGGCGACCGTCCACGGCGCCCCCGGCGCTTCGCGCTCGATCACCCAGGCGTTCGACTGACCGCTTCCTTCCCCGTCGGAGGCGATCGCCGCACCCCCGTCGGGGAGCCCGGCGACGCGCTCGGGCACGGACCCCGACAGCGCGGTCTGGGCGCCGTCGTCGATCCGCCAGCCCGAGCCGTCTTCGATCAGCACTCCCCCGGTGTAGGCGGGGGCGCCGTTGCGATTGACCGGGAACTTGTAGGTGACCAGCGCCTCGTCGCCGGCGAAGGCGACCGAGGTGAAGTTCGCTTCCGCCGGCACCCCCTGCGGCAGGGGATCCTGAGTCCACTGGCGCCCGTAGCGCAACAACAGCCCCTGCTTGCCGACCGCGAAGCCCCGGGTGGAGTCGGCGGGGTCGAAGGCGATCGCGGTGAAGTTGCCCCGCACCAGGTTGGACGGCATTCCGGGATCCGGTTCCCAAAGGCCGGTCGCCTTCCGCCAGATCCACATTTCGCCTTCGTCGCCGACGGCGTGGGCTTCGTCCGCTTCGGGCCAGGCAACCCCGCGCAGGGTCGGGGTCGCCCGCTTGCCGGAAGCGCCGAGGAGAAATTCGGGTTCCCAGCCGACGCCCGGCACGTAGCGCGCGGCCTGGCCGCCCACGCCGACCGCCAGCGCTTCGGTGCCGAGCGCGCCGACGGCGGCGCCGGGCGCCGGGGCGACCGCGGTGAGCGGACGGCGGAAGGCGACCGGCCACGCCTGCAGCAGCGCCGGCGTGGGGTTGCGGGTGAGGCGCAGCGGCACTTCGTCGCCGAGCCAACCTTCGTCGGGCGCGCTGAGCGCGGCGCCCGCGTCGGCGCCGGCGTTGCCGCCGGCCAGGGCGATCCGGGTAAAGACGTCGCCTTCGAGGTTGAGCATCGCGCCCTGCCCGACCCCGGTGATGGTCCGCCCCCCGAACGGCCCGGCCGAGGGCCAGGCGAAGCTGCGAGCCCCGGCCGAGGGCAGGTCCGAGCCGAGGGGGAAGGCGCAGAGCCCGGCGGGCGCGCTCAGGTCGCACCAGGAGCCGGCGATCTCCCCCTGGCCGATGTCATAGAAGGCGGTGGCGTCGAACTTCTGCGCACCGCTGGTCAGGCGGGCGTCCACCCAGACGCCCTTGTCGCTGACCGTGAGGGGCTGACCGCTGACGCGCGCCGCGACGCCCACGCCGGACGGCGAGGCCTGCGCGAAGAGCGCGCCGAGAGAGCCGCTCGGGCCCAGGGACTGCTGGCGCCAGACCGGCGTCCCCCCCGGTCCGCCGCTCGCTTCGCGCCGGAACAGCTCGAGCCCCTCGTCCGGCGCCGCACCGCTCGCCAGCAGCCACGCCTCGCCGCCCCCGGCGTCGATTGCGAGGACATGGAAGGAGGGGCCGGGGACGGTGCAGCCCGGGGCTGGGAGGAAGCCGACGCAGATCTGCTCACGCGACCAAGCCGTGCCGTCGAAGGCGAGCACAGCTTCCTGCGCAGACGGAGGGCTCGCGGCCGGAGCGAGGTAGGTGCCGGTGTGGCCGCCGCTCGCTTCGAACGCCGCCAGCAGCGGTTTGACCAGGCCGTCTTCGCTGCCGAAGAAGGACTCGCCGCTGACCAGCGCCGATCCCGGCGCGGGCGCTTCGTGGGCGTCTCCACCTGGATCGCGGACGACGACCAGCTGGCCTTCGGCGTCGGTCGCGGCGACGACGACGCCGCCTCGTGGCGTGGTCCGCCCGGCTGCGGCGCCGGAGATGAATTCGAGTTCGGAGATCGGCCCCCCACCCGACGCGAGCGGTGCCACCAGCGTTTCCCAGCCGCCCGCATCGGTGTAGCGGGCAAGCGTGGCGCCGCGGGTCGCGGTCGCCCACACCTCGCCCGGGGCCTCCTGCGGCGAAGCGCCGAGGAAGGCCGCCGCCGGGGCGCCGAAGGCAGGTTCGGCTACCAGTTCGCTCCCGGCTTCGGCGCCGGCGCCCGCCGGCTGCCCCCAGAGGACCGCCGTGACCAGCGCGGCGGCAAGGCAGGCGAAGGCGAGCAGCGCGCGGCCCGGGTGCGCCGCGCTCATTTCCCGCCCCCCTTTTGCTTGACGGCGTGAACCTGCAGGTCGAGCTTGGTCGGCCAGCGCTTCGGATCGAGTCGCAAGCGCACGCTCTGCGACCCCTTGCCCATCGTGTAACGCGGCGTCTGGGCGACGACCTGACCCTCGCGCCGGGCGATCAGCTGTACGTGGGCACGCCTGCGCAGGACGAAGGTCAGCTCGAGCAGGTCGCCGCCGATGATCCGCTGGTGCAGCTTGGAGAGCAGCGCCGGCACCCGGCGCGGTAGCGGTTCGGCTTCCCCGGCACGAAGCGGTTCTTCTTCCGGGGCCTGGAAGGCTCCGGAATCGTCTTCGGGGAGGGAGTCGGGCGCTATTACGGGCAGGCTGTCGTCGCGCGGCCGGAAGGTCACGAGGACGTGCAGCGCGGGGTCGGTGTCCTGGGGCAGGTCGGGACCGCGATGGAAGAGCCAGCCGCGTGAGGTCGCCATCCAGCACTGCCCCGCGGCCGGACAGGCGATGGGCCCCGCGGTGCCCTTGTCGCCGATCCCTTCGCCGGCGGAAGGCAGGACCGTTTCGGCATCGACGGTGCCGTCGACATGGATCCGGGTGAGACGCGCCGGGCCCGCCGATTCGAACTCGCCCGGCCTGCGGAATCCAACCCAGGCATCGCCGCCGGGCTCGGCGCCGACGCCACCGACGCCGTCACCGGTGCCCAGCACGTTGCCTGGGTCGACCAACGACACCGGGGCAAAGGGCTGCGAGCCCGGTTTGCGCAGCACCACTACCTTTGCCGGCGCGCTGAGCGCACCCGAGATCGCCCACATCTCGCCGTCGTCGGCGCTCAGCTGGAAGCCTTCCAGTTCCTCTGGAATCGCCCCCGCATCGCCGTATTCGATCATCCCGTGCACGGGCAGCGGCGCAAACGGGCTTGTGCTGGGAACGATCTGATGCAGGAAAAAGGGCTGGGAGGCCGGCTCGCCGGGGGCGACGTCGCCTTCCCGCACCGCGACGCTCTCGTAGAAGCGTCCCCCGTAGCGGACAAGGCTGACCACCGAACGCCCCGGGTCGCCGACTTCGGGTTCCGGTTCGGTCAGGGACGGCCGCGCCGTCAACGACCCGCCGTCCCAGTGCAGGTGAAAGGCGCCCTCGTTGACATCGCCCGACAGCCGTTCGCCGCCGAACCAACAATCGTCGGGACCCGCGCAGGCGGCGGCGCTCATCGGCAGGTAGGAGCTCGACAGGCCGAGCGGCTCGCCGTAAGAGGCAACGACCTGCCCGTCCTTGAAATGGCAGAGGGAGATGTGCCGGGCGGGCGGAGCGCCGGTTTCCTGACCGATCTGCTGATCGGAGATCGTCCAGAACTCGCCTGGACCGGCCCAGGCGATGCGGCCTTCGTGACCGCCGCAGACGGTCGAGTAGCGGTACCAGCCGGTGCCGTCGTAGGCGAAGAGGCCGGCTGGGACCCCGTCGTTGCCGGCAGTGATCAGCATCCCACGGTTTGGCGCCCAGAACTCGACGTCGCCCACTTCCCCCAGCGGCACCGGCACGCCGATCCCGCCGGTCACCGGCTGCTGGGAGCGCCACTCGGCTCCCTCGGCCGTAGGCGCGACAACACAGACACCCAGCAGCGCCAACAGTGCGACGGCACGCCTCATCGGTGCCCGTCCGCCTGCTTCGCCGGATGGACGAGAAACCGCACCTGGAGCTGCGCGCGCAGGACCCGGCGACCCTGGTGACGGAAGCTGACCCGGGTGGTCGCGTAGAGACCTTCGCGACGGTGGGCCAGCGCGCGGAGCTGCTTGGGCAGGCGCAGGACCAGCTCCAGCCTGCCGCTGCGCCGGGCCCTGGCCCGGCCGCCGCCGAGGTCGCGCACCCCCTCGAGCGAGGCCGTGGTCCGCGCCCTGAGCCTGCCGGCGCCGGGTACGATCGCAACCAGGCGGACGCGACCGGTGGGCAGCGAGAAGGCCCTCAGGGCGAGGCGCCAGCGCTGCTTGAGAGGGCGCAATCGCGGCCCCGGGGAGATCGACTGCTGCGCTCCCCCCGGTCGGGCCAGGTTGTCGGTGGCCAGGAAGACGTCGCCGGCTTCGTTGCCATCCCCTTCGACCAGGTTCGATGCGGTCGAGGCGAAGGCGATCAGGCTTCCCGTGCGGTCGAAGGAGGGCAACGCCGCGCCGGCGCCGCTTGCCGCCGAGCCGCTCGAGGCCTCGCCGACGCCGCCGAACCCGTGCGTCACGCGGCGCAGCGTTTCGCCGTCGAGGTCGATCAGGTACAGCTCGACCAGGCCTATCGTGCTGGGGGGAGTGCCGACGAGGTTGGGCGGCGCGAGCGGAAAACGCTGGCGGGCGGTAGCGAAGGCGATGCGTCTCCCGTCGGCGGAGAGCGCGAAGCCGTAGACGTGGCCGTTGAAGGGGATGAAGGGTTCGACGTTGACCCCAGCGGCGGGATTGAAGGGATCGGCGGGGATCTCCCTGGTGAGCCGGCGCAGCGCCGCCCGCCTGCTGAGGCCGGGGGCCATGTCGACGAGGAAGACGTTGGTCGCTTCGGTCGGGTTGCCGATCAGGGCGACGGTGCGACCGTCGGCGCTGAGCCGCGGCACCCCGTCGATCCCCCCCACGCCGAGCCAGCCGCTGGCCGAGTTGAGATCGGGGTTCTTCGCGGCGATGTCCGGGAACGGTCCCCGGCAGGCCGGTTCGGCCAGCGTGCCGCTCGTGCCCGGACAGCCCGGGGCAAGTGGATCCCCGCCGCCGACGATCCGCCGCGTCGGCGCTTCCGGTCCGTCGGCTACGCGGCGCCAGAGCGGCTCGTCATAGGGCTGGGAGCCGGTGGCATCGAGTTTCCCGATCGTCGTCGCCTCGTCTGCCAACAGCGGCACCTGCACCGGCAGGTGAGCGCCGAGCCAGGCGACGGTGGTGCCGTCGGCGCTCAGCGCCGCCCCCTTCAGACCGGCGAGCTGCGGCTTGTCGATCAGGGCTCCTCCCGGCACCGGAAGCGCCGGGTCGCTCATCTTCCCCGTTGCCGCTTCGCGGACGGCGCTGACCAGCGTGGTGCGGCGGGTATCCAGGTCGCGCAGCAGCACCTGCCCGGCCGGAGTCTGCGTCCCCGCCGTGCTGCCCCCGGGGCCGCTGGTGAGGTCCGAGGGGGCGGTGGTGACGAAGGCCACCTTGCGCCCGTCGGCGCTCAAGGCGATGCCGCCGGTGGCCTGTGCGCCGCCGTCCCCTTCGTAGGTGAGGCCACAGGGGGCGGCTGAGGCCGCCGGATCGCAGCCATCGAGCGCCGAGGCGAGCTCGTAGGTGGGCGGAGAAGGGGCCATGTCGGCGACGTAGACGTCGCTCGACTGCGCCTGCGTGTCGTCGACCGGGTCGAGCGGCGTTCTGGTGGTGAAGCTGACGTAGCGACCGTCGGCGGAGATTGAGGGAGCGCTCGCGTCTGCGCCGGGCGCGCTCGCTTCGTAGGCGCTGCCGACCACCACCGGGGCCAGCGCGCCGCTCGAGAGATCCTCGCGGAAGATGCCCTTCTGGCCGCTGATCGCCGCCTGGAAGGCGACGTAGCGACCGTCGGCGGAGATGGCCGGTGCGGTCGCCTCTTCGGCCTGCTCGACCGCGTTCTTGGAGAGCAGGCCGATCTGGCCGAGTTCGGCGCTCGCCGGCGGGACGGCGATCAGGGCCACGCCGAGCAAAGGCAGCACCGCCGCGATGCCGGCGAGCGCCTTCACCCGACGCTCACCTCGAAGTGCCGCCGCAGGCGGTTGCCGGCACGATCGGCGGCGCGGACCGTGACCGTGTAGTGGCCGGGCCGCTGGTAGGCATGGCGAAAGCCGGCGCCACCCCGCTCCCCTTCTCCGTCGCCGAAGCGAACGGCGGTCGCCCGCGCCTTCAGGCCCGAATCGGGGTCGCGGATCCGCACCGCGACGCGCTGCTCCTTGCCGCTCTCCACCTGCACGAGCGGCGCCTCGCCGTCGACGCGCAGCTTGGCGGGCTTGCTGAGGAGCTGCTCGCCGAGCAAGTCGGTGGCCATCACCCGCACTTGCTGGACGCCGTCGCCGAGCTGGCCGGGATGCAGGCGGAAGGCGCGGCGGCGGAGGTCGCGAGCCACCGCCCGGCCGTTGAGCAGCACGGAGTAGGCGACGCCGCCGACCGCGCTGCGCGCCACCTGCCAGCGGAGCCGGGCGAGACCTGGCCTGATCCAACCGGAGGGCACTTCGACGGCAAAGGCAGCGGGCGGCGCGCTGACCCGCTCGGCGACTATCTGGAAGTGCCCCGGTTCGCCCTGGCGGAAGGCGATCAGCGCGTCGCCGCTGCCCGCGCGCCCGATCGCCAGCTCGGATACGGGACCGCCCTGGGGACCGGAGATCAGGCCGGTCTGGATCGCGCCCGAGGCGGCTTCCTGGTGGATCTCCACACCTGGGCGCCCGGCAGCATCGACCGACGCGTAAGCCAGCAGGCCGCCGCTACCGGGACCGATCGCGGTCACGGGCGCGCTGCCCGGCAGCGCCGGGGGAGCTTCGAGCACGGGCAGGCCCCTCAACGCCCCGGAGCCGTCGAGGCCGATCAGCTGCGGCTGGGTGCCGGCGAGAAAACCGAGGCGCAGCGAGCCTTCGGCCCCACCTTCGTCGCTGACCGCGACGTCCGGCGGTCCGCTGCCGCCGACCGGCGCGCCGCCGTCGGCGAGCACGGCGCCGTTGAGCTTCGCGGCGCCGAGCGCGTCGGTCGAGGGGAGCGAGTTGTAGAGCAGGCGGCCGCTGAGCGTCGAGCCCGCAGCAACGGCGATGCGCGACGCGACCCCGACCTGCCCGAGCGGGCTCACCCCAAGCGAGAGGGCGTCGGCGTCGGCGCTCACCGGGGCCCCCTGCCAGCTGGCCGGGCTCGCTTCCAGCACCAGCCCGAGGGCCGTGCCGAAGACGCGCCGCAGCCAGATCCGCGCCACACCAGTCTGGTCGGGCTCCTGCCAGGCGACGGCGGCGGCGCCGTCGGGGGCGATCGCGACCTGCGGGCCATTGGTCGGGCTGGGTGGGCGCATCGAGGCTTCCGGATTGCGGTTGACGGCGCCAATCCGCGCCCAGTGCAGGCCTTTGAGCCGCGCCAGCCGGATATCGGCCATCACGTCGCCGGGGCGGAGCTGCACGGCGTTGGAGAAAGTGTTGCCGTTGAAGTTGAAGGTGATCGCCCGGTAGGCGACGAGCGCCTGGCCCGGTCGGGTACCCGACAGCGAGGGGTCGACCCCCACCCCTTCGCCGACGTTGGCGTCGATCATCTCCGAGCGACCGAA